>JBCDDJ010000173.1:0-12414 GCA_039180385.1 Cyanobacteria bacterium P01_G01_bin.38 | reverse complement strand
TAGCGGAGGCTGCGGCCTATCGCGATCGCATCCTGGCAGTGATTCCAGCCGGTCAACGGTTTGAACCGCTGATGACGCTCTACCTCACCGACAACACCGACCCCCAAGAGATTATGGCCGCCAAAGCCGCTGGGTTTGTCAAAGCGGTTAAGTACTACCCAGCCGGTGCAACGACCAATTCAGAATTTGGGGTGACGGATATTCGTCGGTGCGATCGCGTGTTTGAGGCTATGCAGCAAGTCGGTATGCCTTTATTGCTACATGGAGAGGTCACCGATCAAGCGGTTGATGTGTTTGATCGAGAGAAAGTCTTTATCGAGCAACAATTGATACCCCTTAAGCAGCGATTTCCCGATTTGCGGGTGGTCCTTGAGCACATTACCACCGCTGATGCTGTGGAGTTTGTCCTGGCGACCCACAATATTGCCGCCACGATCACGCCACAACATCTTTTGTTTAACCGCAACAGGCTCTTTAAGGGGGGCATTTCTCCCCATTTTTACTGCCTGCCCATTTTAAAGCGAGAGCATCATCGTCAGGCGCTTTTGCAAGCGGCCACCTCTGGCAATCCTAAGTTTTTTCTGGGCACTGACAGCGCCCCCCATACTCGCAACAGCAAAGAAAGTGCCTGTGGCTGCGCGGGTTGCTTTTCGGCGCTACACGCCATGGCGTTGTACGCAGATGTTTTTGAGAGGGCTAATGCACTGGAAAAACTGGAAGCCTTTGCCAGCTTCTATGGGCCAGATTTTTATCAGCTCCCGCGCAATACCGAACAGATTACCTTGACCAAAACGACCTGGCGTATTCCCGATGAAGTGCCCTTTATGGAATCTGGGCTGGTGCCCCTATGGGCAGGCCATGAGCTGACGTGGCAAATGGTGTGACATTGAGAAGGCTAACGTTATATAGCGCTCACAGGGGGCTTTTCGGCTAAACCCAGCTCGGATGGAAGAGCAACATAGATTGATAGATTACATGATCCACCCACTGCTTATTTTCGTAGTAAAAGCCCCGCCGAACACACTCTTCCTGTAAACCAACCCTCTGAGTAAGCGCAATAGAAGGGTGATTATCAAGATTGATAGCCGCTTCAATGTGATGACGGACAAGATCCAGAAATATGGCTCTTATCTATCACTTTTGACGACAGCACCTTAGTTACAGTAGTTCTGAGTTTCGGTGTGTAAGAATCCACTGCCCGTCAGGCTGTTGACGCCACACGTTGATGAAACGGAGATCCCCGTCATACGGTGCGCCGAAAACTCTGCCAGTCATAGAGCTTGAGCCGTAGGTGATGACGGTGTCACCGTAATCACGCACCGATAAATCGAGTGGACCGCGATCTGCCACCGTTATGTCACCCTTCACCAAGAGGTCGATATAGACTGCTTTGGTGAGGTTTTGACCGCTGCCGTGCTGATAGACGAAGTCGTTAGCAATGAGCCCCTCGAGTCGAGATTGCAGCGCCAGCTTTGATTCAAATTGGACAGCGTTCAGCCATTCCTCTTCAAGGTACATGAATGCTTCCAATGTACTTTTCTCAGCGAACGAGGCTGTTTGAGTTGTTTCGATAGTCTGTGCATAAGCTTGTGTCAAAAGCTCGCTTCCTAAGGGGCTGACCATGAAAAGACCAAAGGTGAGGATGCCAGTTTTCATTCGTTTCATCAAGGGAGCCTCTATTTTTCTATTCTTGTCGAATACGACAAGAATATCCTTTTTTGTCGATGTTGTCTAGAATAGAAGGCGAAAATATGAGTCCTAATAACTGATCGCTATGCCTCGACCTCGCTCATTTGATACCGAAGCAGTGATAGAGCAGCTCTGCAACTATTTTTGGGAACATGGCTATGGTGCAACGTCTTTAGATAAGTTAGCGCAGCAGTTAGGGATAAAGCGGGGCAGTTTGTACAACGCTTTTGGTTCAAAAGAAGCCTTATTCAATGCTGCATTTGAGCGGTACGAAGAAAATCTATACGCAGCTTTTGATATACCGGATTATGGAATACACGCGATCGCACATTATTTTGACAATCTCTTTAAGGCTGCAACGACTCAAGGTATTGGACGAGGCTGCTTTTTTGTCAACCTCTTGATGTCTGCTGAGATTCCTACCTCTGATTTGCAGCAAGCCGTTGAACGCGATACTGCCTTTATTAAAAGATTCCTAAGTGATCATCTCACTCGGGCTTTCTCAAAGGGGTATCTACAGCCAACTGTGTCGGTCCAATCGGGCATAGATGTTTTATTTGGCGCTGTCATCGGAATATTTGCCCTGGCTCGAACAAGAGCAACCCCCTCAATGATTCAAGCATTTATCAACAATACCTTTCGGGGACTGTTCAGCAATCAGGCGCTTATGCAGATTGAATACTCCAATGTGCAGGCAACAGAATAGCCATCTTCTGAACAGAAACTGTCAGTCATGATGAAATCTGTAGGTTGGGCTTTGCTCTTAACAGGCAAAGCCTACACAAGGCTCAACCGATAAAATGTACCTGTTGTTTGAGCCTATGGCTAAGGCGTAGGACTCGACGCTGAAAACTCTACAAAAAACAGTGCGATCGATACGCTTAGCATCATCAAATAGGGTAAGTTTGCCCACGATCGCAACGTGCTGGGTAGCCCTGGCAAAAACTTGATCGAGCTATCGGGCTTCATAAAATTACCCTTGATAGCCACCACCCACTGAGCATCCTCCGCAGACCCATAACCGCTGATGATTTTGACCAGGCGATTGTAACTTGTCCGAAATTTGCGCTCTAAAAATAAGTAGTAAAGACCCATTACTCCAAACACAATCACAGACGCCAGTGCCAGGGCAAAAAAACAGCCACTGCTATTGGTCACCCCAAAACCCGTAATCGCAGTCCAGATAGTTACCCCAAACTTTTTGACCTCCAGGTGTCTTCAGTATTACCGATGCACAGATGCTGGTAACGGACCAAAATCTCCCACTCAGCCCCATCGCTCTGACGTCGAATTAAAAAGACAGCGACGGAATCTTTACCCTTACGCTCCGAATACTGGAAACCCCCTGGAGCTTTCTCGAATAGCCATTCAGTCCGTTTTGAAAATTATTGGGTCGGCTTCCATATATCACCATGGGTAGGTGGTTTCAATAGCGTACATGCTATCACCCTTGATTTACTGATCACTTTTCAACTGTCTTGAAGCTCCAGAAACGTCAACAAAGCCTGTTGGTTTAGCTCATTGGCGACAATTTTCTCCTTTTGAGGTTTTGACAGTTTTTTGATTCTGTACTCAGCTTTGGAGGCCAGCGAACGGCTTCCCAGCACCACATGATAAACCACTTGCAATGGACCTTTAGACCGCAGATATTTCGCGCCCTGCTTACCCATCCCATGTTCGCTCAGGCGATGGGCAACATCTGTTGTAATCCCGGTATACAACGTATTATGCCGGGTGCGGATCAGGTAGACAGACCAGTTCATCGAGGTAATGTGGGGGAGCATCTTCTCAATTGTCGCAAAAATACGACCCCGCCGCTAAAAAATAGCAGCGGGGTCGCGACAGGCTCAGACTAGCCAAAAGTAGCCGCCTTATCTTAGGCCAGTCAACTCGCTAATATCCTCGCTAGTTGTTGATTGCGGCACCCGCGAGTTCCTGGGTATTGGAGGACTCTACACGCACATTTTCACTAGAGTCGCTCTGGCCAAGACGAATTCGGTGAACTCGATTTCGTTCGTGATCAGCCTTGGGCATTTTCAAGGTAAGGACGCCATCCTTAAATTGAGCATCCACCTCGGTATTCTTCACATCCGTATTCAACGGAATGGCGCGGCGAAAGTGGCCATATCGAAACTCGCTGTGGAGCTGCTGGTCCTTATCTTCTCGACGATACTGACCTGCAATCAGAACGCCATTGCGAGACACCTGTACGTCTAAATCCTCTGGGCGAATACCAGGAATCTGAGCCTTGAGCATCAAGGCATCCTCAGAACTTGATATCTCGATGGCGGGTATCCAATTGTGCCGCTCGTTTGGCAAAGGTCCGTTTAACATGCCAATCTCTTCGAGCAAGCTACTCATTTGACGGCGTAGAGTTTCCATCTCTCGCCAGGGTTCCCATTGTACTAAAGCCATAGGTAACCTCCTTTCGAACTACAAATCGTCGTAAATGCTTGAAACAGCCCTGTCAACAATGCCGTTCAGCATCGCTAAACTCTTAACAACAAGACGCTTCTTTACAACGACTAACATCATAATAACAACTCCTTTGCATCTGTTCTTCCTTCGAAAGATAGAGATTTTTCTTTTGACAGATATTCTCTCAACCTATGTGAGATAGCTGAGCAACAATGGCTTTGCCAATTTCCAAGGACGAGGTAGCAGCGGGTGAGGGGGCATTAAACACATGAATAGAACGCTGGTCTTTGATGATGAGGAAATCATCTACCAGGTTGCCATCTTTTTTCAAAGCCTGCGCCCGAACCCCTGCGGGGATGGGGATTAGATCATCGGCTTGGACGTCAGGGATCAGCTGTTGCAGGCTGCGCACAAAAGCGGCTTTGCTAAAGGAGCGAATCATCTCCTGAAGTCCCGCACTGCCATGTTTTGCGGCGAGCTTCCAGAGTCCTGGATAGGTCATGATCTCGGCAAAGTCGTGCAGGTCGAAGTCAGTTTTTTGATAGCCTTCTCGCTTGAAGCTCAGGACGGCATTCGGCCCAGCATGGATACTGCCGTCAATCATGCGGGTAAAATGAACGCCTAAAAAGGGAAAATTCGGGTTGGGGACTGGATAGATCAGAGTCTTGACCAGGTGGCGTTTTTTAGGCTTGAGTTCGTAGTACTCACCACGGAAGGGGATGATTTTGGCGGGGGGCGTGATTTTGGCGAGTTGGGCGATGCGATCGCAATACAACCCTGCACAGTTAATCACAAACCGAGCCTCAAAGCTCCCCTGATTTGTTTCTAAAACCAGACCGTCATGGGTATCCAGGATTTTCTCAACCCGAGTATTCAGCTGCATCTCCGCCCCCTGGGCTGTGATCAACTCGACGTATTTCCCACAGACCTGTTTATAATCCACAATGCCAGTGGCATACACCCGAATCCCCGCCAGACACCGAACGTGAGGTTCAATCTCTCGCACGTCTTCACGGCTAAGCTTAACCACCTCGATCTGGTTTTCCAGACCCCGCTGGTAGAGTTTTTCCAACTGGGGCAATTCTTCTGGTTTGGTTGCCACGATGACCTTACCGCAGACCTTGTGGGCAATGCCATGGGTCTGGCAAAACGCCACCATAGAGCGACACCCGTCTCGACAAAATTTAGCCTTAAAGCTACCGGGTTTGTAGTAAATGCCTGAGTGGATGACGCCGCTGTTGTGTCCGGTTTGGTGATAGGCCCAGTCGCTTTCTTTCTCAAGAATTAAAATCTCGACGTCTGGATACTGTTGCCCCAGATGCATTGCTGTTGATAAGCCAATGATGCCGCCGCCGATGATTGCGAAGTCGTACATGGATTCGGTGATGGGTGATGGGTGACAGATCACATCGTATCAGGTGAGATCGAGTGCATGGCGGCATTATAATCCCTTAAAATGACCCGCGAGTCCCTAAACCGGAGATCCCAACGTGCCGACCTTTCAACAGCTAGCGGACCTATACAAAACCACGCTGCTCGATGACGTGATTCCCTTTTGGGAAACCTATTCCATTGATCGAGATCAGGGGGGATATTTTACCTGCTTGGGGCGTGATGGCAAGGTTTACGATACTGACAAGTTTATCTGGTTGCAAAACCGCCAGGTATGGACCTTTGCCATGCTCTACAATCAGCTTGAGAAGCGAGAGGCTTGGCTCAGTGTGGCCGCCAGTGGCGCCAAGTTTCTTGCGGATAATGGCCGAGATGCTGAGGGCAACTGGTATTTTTCGTTAACCCGCGACGGTCGCCCCCTGGTGCAGCCCTACAACATTTTCTCAGACTGTTTTGCCGCCATGGCCTTTAGCCAGTATGCCCTCGCTTCGGGCGAAGACTGGGCCAAAGAAGTGGCACTGCAAGCCTATGGCAACGTACTGCGCCGCAAAGATAATCCTAAAGGACAATACACCAAAACCTACCCTGGCACCCGCCCGATGAAGACCCTGGCAGTGCCGATGATCTTGGCGAATCTATCTCTAGAAATGGACTGGCTGCTCTCAGGCGATCAGCTAGAAGACGTTTTAGATCACACCGTCAAAGAAGTGATGGGCAGCTTTCTAGATCCTGAGCGTAATCTTCTGTATGAGAACGTTGCCCCAGATGGGTCTCACGTTGATTGTTTTGAGGGCCGAGTGGTCAATCCGGGCCACGGCATTGAAGCGATGTGGTTCATGATGGACATTGCCCAGCGGCGGCAGGATATCGCTTTGATCAATCAGGCCATCGATACGGTCATGGGCATCCTTGACTTTGGCTGGGACACCCAATACGACGGTATTTTCTACTTTCTCGATGCCGAGGGGCATCCGCCCCAGCAGCTAGAGTGGAGCCAAAAGCTCTGGTGGGTCCATCTAGAAACTTTGGTAGCGCTGGCAATGGGCTATCGCTTAACCCAGCGAGCAGATTGTTGGGAGTGGTATCAAAAGGTGCATGACTATGCCTGGGAACGGTTTGCTGATCCTCAGCAGGGCGAATGGTTTGGCTATTTAAACCGTCAAGGCGAAGTGTTGCTAAACCTCAAGGGGGGTAAATGGAAAGGTTGTTTTCATGTGCCGCGAGCAATGTATTTGTGTTGGCAACAGTTTGCCGCTCTAGCTTAGAATTCAGAAACCAGCCCTCATCCCCCAACTCTTTCTCCCAAATCAAATTGGGGGAAGGGGAGTAAAGCTTGTCTCTGTAAAGATGTCAACCATTGTGGCTATGAGTCAGCATCACGCCTCAAAACACCGTGGAATCAAATTCTTGGAGTCCCCATAGTAATTTAAAATCTCGTAGGTGCGGAGGATCATCGACTCCATCAAAAGCGCCATATTTTTCTTCACCAGCAGCTGGTCTGCTAGTGACACATAGGGGATCTCCGCCATCAAAACTTCTGTAATCTGATCGTGGGCCCCCTCATCGTTGATCTGGGCATGGAGCAAAATCGGCTGATAAAAGTCGGCGGGCATGCCTAACGCCTCACACCGTTGGGTGAATAGCTCATAGAATATTTTCTCATCTTCTTCAAAGAGCATCAGGGCTGCTTTGAAGCTCAGCGGATGCTGCTGAGCAAAGATGCCGAGGGAGGCACACACTGCAAAAGTCATGGGCAGCGGCTGCATGTGTTGGAGTTGAGCCCCTGGGATGCCGACGCTGGTGAGCGATTTCTCGATCAAGCGATCGTGATGTAGCTCTGAGACAAAAAATGCTTGTAGCAGCTTGCGAGTGGTTGTTGATGCGTGTTTGGCTAAGGCTGGTGCCAGCAGCCTGGGGCAAAGATGGGTCACATGGTAAGCCTCTAATGCATAGCCAATCAGGTGCTGTCGAGAGAGGGTGCCATCTGCCATCTGTTGAGAAAAGGGAGAGGGCGGAAATCGTCGCTTGAGGCGAGCTAAGAACCGAGATAGCACTTGATAAAACTGGCGTCCCGTCAAGCAATCATTGGGCAGTCCACTAGGCGATTCTGGTTGGGCGAGCATGCCTCGGTGGTCAAACTCACTCAGTAGCCCTGGGATTTGGTTTTGGAGGCCCGGACAATCCTGGGCTAGCTGTGCTGGTGAACGGCCCCCTGCTTGCAAGAGCTTCAGTAGCTGATCGATTTCGGGCCGATCGGCGGGGAGCACTGCGATCGCAAATCCTTGTGCTCCATACCGAACCTCAACCTCCGTGTCTTTAAATGTCAAAACCACCCGATCTTTCAATAAGGGAGCGGCGTCTAAAGTCTGTGGTGTTGTGGTCATACCCGCACACTCCTTAAATAACGGACACTCGCCGCAGTAGATGGGGGGCCACCGCATAGTAGTTGACGATGGCTGTGTAAAACTCGTTGAGCATATCTGCCAACAGATGGATTTGCCCGATAAATCGCTGGCTTGTTTCTAAATCAAGGGGGGCTATTTCCTGGAAGTCATCATCGAGCAGGTTCGCCCGGGCGCGTGCTAGCTCCGGGGTTAGCAGCTGACGGAGGGGCTCGATAAAGTGTGGCCCTAGTTTGAAGGCCTCACTGGTCGCAAGATAACGCTCAAAGTCTTGATAAAGTCTCTCTGTGAGTGCCCCCAAAATGGTGATGTAAAAGCAGTCATCAAAGTTGGCCCAAAATGATAGCCCGTGGCAAAGCGCCATTGTTGCGGGTAATAGTAGCGTATCTTTTATATCTGCATCGCTAATCCCAAGGGCAGCCAGTGCCGTGAGCAACTGATCGGCCTGAGTAGATTCTTGGCGATAGAGTTCACTGACCAGCTGGCGAAGGGATGCAGCGCTCTGAGGGGTTGGCCAGTGGGAAGTGTGCCGGTGGGCAAACAGATGATAGTGCTCTATGGCGAAACCGTACAAAACATTGATGTGTTGCTCAGTCGTCTGCTCAGCTATCGTTTTAGGAATGGTCTCAGTGATGGGCAGGACCGACGGCTCGACCTCAAGGAGGGACCATAACGGATTGTTGCCTCGCTGGTTCTTAGACAGCAATTCTCTCGCAAATTCACTCAATTTTTTCACTGACTGGGTAGGATGCCTCAGCAATGAGGCATCCTTTAGCAACCCTTGCTCATCCAGGTTCTGAATGATCGTATCCAGAGCGCTCCCGAGACAGAGGCTTTGCCGTAGTTCGTCCAAACTTTTGCTGCCATCCATCAGGGCAAACAGCTTGGGCAGGGCATCCCCTGTCTGAGCATGGGTGTTAAAACTAACCTCCCGACCTGCTTGAGAGAGAATGATGCGATCAGCGTAAAGGCTGATCTTGCAGGCTAATTGGGGATACATTTAGAGAATAACTGCACACCAGGGTAGATAACCGTCTTTGATAGGATAGGGGCTGCAAGGAATAGATGGAATCGGATAGGGATGGGGGGAGGGCTGGGGATAGGGACGTTTGGGATGCCTGGGGCGAGGATAGGGATAGTAAATTCTGTCTCTAGGGGAGGGCTCATCCGGAACCTCAGGTAACGGTCCGGGATGGGCAATCGACAAACTTCCTTGAATCGTAGACACTTCCTCGGGGGTAAGTGCTTGAAGATTATCCAGATTTTTGATGATTAAACGGTTGTTTTCCATGATTTTGACCTAACTTCAACTTAACCCAGGGTTTTAAGGGGGCAAAAGCGATCACGAACGACCCGATCAATTGTCGTTTGCATATCCCTGCCATCAGGTTGCTTTTTATTGTGTTAGCTAGGCCTTAACGGATGTTGCCAATTTGGCATCAATATGGACAGCGCAGCTTCGATCTTATTCGAATGCTCTGAATGCGAACTGACAAGTCAGCGCTTCGCTATCGCAATCCTTCTTCCCCGAAATTTCTTAGACGCTGGAACCTCATGGGTCCAGGCCAGGTTTGTGCTGTAAGGCATGACAAAAACAGTGCCATGATTCACTGGGAAGTCCTGATAGCCTTTACTCTGCCAGGGGCGCAATCGAAATATTCTAGACTCTCCCAAAGAAACGGTCACAATGGGTGCGCCCTCAATCATGTTTTGGGTGCTATCGCGATGTTTGCCGATATAGTGACCGAGTTGGCCATCGTACCAGGTCAACAGGATACCGTTTAGACGCGCATCAATCGTCTCCTTGACCCACCTCCAGAGTGGGGATACCTGCTCTGGACTCGGCAACGCTGAGTGGGTGATGCCAGAATAACCATAGGGTTTGTTGTAGGCCTGCTCCCAACGAGGTGTCTTAACGACGCGGCCATGAATTTTGATTTCGTTATAGTTTTCAGGATGCAGTGCCCAAAGGTCTTCAAACTGCTGAGAATTAGGCAAGTGTTTGTCAGGTAACCTACCTTGCCAGAGGGAATGCTGGGCATTCAAAGTGAAACGCTGAAAACCGGAGTACATGGGACAGTTTGTGCAGTTAAACCCTAAGCAGAGACTGATTTGCCGCAGCTTGGGCAAAAAGCATGGGCAGCTTCAAGTTTAAATCCACAATGGCGGCAAAAGCTGGGGGCTGGTGCAGATTGCAGCTTAGTTTGACGTTCTAAAACAGCCTGATACTCGCCAGAGTCTACCCACTTCAAAAGCTCATTGGCCCGGGCAATTGTGAACGCTTGATCTCTGACGGCGAGGCTCAATACTTTAAGAACCTTGTTGTAGGTCGTGTCTGAAAACCCTTCAAACTCTCTGGCCTGGGTTAAGAAATCATCCAGATTAAAGGAGTCAAAATATCTTTTAGGCAATCCGGCGATTTTTGCCATGGCCGTCATGGCAGCATTAACGTCCTGACACGCTAATAGACCTGCCCGATCGGCGGTATAGTCTGCCATCCTCAACCAGTTAACTAACGCCAGATATAAGCCGCCTGTGATCGAACTTGCCAATAAACTCGCCCCTGGGATTGAGGCAATTAAGCTGCTGACCGTGCCACTCAAAATTGGAAACAGCCAGGCGATATTTTGATAGAGGATATGTTGGCTTTTAAGCCGTCCGATTTCACACCCCAGAATAAATAACAGCTCTGAATGAGAAAAGGCTTCAACACAGGCCGTACTAATCACAATGACTGGATTATTGACGCCTACGGTGAGGCCTTCTAGATTATTCGTAGTGACTTCCAATTTGCGGAAATAATCGTCAGGGCGCATATAGATTTCAGGCGTTGTCTTTAAGTTCAGCACCTCGCACGCTTCTTCTAGCGTCTCATAGATATCCGGTAAGCTGCTCGGCGTAACCTTGAGATTGCTGCCAATAAACTCGAGCCTTAAAAAGCCTTCAACGCCAAAATCATTGAATTTTTTAACCAGCACCTCCAACCCAGACGTCTTTTCCAGCGCATTAAGTGCTTTTTGGTCTAGCGGGTGTTCATATTCACGGGGAGCCAGCTCTTCTAATTTGATTAACTCCATAGTGCCTGATTTCCTTTAGCCACTTGATACGCATCTATAGCCGACCAGACCCAAATCCCCAACGGGACTACAACTGTGAAGCTTAGAATGAGCGTGCCCACTAACATCACAACCCCTTTCATGATGTCTCCGTTATAAAACTGTCCGATAGCAAATCCTGGGACGATCAAGGACAGAATTAACGCCGTGGTGGGCTCTTTACCCTGGGCATATTTTTTGCTAGTGGGAGAAGGCGCTCTCCCTCGAACCCCTTCGTCAGGTGGGGGCGGAGGTGGGGCAACACTTAAGGCAGTCCCGCAAGTCATACAAAATTTGGAGTCAGCTCGATTCTCAGTCTGGCACTGTGGACATTTCATAGCAGTTGATACTCAGTGAACAAATGGATACTCAATATAGGAAGATTAGACAAATGAAGACGGGATTAATTTGAATGGGGCTATAGACTGATGCCAGATATTTTGGCATCGCCACCATTAGCGGGAAAAAAGATCCGAATGTGACCGTTTAACCCCCTTGAATGGTCATTACGGGCGATTGCATACTTCTCCTCAATGCCATATTCTTTATCAGACCTGAGACCCAGCCTGGTTCGACCCGTTGATTGCTTGTCAATAATTTCAGCAGGGCGCTTGTATAAATTTGCCCTTGAGATTGCCACGTTAAAGTTGTTTTTGCGAAAAGACGAATTGATTTGCCCATTTCGGAACAGAGACTTGTGAGCAATCGCTTCAAATTCCTGAAGCCCTGCTTCCGCATTAGATGCGGACAAACTATTAAACAACTGACCAATCAGTTCAGATGCCCTTTCATCTTGCCTGGCGGTTAGCTGAGTTTCAGAAGATGCTTGAGCAGAAGATACTTGAGTGCTTGAAATTGGGATAGCTTGGGGGGCTACGGTCGATACCCCTGTAGATCGACTGAATGATCGAGAATTGACTTCAGTAGCTTGAAATTGAACGTTTGAAATATCTTGTCTCAAGTCATTATTTTGAGTTTTACCACTACTTGAATGAGGTTGGCGGAGTTGGCCCTGCTTATAGATAACGGGGGTTAAATACTCTGAAATACCTTCTAATCGAATGGCATTACAACCGAGTTCGTAGGCAAATTCAATCGGTTCTCCAGCCCCTAAAGCCGCATAAAAGCCAACGGCAAACTCAATGGCAGCTTGGTCGCCAATCTCTTGACTCATGCCAATGACATACTCAATATGCCGAGCGATTGCTTCTGCTTGAGGTTTCGTATAGCAGGCATTCAAAACAACACATTCGACTCGTTTGGAATATATTCTGAACAAGTCTGCTAAGGCTGCTGACGCCACTAGTTTTTCCTGACCAGTCGCATCTTCAAAAACCAACCCATCCTGCCCAGCTCCGTGGCCACTAAAATGAACAATTTGTGGCTTAAAATCCAGCATTGCCTGCTGGATGTCCCTT
>JBCDDJ010000172.1:0-12451 GCA_039180385.1 Cyanobacteria bacterium P01_G01_bin.38 | reverse complement strand
TTGATTTCATTGTGGTTGGCGGTGCCGTTAACTGTGATGTAGTCGGTGACAGTGGGCTGCCCCTGGGTGAGGGTGCCGGTCTTGTCGAGAATGATGGTTTGGAGGCGGTGGGCCAGTTCTAAACTGTCGGCACTTTTGATCAAGATACCGTGCTCAGCCCCCTTGCCAGTGCCTACCATGATGGAGGTGGGGGTGGCTAGACCCAGGGCACAGGGGCAGGCAATGATCAAGACACTGACGGTGGCGACCAGCGAGAGGGTCAGATTGCCGGTTATTGAATACCAGAGGATGAAGCTGAGCAGCGCGATCGCCAGCACCACCGGCACAAACCAGGCAATCACCCGGTCAGCCAACTTTTGAATCGGGGCCTTAGAACCTTGGGCCGCTTGCACCAACTGCACAATTTGAGCGAGCACCGTCTCTTGACCCACCCGCGAAGCTCTGAACGTAAAGCTGCCAGTTTTGTTGAGGGTCGCGCCAATCACCTCATCATCTACACTTTTCTCAGTCGGCACTGACTCCCCAGTCACCATAGACTCATCAATGGCCGAGCTGCCCTCAAGGATGACCCCATCAACGGGAACTTTTTCCCCCGGTCGCACCAGGACCACATCCCCGACTTGTACTGACTGGATGGGTATATCTACCGGGTGCCCGGCCCGCAAAACCCGTGCGGTTTTGGCCTGCAGCCCCATGAGTTTACGAATTGCTTCAGAGGTTTGCTGCCGTGCTCGGGCCTCAAACCAGCGGCCTAGCAAAATCAGTGTGATAATTACTGCCGCCGGTTCGTAATAGACCTCAGGCCGTAACCCTTGGGTGGTAAACCACTGGGGGAACAGGGTTACCACTACCGAGTAGAGGTAAGCAGTCCCCGTTCCCAAGGCCACCAGCGTATTCATGTCGGTGGTGCGGTGACGCAACCCTTGCCAAGCGCCGACAAAAAAGCTCTGGCCGCACCACCCGATTACCGGGGTAGCGAGCAACCCCTGCAGCCAGGGATTGTGGAGCCACATGGGAAACCCTGGAATAGGAACCCCTAGCATCATGGGTAGGGAACCCACCACCAAAATGGCACTGAGGATGCCGCCTACAACCACTCTTCGAAAAAGCCTCTGCTGCGCCGCCTGCTGAGCAATCTCCGTCTCCGCTTGCTGAGTTTGGGGTGAATGGATTGGATTGGCCTGATACCCAGCCGCCGTCACGGCGGCTTGGAGGGCTGTAATACCCGTCTGAGTCGGGTCGTAATACACCGTGGCCTGCTCCATAGCAAAATTCACGCTGCCCTCAGCCACGCCATCCACATTCTGAAGCGCCCGCTCAATCGCATGGGCACAGCCCGCACAGTTCATCCCCGCTAACTGCAAATACACGGTTTTCATAGAGCACCCCCTAATCGGTCTTCCTAGGGTAAAAGCTCCAGCGGGCTAGAGAGTCAAGGGGCTACTTCGATTGAGAAGACCCATGCCTTAGTGAGCGAACCTGCAACTGACGGAGTCGATTAATCGCGGCGGCCAGCTCAAATCGCCGAAACATGGCCAGATCGGCCATCGGAAAAGGGCTAATGCTGTCCATCCCTTGCTGAGTCAGCTGCTCCATTAGCCGATCGAGCAGTTCGGGTAGCGGATACCGGCTGGCGACCCCTCGATGTTGCAAATCATTGATAGCCTGGGCAATTGCCCGGACTTGATTAGGCTCAATGAGCTGCTCAACCGCCCGCAGATCGATGGCTTCATGGCCAATCACGACTGCATCCACATCTCGGACCTTAATTTTATTGCCCCTTGGATGCTGCTCTAAGCCAGATATATCAAGGTGGCGCGGGGTTAACTGGCCAAACTGCTGACCCCCTTCAGGACGTCGGTCCTGATCGGCCTGGGCAATCGCCTTAGCCTGGTCGGTCACCACCCGAGGCTGATAACTGTCCAATGCGATCACGGTATCAGCCACCTGGAAGTAGTCACCACTGCCCCCCATGACGAGTATCGTCGAGATGCCATAGTCGTCGTAAAGCTGCTGGACTTTATCCACAAAGGGGGTAATCGGTTCTTGATCTTTCGCGATCAGGGCCTGCATGTTGCGATCTCGAATCATAAAATTAGTCGCGGCGGTATCTTCATCGATAAGTAAAACCTTGGCCCCGGCCTCAATGGCCTCGATAATGCCCGCCGCCTGGGAGGTACTGCCGCTGGCGTTAGGGGTCGAAAACTGCTGGGTCGAGATCCCCTGGGGGAGGTTGTTAATAAAAGGCGAAATATTCACCCCAACCACGCTGCGGCCATCCTCAGCCCGGATTTTAACCGCACTGTCCTCGGTCACGACCCGTTCTCGACCATCCCCAGGGATATGGTTGTACACCCCCTGCTCAATTGCCCGCAACACGGTTGATTTGCCATGGTAGCCGCCCCCTACGATCAGGGTAATGCCCGCGGGGATGCCCATGCCTGCGATCGCACCGGAGTGGGGCGTCTGCAAAGTCACCGCTAACCCAGCTGGGGCCTGAAACGCGACCGCTTGCCCCTGGAGGGGTCGCTCATCCACACCACTGCGGCGCGGCAAAATAGACCCATTGGCGATAAAAGCCACCAGCCCATTTTCCGTGAGTTGCTGCCGCAGGGCCGTCGCATCTTCGACGGTTTCAATCTGGCGCAGCAGCTCAGCCTGGGGTAGGGCCGCGTACATTAAAGACCGTGCCACTAGCTGCGGAATATCTTGAGTCAACAGTGAAATCGCCTCATGACCCGCAATGCGCCTGCCAAAAGCGGGTAGCCCCACCCCAAGTCTCAGCTCAATAAACCCCTCGTGAATCTGAACGGCGGTGCGCTCAAGAATCGCCTGACTCACCGCAGAAACAATCAACCGACCACTTTTACCAGAGCCACGCCGCTGCTGCACTTGAGGAATTATCTGATACACCTGTCGGTGTAGGGCATCCGCCAAGGCCACCCGCCGCAGTGGGGTTTGTCTCCAATCGTCAGGAAACTCAGCCACCTCATGGGACAACCCGATCGAAATCCGACTGGGGGCCGCAAACGGATCGCCCTGGACATGGGCAATGTCTAAATCAAAGTCAGGAAATCGGTAGTGCCCGGCCAGCTGTTTGTAAGCTCTATAACTTTGTCCATCGAGTTGGCGTAGGGTGCGACTGAGCCCTTGATCATCCATATCACTATGCGAAATGTATTGTGACTAACCCGCGAGGCTATCTTACGTCGAGAAAGCGGGTTTCTTACAGGCTCGCACTGAGCACCCGCAAAGTTTGCCGCAGAAACCCGCTTTCTATGAACCGTTCGTGATCTAGATCATCAGCCAAGGGGGGGCAGCATCATCCAAGGGAGCAGGACCCATCACAGAGAAAACACGGATAACCTTACATACTCTTTACTATCGTGTCTGCCACAGGTGAGCTTATGTCCCAGGTTGTTTCGTCCGTAGTGTCTGCTCCGTCTCGACTGGCTGTCCGTACCTGGAAGCTGGGTCATACCTCCCTCAAGATTGGTTTGAGTCTGGCTGTTACCCAGATCCTATTATTTGCTTCCAGCGCCTCTGCAAACCAGTCCCTGGCCAGCGCTATTGCCCGTTCTTTTAGACCTCAGCCCCTAGCTGCCCTGGCTGACGGCGTTTATTTATATGGGCAAGCCCCCCATCGCAACGAGCTGGGTGCGGTTTATCTCATTTTTGAAGTTAACGCCGAGCAAACCGTCGGGGCCTTTTATATGCCCTCGTCTTCGTTTGACTGCTTTTATGGCAATGTCACCCCTGATGCTTTAGAGCTGACGGTGGTCGATAGCTATGAGCAAACCCATCATCCCTACGCCATCGCCCTGGAGGTTACCCAGCCCTTAGTGGCCGGGATAGCTGCAGACAGCTTGGGCTTACAAGGGTTTCACCCCATTGATGAGGTCACCGCTCAAGAGCAGCAAATCCTCGGTACCTGTCAGGCCGACTACGCAGAAATGATCTAGGTCCGGGTTTTAGCCCTACCTAATAGCATCACTAAAGTACCATCCACGGAAAACATTACCCACGAAATTATTCATAACAGTAGGTTTCGGTTCACCGCTGGGTTAACCGTTTACACATCTCTAAGGTCGTGAGCACAGGCAATTTGGCAGGGGTTGTGGGGCAAAAGACATCAGGTAACTCAAACCGCTAAGTAATCTCTCTGAAAAATATTCTTAATCTCTATCTTGACAACTATCTTGGGAAATCTATTGATACGACTATCTCAATCAGCAGAAGGGTTTACGGAAACCCTACCTGTTTACTTCGGCTCTCGCGAATGTCGAAGTTTTCTGAAAATGGGTACAGTTTTGAGTACACAGTAAAAAACTTAACGAATCTGAATGGTTGATGGTCTATCAAGACCCTAAATCTCAGACCCTAGATCATTTTCGCAAACTGCACTTAGCCCCCATACCTTGGTAGAGGTCCATCGAAAACTATGTTTGAACATTTCACCAACACAGCCATTGCGGTGATTATGCAGGCTCAGGAAGAGGCACGTCGCCTCGGCCATAATTTTGTCGGCAGTGAGCAGTTGCTGCTCGGTGTCATCAAAGAGGGCTCTAGCATTGCCGCCCGGGTGCTAAATGATTTTGGGGTGAATCTAGCCAATGCGCGCACCGAGGTAGAGGCCATTATTGGCCGAGGTTCGGGCAATGGTCCTGCAGAAATTCCGTTTACGCCGAAGGTCAAGCAGGTTTTTGAGCAAGCTTTTCAAGAGGCTCGCAAGCTTGATCATCCTTACATTGAGCCAGAGCATCTGCTGCTGAGCTTGACCCAAAATACTGAGAGCGTCGCCTATCGAGTGCTGACCAACCTGGGGGTTGAGCCGTCCAAAATTCGGATGCAGCTAATTCGAGCCATTGGCGAACTGGCCACGGTGGGGGCCACCAACGGCAATCGCGAAACAGACTCCTTTAAACCCGCTGCCAAGGGCGTCTTGGCAGAGTTTAGTACCGATTTGACGGCCCTGGCTGCTGACGGCAAGCTAGACCCGGTCGTGGGTCGCCACCGTGAAATCGAGCGGGTAATCCAAATCCTGGGTCGCCGCACTAAAAACAATCCGGTTTTGGTGGGTGAGCCTGGGGTGGGTAAAACTGCGATCGCAGAAGGTCTGGCTCAGCGCATTGTCAATCAGGACGTTCCTGAAAGCCTGTTTAACCGCCGTGTGATTAGCCTGGATATGGCCCTGCTGGTCTCAGGCACCCGCTTTAGAGGCGACTTTGAAGAGCGGCTCACCCAGGTGATGGATGAAGTCCGCCAGGCCCAGAACATTATCCTGGTGATTGACGAACTGCACACCTTAATGGGGGCTGGCTCCCTCGAGGGCAGCATGGACGCTGCCAATCTGCTTAAGCCTGCCCTGGCCAGGGGTGAGTTGCAGTGCATCGGAGCCACCACCCTCGATGAATACCGCAAGTATATTGAGAAAGACGCCGCCCTGGAGCGCCGCTTCCAGCCGGTCACCATCGACCCACCCTCTGTGGAAGAGACCCTCGAAATCTTGTTTGGCCTGCGGGGGCGCTACGAGCAGTTCCATCGGCTCACGATCACCGATGAGGCCCTGGAAGCTGCGGCCAAGCTATCGGATCGCTACATCAGCGATCGACACCTGCCTGACAAGGCCATCGACCTGATTGATGAAGCCGGTTCACGGGTAAAGCTACGCTACTCCCAGAAAATGCCAGTCGGAGACCTGCGCAAAGAGCTGCGCCAGGTGCAGTCTGATATGGTAACCCAGCTACAGCGCCAAGACTTTGCCCAGGCCAATACCCTGCGGTCTAAAGAAGTTGAGTTAACTCAGAAGCTGACTGGCTCCCTGGGCGAGCTGTCGGACCCCCAGGTCACGGATGAAGATATTGCTGATATCGTCGCCAGTTGGACCGGGGTGCCAGTCAATCGCCTCAGTGAGACCGAATCTGCCCTGCTGCTGCATCTGGAAGACACCCTACACGAGCGGGTGATCGGCCAAGATGAAGCGGTGATTGCCGTAGCTCGCGCTGTGCGTCGGGCTCGAGTAGGCATGCGCAGCCCCAATCGTCCTATCGCCAGTCTGATTTTCTCTGGCCCCACGGGCGTGGGCAAAACCGAACTGGCGAAGGCCCTCGCCGCTTCTGTCTTTGGCTCAGAAGACGCGATGATGCGGTTAGATATGTCTGAGTTTATGGAGCCCCAGTCGGTATCCAAGCTGATCGGCTCCCCGCCGGGCTATGTCGGCTATGACGAGGGCGGGCAGCTGACCGAGGCTATTCGCCGGAAGCCCTACACTGTCGTCCTGATGGACGAAATTGAAAAGGCCCACCCCGATGTTTTTAACACGCTGCTGCAGCTGTTGGATGACGGTCACCTGAGCGACTCAAAAGGCCGCAAGGTGAGCTTTAAGAACACCATCATCATCATGACCAGCAATATTGGCTCAAAGGTGATTGAGAAAGGTGGCGGTGGCCTCGGCTTTGAGATGGGTGCGGTGGATGAGCTGACCTCTCGTTACCACAACATCCGTAACCTGGTGAATGAAGAAATGAAGCAGTTTTTTAGACCTGAGCTGCTGAACCGGATTGATGAAATCATCGTCTTCCGCCAGCTGATCAAGGACGAGGTGGCCGAAATCGCCGAGGTACTCATTAAGCAAGTCACGGCTCGTCTGGTTGAGCGCAACATTCAGTTTGAACTCAGCGATACCTTTAAAGAGCGGCTGCTCAATGAAGGATATGACCAGCGCTATGGGGCAAGACCGATGCGCCGGGCGATTTCAAGACTGATCGAGGACTATCTGGCTGAAGCCCTGCTGGCTGGCACCATCCAAGATGGAGATACCGCTATCTTTGACCTCGACGATGATGGTCAAGTGCAAGTACGGTCTGCCAAGCAGCCTGCATTGGTGAGTGTATAACCCACAGCCTCAAACCAGATTTAGCCAAAGTTAAAAACTCTGATTGCAAATTAAGGGAGGTCATGCGAAGCATGGCCTCCTTATATTTTTTATTGGAGAATGGAATAAGCAGGGCTAGTTAAAGGATGTTTATGCAGATCAGTTATTGTCAGTGGTTAAAGCGCCTGCTCACCCCGCTCCTTTGTATCCAACTCGCAAGCTGTAGCGGAGGGTGGCATAAAAACCTGCTGTCTCATAAACAAAGCCTGGCTTGGTCAGATCCGACCAGTGCAGACGCCCAGTCGTCGTGGATAAACCTAACTCAGACAGCAGACTCCCTTGAACATCGCTGGATTGTTAGCGCCCCTGAGGCTAAGCAGCTGATTGAGCAAGGGGCGACTTTTCTCGATGCTCGTGGGCAGGGGCTGATCGTAAGACGACTGCAAGGGGCAACTGCCGTCAACTGGCAGCAATTTTCTCCAAAGGAGGCAGCTATCCGGGGTACGCTTCTGAATGATGACGAACAGTTAACTCAGCAACTGCAAGACCTCGGTATCTCAGCTCAGACCCCCGTTGTCGTCTTTGCAAATCCACCCAACGGCTGGGGAGAAGATGGCCGCATTGTGTGGATGCTACGCACCCTCGGACATCGGCAGGTTGTGATGGTGGATGGGGGATTCCAAGCCTTGGTTGAGGCTCAGGTGCCGCTCCAACAAGGGGCCAGCACTGCCCCTGAGCCCGGCGATTTTGTCGTCAGGCGCACCCCCGAGTGGGATATTCAGCGAGATCAGCTCAGAGATCAGCTCAGCTCAGACAACCTCGTGATTATCGACACCCGTGAACCCCGAGAATTTGCCGGGCGTACCCCCTATGGTGAACAGCGCGGGGGCCATGTGCCGGGGGCAATCAACCTGTATTTCAAGACGCTTTTAAGGGAAGACGGTACTCTTTTACCGCCGCAAGAACTCCACACAAAGCTCAGCGAGCTGGGCATTACCCCTGACACCCAGGTCGTGGTGTATTGCACTGGCGGCATCCGCTCCGGTTGGCTAGCCTCCGTTCTGGCTACCCTGGGCTTCTCAGTCAAAAACTATGCAGGCTCGATGTGGGAATGGTCCGCTGCCTCAGAAAATGACTACCCTTTAGAAATTCGGTGAATTAGAAATTCATTAATACCGTAAGCAAAGCCACGATCCTGAATCTTTTTCAACGCATGTATAGCTCGACCTCTGTACGCAAAATGCGCACGTCATAGCGCCATAGGAAGTTTTGGCCCAGCAGGCCCTCGGATGAGGTCGAGCAGATGGCCACCTCCAGGTTGTCTACCTGAGCCCGATCGATGGCCACAGAGTGGACAAACCCGACTGGGTGCTCAACCAGCCAGCCATCGGCAACTCGAAATCGCTTGGTCCCGGTGGGTACTACATTGAGCAGGTTCGCCATGGTCTGAGTGATTTGGGTGACGCTGGCCCCCGTGTCAAGCACCATGTCAAAAGTACAGCGACTGTTGAAAATGACTTCGATAATCGGGGTATTGCCCATCAGGTATTTGATCGGCACGCGGATGATGCGGGCGGCTTCGTCTTTTTGGGCCTGGAGGTCAGGCTGCAGGTTTTCGATCTGCCGCTGTAGGCTCCGGTGAGTAAACCAGTCTCCCTGGTCAAGGTAGCGGGTAGCCGCCTGGCGATAGTCGGCCAGGGCCTCTTCTAGATTGCCCATGGCCTCATAGACACCGCCTCTTGCTTTGTAGCAGTCGGCGTTTTGGGGGTCGATACCGAGCGCGTTGGAAAAGTCTTTGAAGGCGCTATCGGTCTCCTTAAGCAGTTGGTAGGCCTGACCGCGTAGGGTGTAGACCTGCACAGGGTTGATCGCTTTGATTTGCAACAGAGGAGACAAATCTGCGATCGCACCCTGGGCATCCCCCAGGCTCAGGCGCATCTGCCCCCGCTGCAGCCGCAAGGTCGGCTCATCAGGGGCCAGCGCTATCGCCCGTGCCATATCTTGAACCGCGGCCTGACGGTTGTGCAGCTTAGCCCGCAGGAGGGCTCGCTGGGCCAGCGCTTCCACATTGTCAGACTCAAACTGCAGCAGCCAGTTAAGGTCTTCGAGGGCTTCACCGTATTGGCCCTGCTGCCGCTTAGTGGCCACCTGCTCTAAAAAGGAGTTTGACGATATCAGGGGTTGGCTCAAAGCCGGCTGGGGCGGCGCAGTTTTTGATGGCGGGGGGGCAGGCCGCAACTGCTCAATTTGCCTCAAACAAGCCTGGGCCCCGACTTTGTCCTGCTGGTCAAGATAACAGCGCGCGGCTTGCTTATAGCCTGCAATGGCCTCCTGGGTATCGCCGAGCTGAGCCTGGGCTTTGCCTAACAGGCGATGGGCTGCTGCCAGCTGAGGATTGAGGCGAATGGCTTGCTCTACGCTGACCACAGCTGCCTCTGGCTGGCCTGAGCTGAGCTGAGCAGTGGCCTTGGCTTGCCATAGCTCAGGTTGAGCTGGGTCTGCCTTGAGCAGTCGGTCTAGCTGTGCGATCGCAGCTTCAAAATGACCGGATTGAATGTCCTGAAGCACTTGCTGATAGCTCATAAGCTAGAGTGAAGGCAATGACTAACTGGCAATCTTCCGATAGTGTAATACAGGCATTTATTGACTGATTCCCCAAAGTTTATGGTGTCATCAAAAACCGAGATGGCCTGGTAAGATCAGTTCTTAATACCGCTTGAAATGCATGATGGCAGCGTCTGTGACAGTTCTTGTGTGTGCCCTTAACAGCATCGCACTTGTCTGGATTCCCCTTAAGTTATTTGGAGGAATGCGCATACGTTCTGTCGGTTCGGTTTACCCTGAGTTTATTGCCTGATTTCGAACATATTTTTAAGATGTAGTTTCTGTAAAGATATCTCGAACGGTGTCGAGCTGCAGGTCGAGATTTTCAACAGCGCGCTGAGTCTGACATGGTAGCCATAGACTATCTAGAACTCCTTGATAAGGGCGTGGATGCCTGGAACCGCTGGCGAGCGGAGCATCCTGATGCGTCCCCTGATCTGAGGACGGCCTATTTGTTTGAAAAGTCTTTACGTGGCATTAATCTCAGCCATACCAACCTGAGTCGGACTTGTTTGATTGGCGCAGATTTGCGCGAGGCCGATCTGACGGGGGCTAAGCTTAGCGGGGTCTATGCCAGCAATGCAAATTTTCGAGGCGCGGTTTTGGTGTCCGCCGATTTACGGGGCGGCAATTTGGTCGAGGCCGACTTTAGCCAGGCTGATTTGTCCGATGCGGTGGTTGACGAAGCCAATTTTGACAGTGCGTGTCTGGCCGATGCTCGCCTAAAAGGATGGTCGTCTACAGCCTTGGCCGGGCTGGACTCGGGCCAGCGATCTGCCACTCAGCAATTATCAGTCCCTATAGCCTCCCGATTGGTAGCCGATGACCTTCCTAAACCGGATGCCACCCAGGCCAAACCATTCTGGACAAACGTTCTGCGGACAGCACTCCAGCCCGGCTCTCTAAAGCGGCTGCCGGTGGCCGCTGGGGTAGGGACGATCGCCTGCTTTACGGCTGCCACCGCCATTTATCTCACCACCCGTTCGGGGGTTGCCACGCCTGGGGGCACAGCCAGTCCAAATCAGGCCAGTGAGATAGAAATGGTCTGCAATGAGCCAGAGCTAACGCCTGTGGACACAGCGGACCCAGATTATAAATATCGAGATGGCACCCGATTTTACGGCCAGTTTGTCGATGGCAAACCGGCAGATGGCCGCGGCAGCATGATCTACACTAGCGGTAACCGCTACGATGGTGAATATGCCAACGGTCGGCGAAATGGCTGCGGGACTTTTACCTTTACCAATGGTCGGCGCTACGTGGGTGAGTTTAAAGACGATTTATTTAGCGGTCGCGGTACCTGGTTTTTAGAAAACGGAGACCGCTATGTTGGGGACTTCGAGTATAACAACTGTAATGGCGAGGGCGTGTTTGTGTTTGCTGACGGGTCCTCAAAATCAGGTGTATGGCAACAGGGACGCTTGGTGGACAGCGATCTGTCTTGCGATCGCGGTCCGACAGATTTACCCGAATCTTGACCTCTTTTACCCAGGAGCTTGAATCATGTCTGTTCCCATCTTTTCAAAACCAAGTTTTTCAAAACCAAGTTTTTCAAAACCAAATCTTTCAAAACCGTTTTCTAGAACCCTATCCACGCGCTTACTAGCAGCGACGGTATCGGCACTGGGACTGATTTTAGTGACCGTCCCCCTAGCCTATGCCCAGGATGTGCCCACCCCCACTCCCACAGAAGATGGTGGCCTCGAGGGTGGCCCCGAACCGACCCCAGGACCAGAAGTCACACCAGACCCTGAAATCGAAAGCCCTTCGACCGAGGACACGGACCCAACCGCCCCTACTCTCGAAGATGAGCCTACAGTCGATCCCACCGAGGACCCAACCGGGGTTCCCACCGATGGAGACCCCTCTGACGAAATGGAGACGCCGACCAGTGGTGAGGCTCCGACTGAAACACCTACCGAAGCCATGCCCCCAGCGGGTGAACCCTCGGTGGATGACCCGTTAGTTGAAGAAGAACCCTCTCCAACAGAGACCCCTGAAGACGAGGAGCTGGATTCCGAGACTCCGAGTTCTAGCCCCAGGGCGCTTTGGTAGGTGATGTGAGTTAAAAGACCGCCGACTTGTCGGCGGTCTTTTAACTCAAGGCAACACCGTTACCAGAGTGCCAGGGTTAACCAGGTCGTAAAGTTCTCGTACGTGCTCGTTGTAGAGCCGTACACAGCCGTGGGAAGCGGCTTCCCCCACTGATTCACGATTGGGGGTACCGTGAAACCCAATCTGGTACTCGCCATCGGTCCAAAAAGCGATCCAGCGTTCACCTAAAGGGTTTTCTGGCCCTGGCGACACCACTTCATCCGTAAAAGGGTTGGTCCAGCCCGGATTTTCGAGCATATGAGAAACCTCAAAGCGGCCCGTCGGGGTTTCCCAACCCGGCTTGCCCACCGCCACCGGGAAGGTGGTTTCTAGCGTATCGCCTCGATAGACATAAAGCTGACGTTCTGCCAGACTCAGCACCAGCTCTACCGGCTGCTCGACGGACTCCACGGGGGCGTCATTCGGGGGGGGAGCAGGGACTGGAAAAGCCCATGGATCAGCCAGATCGGGCTTGGTCACTAATTTGCGGTCGGGTTGCGATCGCAAGAAGGAAGATAGGAACTCAGGGGATGGCTGCTCAGGTGAGCGCTGCTCAAGGGCCCTCGGTGCTGTGGTCGAGCGTGTTGTCAATCGCTCCAACAAGTTAGGGGTCGCAATCGGTTTGACATCTTGTAGCAATCTCGGCAAGGATGGCCCAGGCTCAGTCGTGGTTGGAACTGCGGTCGGAGCCGCTGTTGGGACCGCTGCTGCTGCTGTGGCCTCTGCTTCAAAAAGCTGATCGATCGTGGTCGGAGCAGCTGTCTGGGTTACCTCTGCTGAGCGAGGGGTTGTTTGGGCGGCACTGGGTAGCGCCAGCAAACTAGCCGCTAGCGGGGCGGTTAAGCCAACAATCCTTTGACAGATGATTTTAGACACGTC
>JBCDDJ010000171.1:0-12476 GCA_039180385.1 Cyanobacteria bacterium P01_G01_bin.38 | reverse complement strand
CGGCAGCAAACAGCGAATCAAGGTCTGCTCCGCACTATCGGGCTTGGCTTCTAAGGTTAATTCGCCATTGAGATAAACAATATTCGTCTTGGCCGCTGCTAATACTAGCCCCGTTGACAGATGCATAGAGTCAACATTGGCGATATCAACAGGTTCGCCGTATCTGATCTCACCCAGGTCACTTTGCAAATCGGCCAGGGGGCGGTCTTCTTGCAGGTAAAGAGCTACTTTGCCGTCGTGGGGCTCGGCCCAGAGACGGATGGTGCCCAGCTCGGTGTTTGCGATCGCATCCTCAATCAACCCCACCATCAGCGACTGTAGCCAGTCGGGGTCACTGCAAATCTGCAACCCCGGCTCCGGCAGTTGAACCTCTAATCGCAGGTTACGGTTAGCCGCTTGTAACCGGGTCAGCTCGTGAATGTTTTTGAAAAAAGGCAGCACCGGAATGGTGTCCAGCTTGGGGACCTCCCGTCCCACATCCAACTTAGATACGCCGATCAGCGTATCCAGCATTTTCAACATTTTCAAAGCCGCGTCTTTGGCCTGCCCAACAAATTCCCGCTCCTCTTCGGGGCTTTCACACAAATCTTCGACGATTAGCTGATGTAAGCCAATCAGACTGTTGATGGGCGATCTTAGCTCGTGGGCCGTGCGGGCTAAAAAGCCCCGCTTAAACTGCTCAATCATGGCCAACCGATAAAACGCCGCCCGCAGCTGCTCAGCATCCCCAGTCAGCTCGGTTTCACCCGGGTGATCGGTTTCACCCGAGTCAATCTCAGTTGAGTTAGCCTCAGCCGATAAGCGCGCCGTGACTAGTGCCTCCGCATCGGCCTTAGGCTCGCTGGCTGATGCATTTGCAAGTCCCGATCGACCAGGCAAAAGCCGCTGTAGTAAAAGGCCAGCGCCCAGACCCAGGGCAAAAAATACAAACGCTTGGTCAACCATCAGTGATCCTGCAAGGTGCTCAGATCAGAATACCGCAGGTTTTTAGAAACAACCGGAAGGATCCCCGAGCTGATCTGTCAGCCTCAATGTCAAAGTTAAAATGTCAAAGTTAAATATACGGGTTTGATGGTGAGGTCGCTGGCGCTCGGTAGGGTCGCTGCGCTCGGTGAGGTCGCTGCGCTGGTGAGTTGGTCAGCTGTTTCAAACTCCCCTACCCTCTGCCCCCTCTGCCCCCTCTGCTCCCCTCACCTACTCACTCACTCACCTCATCTAACCGGACTGCCCCCTGCCGGATAATCTCCCACCCGGGGGGGCTCCATCTCACCACCGTCGAGGGCATCCCCGACACGTTGCCCTGATCCACATCAGTCCAGGTCGCCGTGGGCGGCAACCCAGCCAATGCCTCAGTTTTGAGCTGCTCCAGCGCCTCGTCTGAGAGCATCACCACCTCCGGAAACTGGGCGGCGATCTCGGCCTGGGTTTGCAAAGGCGGCTGCCCCGACAGGTTTGCGCTGGTGGTGGCCAGCGGCCCGGTAAATCCAAGTAAATACCTTGCCAGCGGCTGATTGGGCACTCGCACCCCAATCGTGCCTGGGGTTTGTGAATTGATCGCAGTCGGCACCCGCTCGCTGGCGGGCAGCACCAGGGTCAGCTGCCCCGGCCAATATCGCTCAGCCGTTTGCCGCCATACCGACCAATCAACATCCGTTCCTTGCACGTAGGGCCACAGGTCGTCAGCATCGGCCCCCATCAGAATCAACGGCTTGGTGCGATCGCGCCGCTTAAGCTGATAAATCAACTCACTCGCATCAGGCCGACAGGCCACCGCAGGCACCGTATCGGTGGGAAAACTAACCACGGCGTCACCGGAGCAGGCAGCAGCGATGAATTCGGGGAGGGAGAGGGAGGGCATGGGTGGAGAGTAGAGGGTGGAGGGTGGAGAAGCAGAGGAAGCAAGGGAGCAGGGGTGCAGGGGAGCAGGGGTGCAGGGGTGCAGAGGTGCAGAGGTGCAGAGGTGCAGGGGAGATTTGCCTTGTGTTTGCTAAGGGTGGGGGAGATATCGTCAGCCCATTACTCATTACCCCCTACCCATTACCCCCTCTTATCCGGCAATAAATAGATCGCCCCCGACACCCACGTTAGCGCCACCGCCAGCCAAAACAGAACTGCGGCTAAAAGTGGCACCTGGGCAGCCAGGGGGGAGAGGAGCAGTGCGATCGCACCGATCTGCACCACCGTTTTGGCCTTGCCCCAGAGATTCGCGCCGGGTACGTTGCCCTGCTGCATCGTCGGGCTCACCCGCCATCCAGCGATAGTCAACTCTCGGGCCAAAATCAAAAAAACGCCCCAGGTGGGCACCTGTCCTAGCCCCACTAGCACCATCAGCGGGGCCAACACCAGGAGCTTATCCACCAGCGGGTCTAAAAACTTGCCCAGCTCGGTCACCTGATTAAGCCGCCGCGCCAGGTAGCCATCCAGCCAATCGGTCCCCGCCGCGATCAGAAAAACACCGGTCGCCAGCCATCGTCGGCTATCGGTCGGATCGGCCATCAGGATGAAGACAACAGGGATGCCAATCAGGCGAGAAATGGTGATCCAGGTGGGGAGGTTCATGATCAAAAACTAATCGTCCCTTCCCGATAATTTGGCGGCTCCACATGGATCGTCACTCGGGCGGGGCCAAATTCTGCATCGAGCTGGTCTTCGACCTGCTCAGTGATATCGTGGGCGGCCTTCACATCCTGCGGTTCGACAATCAGGTGCATATCAATAAACACCTGCCGACCCAGCAGCCCTCGAGAGGCAATATTGTGACAGTTCACCACACCCGGGACCGCCATCACCACCTTGTGAATGGCTTCGGGGGCGATGGCCATTTCATCCACCAGCCAAGGTAGATTGGCTGAGAGCACCACCCAGCCGCTGTGCAAAACCAAAATCGCCACCGGAAAGGCCATAAACACATCCAACCATTGCCACCCTTGCCAGATCCCCACCAGGCTGCCCAGGACCGCGATAGTAATCCAGATATCGCTCATGGTGTGGTGGGCGTCTGCGATCAAGATTTTGCTCCCGAGTCGCAGCCCGACCCGTCTTTCATAAAAGGCCACAGCGATATTGATGCCCAACACCAGCATCATGATCCACAGGGCGCTCACCGTCATCGTGACCGGCTCACCCCCCATAAAAATCCGTTCGACCGCCCCCTTTAAAATTTCAAAACAAGCAATACACAAAAAGCCTGCTACCCCCAAGGCCCCAACCGCCTCATATTTTTGATGACCATAAGGATGATTGCGATCAGGCTCGGGGGAGGCCAGCTGATTGGTGACCAAACCCAGCACGTTGTTGGCACTATCGGTCACACTGTGCAAAGCATCGGCAATCAGGCTCAAAGACCCGGTCCACCAGCCGACAAGCGCTTTGAGAACGACCACCACTAGATTTAAGGCCAGGGTCGCCAACAGCACCCGACGCACCTCACCTCGATAGTCGTTATCAGAACGACTTTGGGCAGGCACCCCTGTTAATTTGGCGGAGGAACTTGGCTTAATCAATGGATGACTAGATCGACGGATGACTGGATCGGCAGTTCATACCGACAGATTGTACGGATGAGCGATGTCTAATACTGGAGCCCGACCAGACCTGAACATTTGCCCCGGGGCAAAACTCAAGCTTTCACCCTCAAATCTATCGATTATTACCTGTCAGCCTATCTAAAATTGAGGCAAGAAAGAACGACCTGGCGAAGATTTTCAATGATTTGTATTGCGCTAAACCCCAAATTTGGGTATACCGTAGACGTCATGTTCTGAGAAATTTTCTGAGCAAATAGCTGACATGGGCGAGTTTGAAGCCGTTTTTCCACTAAAGGCCATGATCTTCCAGCTGTTGTTTTTGCTGGTTGCGATCGCACTAGAGGCCGGCGTCCTACGCCAGAGACTGCGGCTGGGCTACCAAGCCAGCGTGCAATATGCTGCGGTCATTAACCTGCTAGCGACCGTGATCGGATGGCTGATCTTCTTAAGCATTGAGCCTTTAGTGAATCCAACGCTGCGGATACAAATCATCAGCTATGTCCTCTTCAATCGGTTTCTGAATAATACGATGATGTCGCAAATGGGCTGGATTGTTCTCATTTCTGGCTTAGCAGCCTTTTTTATCACACTGTTGATCAAGCTCAAAGGGTTAGAGTTAATGATGCGCATCACTGACAGCTGGGATATCCCAAAGCAGCCCAAAACCCTTTCTCGAGAAGAAAAATACGCCCTCGCCCGCAGCACCGGTCAAAGTCTCACACAAAAAGCCTCATCCCAGTTTGTGACCGCTGTTTTGCAGGCCAACGCCCTCAGCTTTAGCATGATCTTTATCCTGTTGGTTTTGCGGCACTATTCTGAGGGGGGTGTTTAATGTTAGATATTCTGAAAGACGCCTTTACTCAACTGCAAAATCTACTGAAGCCGCCAAAATATTTTGCCTGGCAGACGTTGCTCTTGCTGAGCTTATTTTCATGGTTGCTGGCGCTGGTGGCAGAGGCGGTAGAGGTCCAACGTCTGACCGTCAACATATTAAGCACCTGTAGCTGGCTATTTTTATCCATCGCGATTTGGTGGGCTCTGGCCAAAAATCCAGTCCTTATCCCAAATACCCTCATCAACATTAGCCCATGGATCACGGGGGTGATTTTTTGCGTCTTTCTATTTAACCCATGGACCGAAGACCGCTTTCGTCTGGCTTTAATCAGCTGGCCCATCGTCTCTACTTTTATTGCAGGATCGCCCCAGTTTGTCGATCGCAACTGGAAGCAATTTAAGCAACCTAAAAAAGAAGTGCGGCAGTCCATCGCTATGATGCTTTTAATCAATCTGCTGCTCACCAGCTGGCTGAGCTTTTTCTTTCGGGTTCAGAGTTGGTTAGATAACTATCCCAGCCTTTTAGCAGATGACTTTAGCCGCAGCAATTTTGTCGTCCAGGTTGAGTCTGACCAAACTTACTTTCCCCAGGGCATTCCCCTGCTCGACGATGCAGCCCTGACCCTGGAACAAGAACTAGAAGGGCTCCCCTGGCCCCAGGTAGAACGCTGGTTAATCAATATCGACGAGGGCATTCGCACCCTGGCAAACAGTGTCGATATTACGGCCCCTGCCGAGCGCGTCTTTTGGAGCCTCAATGCGCCGCTCCCCGAACAAGATGCCAACGGCTATAGGTTACGCCTGCGGGCCAACTGGCTCGGCCCAACCTCCAGGGAAAATGGATATTACCTAGAAAAGGTGTGCCAGATTGCGCCGCGCAGTCAACCCCAAGTGATCGAGTCTGGCCCTGACCCTGAGCAATCTTCGACCATCCAAAAGCAACTGACCGACCTTGCTAGGGTAGACTGTGCTTCAGGCCCACCTACAAAGACGTGGGTAGACGCCCCTGTCGAAAGCTAATTCAAGGCACCAGTCTCAGACCCTAGAACACCCATGCATCTGGCTCGAGTTTTTGTCATTGCGCGCAATGTTTTTTTAGAAGTCATTCGCGATCGTATTCTCTACTTAATCGCCCTGTTTAGCGGGCTAATGGTGCTCGCCGTCGTCCTCCTCCCCGAGGTCGCCGCTGGCACCGAAGACAAAATTATCCTCGATGTCGGGCTCGCCGCCATTAACCTCCTCGCCCTGGTCGTCGCCGTCTTTGTCGGCACGGGTCTGATTAATAAAGAAATTGAGAAAAAAACCGTCCTGGTGCTGATCGCCAAGCCGATCAGCCGGTTTGAATTCATCTTTGGCAAACACCTCGGCCTTTGCGCAGTCATGGCCGTGCTAATCGCCGCTCTATCAGCCGTTTTCCTCGGGATTATATCGTTCAAGGGCATTCCCTTTCCCCTCGATAGCCTGCTGATTGCCATCGGCTTTATGTTTTTAGAAATGACCCTGCTGATCGCCGTGTCAATTTTGTTCGGCGTTTTCACCAGTTCGCTCCTGGCAACCCTGTTGACCTTCGCCGTTTATCTGGTAGGCCACCTCAGCCAGGATATTGTCAAACTGGGCCAACTCGCCGAGAGCGAACGCTTTCAACAAATCGCCAACAGCCTGTATCTGGTCCTACCTGACCTGGAGCGATTGAATTTTAAGAACGAAGCCATTTATGGCATCACCCTCCTGCCCGGCCCAGGCGAGCTGCTGCTGAATGTACTCTATGCGGTGGTGTATACGCTGCTGTTGTTGATTATTTCGGTGAGCATTTTTGCAAGGCGACAGTTTTAGAAAAAGGGGAAGGGCGAAAGGCAAAAGGGATAGAGCGAAAGAGGCAGAGGAACCATTACCGCAAACAGCATTGCATTTTGCATTGGGCAACCATAAGGGATTGCCCCTACACCGATCACCCCATCCAAACTCTAAACTCTAAACTCTAAACTCTAAAATCCTCTCCCCGTGTCCCCGCGTCTCCCCTATCTCCCGCACCTCCCCTGCTCCTCTGCTACCCCTGCCTCCCCTGCTCCCCTACCCAAACGCTAAAATCAAATCATTCGCCCTCTACCCTCCACCCTCTACCCTCCACCCTTCCCATGACTGACAAACTCACCCAGCTCAAGGCTCTCTTCGCCGAGATGGACCGGGCATTGATCGCCTACTCTGGCGGCATTGACAGCACCCTGGTCGCCAAGGTGGCCCACGATGTGCTGGGCGATCGGGCTTTGGCGATTACCGCTGACTCGCCGTCACTGATGCCCGAAGATCTTGAAGATGCCAAGACCCAGGCATTGCAAATGGGCATTCCCCATCGCATTGTGCAAACCCATGAGATGGAGAACCCTAACTACACCTCAAACCCCACCAACCGCTGCTATTTTTGCAAGAGCGAACTGCACGATACTCTCAAGCCCCTGGCCCTGGCGGAGGGCTATCCCTATGTAGTCGATGGGGTCAACGCCGACGACCTGCAAGACTATCGCCCTGGCATTCAGGCTGCAAAGGAGCGCGGGGTGCGATCGCCCCTGGCCGAGGTCGACATCACCAAACTAGACGTCCGAGCAATCGCAAAGTCTCTGGGCCTGCCCTGGTGGGATAAACCCTCCCAGCCCTGCCTGAGTTCACGCTTTCCGTACGGTGAGCTGATCACCACCGCAAAGCTCCACCGCGTCGGTCGGTGCGAACGCTACCTGCGTGATTTAGGCCTTAGAAACCTACGAGTACGCTCCGATGGCGAGACCGCTCGCATTGAGCTGCCCCCTGAGCAAATCAAAGTCTTTGTGGCAGAGATCGATCTAGATGCCCTGGTCAGTGCATTCCAGACCTATGGCTTTGCCTATGTCACCCTGGACCTGGAGGGGTATCGCAGCGGGAAATTGAATCGGGCTTTGGAGACAGTGGTAGGCGGGTAAAGGAAGATGAGGGAGATGGGGAAGATGAGGGAGATGGGGAAGATGAGGGAGATGGGGGAGCCGCGGGGAGGGATGCAATGCTTTTTCGGCAATGGCTCCTCTGCCCCTTTCGCCCTGCCCCTTTCGCCCTGCCCCCTTCCCTCTTTCCACCAAATTAAGTTGATATTGAATCCCCCCAATCGGGCATCGTAGAAGGTAACCCTTTCCCCCCTTACAATCGACCCGCTCCCCATGAAACGCGCAGCCTATTTCCCATTTAAACAGCGCGGGTGGCAACTCGCCATGGGCCTGCATCCACTCCCCGTCGGTAACTGGATTGACATCGACAGTCACTTTACCCAACAGCTCGCCCGCAAAGCAGAACTCCTCAACCATCGATACGACGACGTTTGGGGTAGCCTGCCCGAATCCTATGCAGCGCAGCAAGAAACCCTAGAAACCCTGCTCGACCATTTACAAACCTACTTTCCAGACATCTATCAGCGCCAAGGGGATGAGGTGATTAACCAGACCACCCAGCAACGCTGGCACCTGAGTGACTTTGCCGACACCCCCCTCGATCTCGCTGGTCGCCTGGTACAAGAAGACCTCTGCATCATGCAGCCAGGGCCGGAGGGCTACTTTCTCGCCGCCGCCTCGCTGTGCTTTCCCTTTAAATGGAAGCTGCTCGAAAAATTGGGGCTACCGATGGCGAAGATCCATAAGCCAGTACCAGGGTATAAAGAAAAGCTACAAAATCCCGTCAACGGGCTGTTTGAGCGACTTAAGCCAGAATATCCTAGCTATCGGTTTAACTGGGGCGTCGTCGATACCCCTGAGCTATTTTTAGCCCCCGTGGGAGACCCCCACTGCCACAGCCCCGCCAAGGATGACAAGACTCAGGCTGGCCCTAAGTCTCACGCTGATTACTATGCCATCCCCACAGCAGAGGATCTATGGCTGCGGGTAGAGCGCCAAACCCTGCGTCGCCTCGAGAAAACGGGGGCGATTCTTTTTACCATTCACACCTATCTGCACCCCATTGCAGAGCTGGTCAAGCAACCCTTGGTAATTGGGCATCTCATGGAAGCCCTGGATCAAATCCCTCAGGATATGCAGGCGTATAAAAATCTACCGCCCCTGCGGGCTGCCCTGCTGGCCTATTTATCGCGCAGCCACGATTAGGCTTATCTCCCTTATCGCCGCGATTCGTCTATTTCCTAAATCGGAAACCCGATACCTAATATGAGGTCTATCTGAACCAAGGGTCTATTCAATAGACTTGATGAAAGGTGATGGTTAGACTGGTGAGCGGGCTTTGATCTGAGCGTTCAGCATCCTCTCAGGCCAAGCAGCTTAGCCAAACATTTCAGGCACAGGCATTAGATATAGCGGTAAATCCTATGATTCAACTTTTAGCGGGCGATATTGGCGGCACCAAAACGATTTTGCGACTGGTGCAAGCTGAGGGGGATGATCTTAAACAGACCTCTGCCCGCGATATCCAATTGGCAACCCTCTATGAGCAACGCTATGCCAGCGGTGATTTTGCCGATCTGGTCCCCATGGTGCAGCAGTTTTTAGACGCCGCCCGGCCCACCGTCAAAACAGTCGCCCCCAAAACGGCTTGCTTTGCGATCGCAGGCCCCGTCCACCACAACATCTCTCAACTCACCAACCTGGCCTGGTCGCTCAGCGGCGACCGCCTCGCCGCCGAGCTGCATTTAGACAAGGTACAGCTGATCAACGATTTTGAAGCCATCGGCTACGGCGTCCTGGGTCTAAAGGGCGATGACCTAGAGACGCTACAGGTCGGTCAGCTTAACGACCATTCTCCCATTGCCATCATCGGCGCAGGCACCGGCCTGGGTCAGGGGTTTTTGATCAACACCGATGGCCAATACTACGTGTTTCCGTCGGAGGGCGGCCACGCCGACTTTGCCCCCCGCTCTGAGATTGAGTTTCAACTGCTGCGCTACCTGCTCGATAAGCACAACATTACCCGCGTCTCCGCCGAGCGAGTCGTCTCTGGCCAGGGGATTATTGCTATCTATCAATTTTTGCGCGATCGCAACTTTGCCACCGAGTCAGACGAGCTTACCCAAATCGTCAAAACCTGGGAACAAAATGCCGGACAGCGCTCCCAGGTCGCCGACCCCGCCGCCGCCATTGCCAAAGCCGCCACCCCAGACGAGACCGGGGGCAGCGATCGCCTAGCCAAAGAAACCCTGTCACTCTTCATCGGAGCTTACGGAGCCGAAGCCGGTAACCTGGCCATCAAACTGCTCCCCTTCGGCGGTCTTTACGTCGCCGGCGGCGTCGCCGCCAAAAATATCGCCCTGATGAAATCAGGCAAATTCATCGAAGCCTTTACCGACAAAGGCCGCATGTCCAACCTGCTCGAAAAAATCCCCGTCCATGTCGTCATGAACCAAAGTGTGGGGTTGATTGGGGCGGCGATTTTGGCGACCAGACTTTGACAAGCAGGGGAAAGCGGAAAGGGCGAAAGGCGAAAGGCGAAAGGGAAGTTACAGTAAACGGCATAACATCCTGCCTTGGGCAACCACGAGGGATTACCCCTACATCGATCACCCTATCCAAAATCCAAAATCCTCCCCTCTCCCCTGCTCCTCCTCTCCCCTGCCCCTCTACCCCATTCCCCCTGTCCCCTTCGCCCATTTCCCCCCTCCTGGCTAAAATAGAACATCGACGATACGTACCAAAAGAACGATGGCAGGTCACAGTAAATGGGCCAACATTAAGCGCCAAAAAGCGCGGGTTGACGAAAAAAAGGGCAAAATCTTCGCCAAACTCTCCCGAGAAATCATCGTCGCCGCCAAATACGGCACCGCTGACCCAGCGGGCAACTTTCAACTGCGCACGGCAATTGAGAAAGCCAAAGCCGCCGGATTTCCCAATGACAATATTGACCGTGCGATCGCAAAGGGCTCTGGTCAGCTAGGCAGCGACGGCGACACCTACGAAGCCATCCGCTACGAAGGCTATGGCGCAGGCGGCGTTGCCGTGCTGATCGAAGCCCTCACCGACAACCGCAACCGCACCGCCGCCGATCTGCGCTCCGCCTTCAGCAAAAACGGCGGCAACTTAGGTGAAACCGGCTGCGTCGGCTGGATGTTTGACCAAAAAGGGGTCGTCGTTTTAGCTGGCGATCTCGATGAAGAGGCCCTGTTAGAAGCCGCCCTCGAAGGCGGAGCCGAATCTTATGAACTCACCGAAATCGACGAAGACACCCCCGGTGCCGAAGTCTTTTGCCCCCCCAGCGATCTAGAACCCCTCAGCGACACTCTCAAAGCTAGCGGCTACACCGTCCGAGAATTCGAACTCCGCTGGATTCCCAGCAATTCCGTCGAAGTCACCGACAGCGATCACGCCAAATCACTCATCAAAATGATGGACGCCCTCGAAGATCTTGACGATGTGCAATCGGTGACAGCGAATTTCGATATGTCGGATGAGTTGATGAATAGTAGTTTCTAGTACTGCATCAGGATTCAGGTTTTGGCGAGGGGTGAGGGGTGAGAGGGTGAGGGGGTGCTAAAGGTCAGGAGTATCCACCCACTCACCCGCAAAGCGCACTCACCCGCAAAGCGCACTCACCCAGCTTGTTTATCCCCTTTTCCCACGGCAAAATAGAGATATACATTCTCAGCAGCTATGACGGTCACCCCTCATCCACAGCCAGTCCGCACCCCTGCACCCCTGCGCCCCTGCGCTTACGACGTAGTCATTGTCGGCGGCGGCATCGTAGGGCTAACCCTGGCCTGCGCGCTGCGTGACGCCGGCATCAAAGTCGCCATTATCGAAACCCAAACCCCAGAGCAAACCGCTGAGCGCCCTCGGGCCTACGCCTTTTCCCCGATGTCAGCCCAGATTTTCCAATCCTTGGGCCTTTGGGATCAGGTTGGCCCCAATATTACTCATTTCCAACGGGTGCGCATGTCCGACGGCGACGCTCAACCCATCGTCAATTTTGAAACCCAGGACGCCCCTCGCCCCGGTGCGGTGTACTACGGCGCTGAGCACCCCGTCTTGATCAAGGCCTTGCAGTCTGGCTTACAAAACAGTCTAGAAATAGATACCTGGTACCAAGCAACTGTTCTCAGTGTGCAGTCCACCGACACTGGCCCAAACCTGACCGTCGAACAAGACGGCGAACGCTATACTTTGACGACCCAACTCTTAGTGGGGGCCGACGGCGCACGGTCCAAGATTCGCGAACAGGCAGGTATCGAGACCGCTGGGTGGCAATACTGGCAATCTTGCATCACAACGGTCCTCCAGCCTGAGAAATCGCATCAACACACTGCCCACGAAAAATTTTGGCCCAGCGGCCCCTTTGCCATCTTGCCGATCTCCGGCAACCGCTGTCAGATTGTGTGGACTGCCCCCCACGATGAGGCAAAAGAGATGCTGGCTCTGCCCAGAGAAGAGTTTATGGCCGAGCTAAAACATCGCTATGGAAACAATATGGGCGACCTCACGATGCTCAGCGAGCCGCTGATGTTTCCAGTGCGGCTAATGCAGAGTCAACAGTACGTGAAACCCCAACTGGCCCTGATTGGGGATGCTGCCCACTGTTGTCACCCGGTGGGGGGACAAGGTCTCAATATGGGCATCCGTGATGCCGCCGCCCTGGCGAGAGTGCTCAAACAGGCTCACCAACGAGGAGAGAATCTGGGTGACCTGAGAGTCCTCAAGCGATATGAACGCTGGCGACGGACTGAGAACTGGGTGATTCTAGCCCTGACCGATACGCTTAATCGCGCTTTTTCTAACCAATTTTGGCCCCTGCAAACCCTGCGTCGGTTTGGGTTTTGGGTAATGTCTCGAGTCCCCTTGGTGCGACGATTAGCGCTGCGGGTGATGACCGGTTTTTTTGGTAAGGTCCCGGTAAGATAACCAATAGGTGAGATATCCAATATAGAGAGAGAAAACGAGATCAACAAAATTAACGATTTTCTATCCTTGAAGTGCATACTCACGTAGTTGATGCCGCCACGTTACGGTTAATGACTAAATGTGATATAGCGTTTCCTAGTCTAGTGAGGTGCAATAGCAGCAGTGTGTAAACCAGCCTAAAAGATCTTCTGATGACACACTTTCAAAGGCCTCATCAACGGCTTTCTCTAAGTCATGATAGGTTCTTGCCCCGATGGCACGTAAT
>JBCDDJ010000170.1:0-12485 GCA_039180385.1 Cyanobacteria bacterium P01_G01_bin.38 | reverse complement strand
TCAGAGCCATATGACAACTGTATTTTCAAAATCCTTGGGATTGACACCGAAACAGTATCGAAAAAGCGGTAGATGAGAGATGAAATACCCATGTTTCGGTACACTCATCATCTCCTTTGGCTAAAACCACGGGCTAAAAATGGGGGTGCAGTCGTCAGACCGCCAACTGCTTCAGTGTCTTCAACAATTCTTGCTCATTATAAGGCTTCGAAAAATATGCGGTTGCGCCCAGATTCATCGCCAGTTTGCGGTGTTTTTCACTACTTCGAGAGGTCAACATCAGGATGGGCACGGTGCTAAAGTCTGGCTGGGCTCTCAGTTTTTCGAGGACGCCGTAGCCATCGAGGCGTGGCATTTCAATGTCACAGATAATTGCCTCGACAGACAAACCTCCGATCATCTTGTCAACAGCGTCTCGACCATCTTTGGCTTGCTCAACCAGATAGCCCGCCTTTTCTAAGCTAATGGCCAGGTAGCGCCGAGCATGGATAGAGTCATCAACCACTAAAATCTTGGCCGCATTGGATTGGGGCGGATCAAGGGCGATAGCTTCCTGCAAACCGGTTTGCGCGGGTAATGTCTTCGGTCGTTCTAAGATCCATTCCATCAAACGGATGGGGTCAATTAAGGGCACCACGCGCCCGTCACCCAGCAAAGTGGTGCCACTGAAACCTGGCGGCAAGGGAATCGGGCTCGCTACTGGACGGATAGCAACCTCTTGCTCTTGCCAAAAGCGGTCGATATTGAGCCCGTAGCAGCGATTCTCCGCAGGAGAGGCTACACCACCGCCTTCTCCCACCACGACCACCATCGACTGGTTGATTAATGGAGTGCCGGTCATTTCAATCGGTCTGGCGGCACACTGCACCGCCCAATGCTCTTCTAACCGAATCAGTGGAATTGAGCTGTCTTGCCATGCCAAGGAGAGACTGTTCTCATCCAATGACGGGGTCCTGATAATTTCTTGAACCGCATCGATGGGCAGGGCAAAGATTAAATCATTTCGCTCTAACAGCATCACCCGCAAAATAGACAGAGAGAGCGGAATACTGAGGGTAAAGGTCGTCCCTTGGCCCGGCGCTGTCGCTACCTGAATATCGCCTTGCAAACGTTGCAGGTTAGTGCGAACGACATCCATGCCAAACCCCCGACCTGACAGTTCAGTCACCTTGCCGGTGGTACTAAAACCCGGTTCAAAAATAAATGACAATAGCTCCTGACGATCCATGTGATCGACTTGCTCGTCGGGGAGATCGTACTGGCGAATGCGATCGCGAACCTGATCGAGGTCGATCCCCCTGCCGTCATCACTCAGGGTAATCACCACTCGGTTGCCGCGATTGACTGCCCGCAGGGTAATCGTACCCATGGCCGGCTTTTTTCGCGCACGGCGGTGCTCAGGACTTTCGATGCCGTGGTCAAAGGCATTGCGCAGCAGGTGCATCAGCGGATCGCTAAGCTGATCGAGGGCAAACTGCTCAATCAAGGTGGTTTCCCCCTCAATGTTAAGCGTCACGAGTTTGTCATACTGCACCGACCAGTCTCGTACCACCCGAGGAAACCGTTCCACAATCTCTTCAAACGACCGCATCTGGGTTTGTGTGATGCGCGTTTTTAGCGCCTGACTCGTGTAACCCAAGTCATTGACGGCCTGTCCCATTTCACTGAGACCCAGATTAATGTCGCGACTGACCTCTTCAAGTTTGACGATGGTCTCCATGTTTTCTTGGGCGAGCAGATGAAGCCTGGAGTAGCGATCTAGCTCTAACACGTCGAGCATACCAGGGTCGGCTACTGCAACAGAGCGGTTTGCCCCCCCATGGGTGTTGATCAGTCTGCGAACAAGCTCGCTTTCTGACGTGCCAGCCGTTTTAGACATCAGACCCTCCGCTCCAAAACTTTCAGGCAGTAGCCCTTCCGTTGAGGCCTGGTCATACCACTGTCGCAGCTCTTTATTAAACGAGGCCAGGGCCGTCATGCGCTCCTGCATCAAAAGACTAAATGCCTGCAGCTGATCTAGACGTAAATTAATTGCATTACGGTTGAGAATCAGCGACTCAAATAGGCGATTAATTTGCTTAAGCTGGTCGACCGATACCCGCACTGTTGCAGGCTGTACCGGATTAGAGACCGCTGACTTAGTCGGCGCACCCAGGGGCATCAGTGGGACTTCCACAGCCTTGTCCGCAGGGGCTTCGATCGCCGAGGAGTCCTCCAGAGAGACGTTTAGGGTCTCAATCGTTTCAATTGCCTCAATCGTCTCAACCTCAATCGGTTCCGGGGAGCTTGGTGTACCCCCCTCTAAAGGGCCCTTGGAAACCGTCTCTAGAGTCTTCTCTGGGGCGGTTTCTAGAGTCGCTTCTAAAATTTCCGCTGGGGCTATTTCTAGGGACGCTTCCAGAATAGACGCTGGAGCCGTCTCTAGCGGCTGTAGTGATTCGGCTAGCTCGGTATGCAAGTCGCTGTATAGGTCAACCCGATTTGCTTCCCCAATTTCCGCTTGAGTAAGCGTGTCTTTAGAAATCGGGTCTCCAGCAATCTCGGCTGCGGTCAGATCGCCTGTCACCTCTAAGGCGGCTAGCTGCGCCTGCAAAAGACTAATATCATCTGCGCTAATATCCAACAAGTCAGGGACTATTGCTGGGTCAGTCAAAGGCTCTGGGGTAGGGGCCGTAGCGTCGAGGGTCAGACCGAGCGGTTTTAGCTGGGTAGGCAATCCCTCTGTGCGGCCTAGCAGTACGAGAGAATGGCTGCGTCGCCAGGCACCCAAGGCTTGACGTGCGATCGCATCAACCGCTTCAGGTTGAGCAAACATACACTGTTGCTGCACCGATTGACACAGGGTGACAAACGACGCTAATTGAGCCATCAGGCCAAACTCAGAAAGCTGTCTAGCCATTTCGACCACCGCTTGTCTGAGGTCCTCGCCACTGAGCCGTGGCAGATCCTGCTCAAACGCATCTAAGCAGTCTTCGACGCTGGTCGTAAAAATAATGACATCGAGATCCTCATCCGTCTCTTCTGACAGGAGCCGAGCTTCGTCTTCGGGAGTCAGGTCGCCCAGGCGCTGATGCAGCTGCTCAAACACAGGATCCACATGGGTGGCCAGCCATTGGGGCCCAACCGGCTGCTGCTCATAGTGGCGCTGCCGTACCGTCCGCAAACAGTCAACCCCCTGCAGCAGCAAGGTTTCTAAATGGGTATCCATCGATAGCTGGCGGGCCTGGAGAATCTTAAACGAATCTTCTAGTCGATGGGCCACCTGGCTGAGAGCTGAAAAATTCATCATCCCGGCAGTCCCTTTGACGGAGTGGGCTGCCCGCATGGCCACATTAATCTGGGTTGAACGATCGTCTGCAGTTTTCAGGGCCAGCAAAACCGATTCAATCTCTCCGAAATACGTCTCGGCCTCACTCAGGAAGGTGAGTCTGGCTTGCTGCTCTTTGTCTAATGCCATCGTTTACTCTGCAATCCCCCTAAACTGCTCAACCGATGATTGCAACGCTTGGGCCACTTTGGCGGTGTTTTGAATCGCCTCGGCCATCTGGGCGGACGTCTGAGATCGTTGTTCTGAGTCTTGGGCAGCTTGTTTAATTAGGTCAGTGACCAGGACAGATGCCTGGGTCTGATTGACGGTAGAGGACGAAATATCCTGCATGAGCTGGTTGATTTGCTCTGATTTAGCGAGCACCTGTTCCAGCTGTTGCTGAGTGGTTTTGACCAAATGACTACTATCAACCACCTGGGCGGTTCCTGTTTCGATAGCAGTCACCACCTCTTGGGTCTCGGTTTGAATCTCAGCCACAATTTGGGCAATGGTTTTGGTGGCACCCGCGGACTGCTCTGCCAGGGAGCCCACCTGCTCAGCGACCGCGGTAAACCCCTGCCCCAGCTCCCCAGCTCGGGCCGCCTCAACGCTGGCATTGACCGCCAGCAGGTTGGTCTTGAGGGCAATGGAGTCAATCAAACTAACCGCCTGAGAAATCTTTTGAGCCGATTCACCCAAACGTTTAATTTTTTTAGCAGTCTCCCCCACCGTTGATCGCAGTTCTAAAATACTCTCTGCCGTTTGCTCCATCGACTGAGACCCCGCTTGCACCGTCGCATAGGTGTCATTGGTGAGGGCAGAGGCCTGACTGGCGTTCTCGGCAACGGTTTGAATTGACTGGCCCATCTCTTCGACCGCACTCATCGTAGACTGCATCGATTGGGCCTCTGTGACCGCCTGATCGGCCAGCATGAGAATTTGTTGTTCGTTCGTGCTCAAAGATTGGCTGACTTGCCCCGTTGATTGTTTTACCTTGATCGCAATATCACGCAAGTTCTCAACGATGGCATTAATCAAGTCAGCTACAATCCCGACATCCCCGGCAGAGAGTCTTGCTCGAACTGAGAGATCGCCGTTAGCGGCATCCCCCACTTCCTCCATCAGCTGGGTAATGTCATTCTCCAATTCTTCTTTTTGCTGTTGCTGTTCGTCGGCAATGGCTTTTTGCTGGCTAAGTAACGATTGCAGCTGTTCTAAAAGATTGTTAAAACCCTGGCCTAACACCTGGGTCTCAATGGTACCTCGGGGATTGGCACGGGTATCGAGCTGTCCGGCGGCGGCTTTTCGGGCGGTCTCGGTGAGGGTCTGTAGCGGCTGAGAGAGGTTGCGGGCCAGCACCACCAGCAAACCAGCCGCCGCTGCCCCTAGCAATAAGCCGGTGATCACAAAGACAACCAGCAAGCCCCGGCCAGCTGCGTCAAGCTCGACGGTGTCTGCCGATGCGATCGCAACCCAGGGGGTGTCAGGCACCGTGGCAATACTATACTCCTTGCCGCTATATTCGAATACGATGTCTAAAATTCCCTGACGTGACTCCGCTTCCCCCGCTTCCTCGTCGTCGTCCTCCGCTTCCGCTAGGACCAATCCGAGGCGTTCTAACGTCTCGACCTCCACTCCCGGAAACTGAGCCTCCAGTTCTTGTGTGAGATTATCGAAGTTGTCTTCTGGTTGATCCACCCACGAGGTGAGCATTCGCGAAATCTCGAGAATGGTATCGCCCCCGAGCACCGCCGTATTCTCGGTAATCGATTCGTTCGCGGTCACAGTTGAGAAAGCAATCCCACTGCGGGTGTCAGCAATCTGAACTTGCTGGGTCTCAGCCAGTGATTTAATCAAATAGGTCGAAACCTGCTCGTTTAGCTCCTCAACGGCGGTCCTCACCCGAATCGTGCCAATCAATTCGTTAGACTCAGGGTCGCGTATCGGCGCTGCAAATGATGTCGACAGCTCTCCTGTGGCTTCGTCAAAATCAGCGGGTTCAATATATTGACCCACCTGCTGAGCCTGTTGCCACCATTCTTCGTCATTCTGAACAAAGTCAACGGGTGGGCTACTGTAGGCAGCGTTAAGCCCACTCGGTTCGGTCAAGAGAATTTGCACCACCTCTTCTAACTCAACCACGTCTGCCAGGTATTCATTAACGGTCGCGTTGGGCTCGAGCAGCTTGTTCTGGCCAAACTCCTGATTGAGTACCTCGGCGGGTCTATCGGTCAACCCGTCGGCGATCACTTTTTCCTGGGCCTCGCGCAATGTTTCGATCACCGCCGGGTTAATCAAGACATTGCCGGCCGCTTCAAAGCTTTCCTCTACAAAGAAACCGGCTGCTCCAACCGCCAGAAAGGCTCTTTCTTGTAGATCCGCGACGGCCTTTTCATGCTCCGTTCGGCTGGTGATCACAATTCCTAATCCACTGGCTACGGCTAGCGGCAGCAGCGTCACGGGCAGCAGCGTTTGCAGGAGCTGTCTACTCAGGGGGCGTCCCTTAATTGAACCTGCCTGAGAAGCCTGGGAACCTTGCCCAGGCGGCAACCCAGACCCTTTTTTCTGAGCCCGATCTCTTCTAGACGAATATCGCTGAGCAGTCATGGTGGTCTTCTAAACCTCGGTGATCATTAAAAAAACAAGTGTGTAAATTTTTCAATTAAAGGGGCATAAGCGATCGGGCTGCGCCAATAGCCTCCGCACTCACGACGAGAATGACTTCGTTATCAAAGACAACTTGCCCCCTTAAATAGGGCTGTAAGTTGGCAGCGACCTCACTGACCGCAGAGGCGATCTCCGCCCGTGACAACCGGATAGTTCCCCTAATTTTTGGCACCACTAACCCCAGAAACAGGTCGTCACGGAGATCAGAGGTCACAAATCCACCGTCAGACACTTGATTAGATTGAGTGGGCAACACCCGAATTACAACCACCTCATAGGACTGAGACGGCTCTAGCACAACAGGCACCTCTAAGAGCTGAGCCAGGTTGACCGCCCAAAAAATCTGGCCCTTTGAGCTCATCAATCCCAAGACTGAGGGAGGCATGTTGGGAATGGGTGTAATTAACTGGGTTGGGATAAGTAGACTCTCTTCGACCCAGCTGAGCGCCAGGGCAATGGTCAGCTCTGAGGTCAACTGTAGTCTCAAAAATTGCTCACCCACGGGCGCGGTCGGGGCAAACAACTCAGGCAGAAGCTGCTGGAGACGATCGGTCGAAGTTAAGGATGGGGACGTTTGCATAGATACAGCATCCAGCGATGGAACAAACTATAGAATGGCAAACCGCACAGCATCAGCGAGTTGTTCAGCCGTGCAGGGTTTCACAATATAGCTGACAACGCCTTGCTTTTTGGCCCAGCTTTGATCCATCTTTCGACCTTTGGTGGTGCAGGCAATGATGGGGATATCAGCCGTGCCTGGATCTTTCTTGAGTTGACGACAGAGCTCTAACCCGGTGAGCTCAGGCATCACCAGATCGGTGACAATGGCATCTGGCCGATCTGTCTTAACTTTTTCGAGCGCTTCTAACCCATTTCCAGCAGTTGTAACAGCATAGCCCGCCTGTTCAAGGTAGTGGCTAATCAATTGCAGCTCAGATTTAACATCATCGATCACCAGCACTTTTTTGCTCATAACAAACTCGGGCTCACTGCACAACTACTCCCTAATTACACCGGGTATTTACCTAAGCCGGACTGTATCTATTTCTTCCAAAATATTTAGTTTCCTGCTTTAACGCTGATTTAAATAGCTGTTTAAGAGCGCCATCAGGTCCGCCTGGGAAAATGGCTTTTCTAAATAGTCAGTTGCACCCACGGATCGAGCCTTAGCTTTGGTTAAAGCACTGGTGTTGCTGCTGATCATAATGATCGGGATGTCCCTGAATATAGAGCTCCGTCTGAGGCTGCGACAGAGGCCATGACCATCGATCCGAGGCATCGAGATATCTAGCAGAATTAAATCGGGTTTGATGGCACATAGCTTAGCGATAGAGGCCATCGGATCGAGGCAAGTTGTGATCTCAAAGCGCTCTGAGTCGAGGTAGTCCTGAATCCTCTCTAGCACCAGCTGATTGTCGTCGATACAAACAACCTGATATCGAGACTTAGCCTGGCTGGCAGGACGATTAGGCAAACTGCCGCTGCCCACCCCGTTATGACTCACTGGGGGTGATCCGGCAGTCAACGGTGACGCCTGTGCAGACAGTGGCCGCCATGCGTCACCTTTTTGAGTCAGATGAGCAGCGGCGGCGGTCGAAGATAACGGCAATAGGGGCTGCGTCGGCAGCCAGGGTAGCTGATCGAGGGGCGATACAGGCGGCCACAGCTTGATCAGTCGATGCTCAATATAGGGATAAAGGAGTTGCGCTAATTTGAGCTCGTCTTGCTTAACAACTTGGGCAAGTTGACGAATGCTAGCCCCCTGCATCAGCCGCACCAACGCTTTTAACATCTGGGGCGACAACGCACCATGGGACACCTGCCCATAGAGCTGCTCGGGGGATTCACAGTAGGGTCTTTGATGGGGTGAGATGATGCGATCGCAAAGAGGTTGCCAGGTTTGGAGCCGCGCTACGAGACGATGCAGTAGGGGGAGCAAAGCAACCCCAGAGTTTGCTAAGTGCCAGGTGCCTGCGGGCAGGGGGTGCCAGGTAACGGTGGCAGAGTCTAATCCTAAAAGTGATGCGATCGCATCTTCCGACAGCTTGGCCAGGGTGTTCTCGGCTTGCGCCAGGTTGAGGGTTTTGTATTCCGTCAACGCGCCCACAACTTTGCTGGTCCAACCCAACGCCTCTAAGCCTTGTTCGTCAATTTTGTGCTTGTACGGACCTAGCTGGGCTAGTCGCCAATAGGTGGGCAGTGCCGCCTCATAGCCCAGCTCCGAGAACACAGTTTCTAAAGCTGTCAAATATTGTAAGGAGTGAGCCGCAAACAACAATCGCCCACCCACGATATCGAGGCACCATTCAACCCGCTCTCCGACAATATGGACTCGACACTCTTGGGGAGAGCTAACCAGCTCGTTAAAAAAATCAGTTGGCTCAAACTGATAGTGCATGGCGATCTTGGGTTTTAGATCTTGAGTTGCGATATCCATCTTGAAATCAATCACATGACTAAAGGTCAAGCACAATTTGATCCACTGATGCCCAGGTCAAATGTAGTCACTCAAACCTAGACCTAATAAATACGCAACTGAATAAGGCTAGAGAAACTTAGCTAGTCAAACAGAAACTGACAACTGAATTAAAGTCTAAACGTTTGCCCTTGCTAGATTATTACGACAACTCATGGGAGACATCTGGAACGAAAATCCAGACTTTCTTTTTTCTTCCAATTCGCTGCAACCCTCAAGTAACAGCAGCAGGGAAATGAGCCGTGGGAGGAACCGCCACCCAAAACAAAAACAGCAGGACTCTCGCCCTGCTGTTCAAACTTTAACCAATAATCACAACCTTACTCATCGTCATCGTCTTCATCATCAGACGGATATTCAAAGCTATTGGAGCGATTTGTCAGCACAGACTTACCAAGGGACAGCGCTTGCTCGGCAGCTAAAGCAGCTTTGCGCTTCCAAGTCGCTCTGCGCATGCTCCGCTTAGATTTAGAGGTTCTCTTCTTAGGAACTGCCATGGACCTATCTCAAAAAATCGGACAACCTTGCAAGTATAGCTCATTTACCAGCCAAAAGTTTATTAACTCAAAATTTACTGGCCAGACACATCACCACTGAACGCACCATTGAATAAATCACGGGCCATGCGATAGTAGGTGGCCCAGTAGCGGGTCTCGGGGCGATTGCGCCACTGGCTGCGATCTACCTCCAGATTTAGCACCGGGATCGAGAGCCCGTCGCTTTCGGCGATCACATTAATGGCGACCTCTGTGATCAGCAAATCTTGATCAAAGCTACGCTGGGCACCGGCCCGAGCCGCCATCTCTGCCCGGCGGATAAAGGTATCGTAGGTTTCACCGCGCTCGCGGGTCAAAAACAAGTCAAGGCGCGCCACATAGGCACAGGCCGTCTTAGGCATGATCAGTGCCTCAGTTAGCCACAGGCTACCGGTGGCACCAATGAGAGCTGCTAATCCTAGGGGAGTGACGGCGCTACGCCAGCGATGGGAAAAAATTTTCAGGGCACAACGCAGAGGGTGTCGCAAGTGGGACCGCTTCATGGGAGATTTCAAACGCTAAAAAAGGCTATGTAACGCAAACAGTATAGAGAATATGGACTCACGTCAAACTTTCCCAGTTTAGCCCTAGAAATTATCAATGACCGCTGATTTGTTCTGAGTAAGGGTCAACGTCAAGCCAGCAATTTTCCCGACATTTGGGTGGGGAAGATCGAGAAACTGGGGAAGGTGGAGACGTTTTCGCAGCAAAAATTAAGCAATTAAAAGGCACAAATTGGCAAACGTGCATTACCATTCTGTAGCATATCGCAGCAGTGCTGACTGTAAGCGCAAACTACGGGGCTAGATTTGGCCAAGGCTTAACCAGAAATACTGTGGTATTTTCCTTGTGAATTTGCAATTGGGGAGTGGTCGAATGGCAAACTGGGCAATTATCGTCGGGATTGAGGAGTATCAGTTTTTGCAAGCACTGATGCATTCACAAAATGATGCGATTGAGCTGCGAAAATTTCTGATTGAGGAAGCGGGCTTTGTGCCTGAGCAATGCCTTTTATTGACCGACATTGGCCCGTCGACCGAGGCACAGGCGCTGCCCCCCACCCAACAAACCCTCCAAAAACATCTGCTCGAGGTTTGCCAGGATCAAGTCGCCGATGACGACCTGCTCTGGTTTTTCTTTAGTGGCTATGGGGTCCAGGCTGACGGCAAAGACTACTTAATGCCCATTGACGGTGACCCAGCCCAAATTGAGAAAACAGCCATTGCGATCGCAGACGTGATTGACGCCCTCAGTCAGACCCCTACTCGCAATATCGTCCTGGCCCTGGATATGAATCGCAGCCAGGGCGCCTTGCCCGACCAGAATATTGGCGCTCACACAATGGAGCTGGCCAAGTCGGCCGGGATACCGCTGCTGCTCTCTTGTGAGCCCGATCAGTTTTCCCACGAAACCCTGGCGGTGCGCCACGGCTTATTTACGGCGGCCATGTTAGAGGGCCTGCGCTACCAGGGCTGTGTCACCGTCGGCCATCTAGCTGACTATCTCAAAGACCGACTGCCCGAGCTATGTGACCACCACTGGCGACCCATTCAAAACCCCGTCGCGGTGCTCTCCGATGCTCAAAAGTTTGCGTTAGTGGTGCCCCAATCAGCGGCAGCGATCTTACCCAACGTAGATCTCGCAGGCCTGGAAGCCGCCGCCGGGGACGGTGTGGATCCAAATTTAGACTTTGACAGCGACAGCAGCCCAGGCACTGACCATGAACCCATTTTTGAAGAGGTGGCTGGCCTGAGTGGCCCCATTGGCGAAGTTGAGGTGGGCCATGAAGCCGTGCCTGAGCTGGCAACCGACGGTGATGACATCATTTTTGAGCTGCGCGAAGACGAAGAAACTAGCTCAGACGTAACCGCCACGGTCGATGTCCCTGAAGCCGATGAGCCTACCCGTCGTACAACCAAAGCTAAAACCGGGGGGACCTTACAAAGCCTGGGCCTGCTAGGGCTGTTACTGCTATTGCTGGCGGCCCTCCTGCGAAATCAGCCCTTCATGAGAGATGCCCTGGCCCAGGTTTCATTACCAGACTGGCTAGACTGGCTAGCCCTCGATCAAGACGCCGATCAGGTAACCGGGCCAGTGCCGGACAATCAAGGCCCAGCCGATGGTACAGAGGATACCGCCCCAGACACTCTCCCCCAGACAGCGGCGGACGGTGACCCAAGCACCGAGAGCTCTGATGCCGCTGGCTCTGATGCTGCCGATGAAGAGACCGCTGGTGAAAATACCCGTGACGATAGTGAGGCCAGTGGAGAGACCTCGACCAGTAGTGGCGACCTCTCTGGCGAGAATGCCTCCGATGAAGAAACTGCGAGTGAAGATCCTGTCGCCAACGGCACTGAAACAGCCAATAGCGGGGATGGGGCAGCAAGTCCCCAGGCAGCCAGTAACACGACCCCCAGCGAAGCTGACACGGGCGGAGGCGATGCCCCCCCCGCCAATGCGGCGGCACTGGAGGACGCCCGCCGTTTGATCCAACCTAACCAGGCCCACCAGTTTGCCGATGCGATTGCCCAAGCCCGCCAAATTCCTCCAGGGCAGCGCTACTATGACGAAGCCCAGGCCGACATTGACCGCTGGAGCCAGGTCATCTTAGATCTCTCGGAGGGGCGGGCCGCTAGCGGCAACCTCGACGGTGCGATCGCAGCTGCCCAGTTAGTCCCCAGAGATCGTCAGGCACTTTACCAACAAGCCCAACAGCGCATTGCCTTTTGGCAACAGCGACAGCGCAGCCGAGACCTGATCCGAGCGGCCCAAGAGATTCCGCGCATTGGGCAGTCCAGCTCATACCAGCGCGGCATCGTTGAGCTGCAAAAGGTGCCCGCCAACCAGCCCGAATATCAAACCGCCCAGGCCCTGATCGACGATTGGAGCCAAAAAATGCTCAGCATCGCCCGAGCCAGGGCTGCCCAAGGACGGGTCGGAGACGCCATCCAAGCAGCGGCGCTGATTCCCAGGGGGACGGCTGCCTATGATCAGGCCCGCAGTGATATTAGTCGCTGGCAGGGGGAATAGGGAGCAGAGGAGGCAGGGGGAGATCCAAAATCGTTCATCATTCATCGTTCATCGTTTTCAAGAATTAGGAGAATCCCGTCATGCACCCCTCTCGTGTTGAGCCAGGTCCCGGTCAAGAATCGGTGTGGGACTATCCCAGGCCCCCTGCGGTTGAGGCGATGGCCCAACGCATTCGAGTCGTCTTTAATGATGTGGTGATCGCCGATACCCAGCAAGCCCAGCGTGTGCTCGAGACCAGCCATCCGCCGGTTTATTACATCCCGCCCACTGATATTCAAATGCAGTATTTAGTGCCCACACCCAGGGCCACCTTTTGCGAATGGAAAGGCACAGCCAGCTACTATACGGTGACGGTGGGTGAGCAAACAGCGGAGAATGCGGCCTGGGCCTATGCAGCCCCCGTTGACAGGTTCGCAGCTCTCAAAGACCACATTGCATTTTACCCCAGCCGGATGGATGCCTGTTACGT
>JBCDDJ010000169.1:0-12534 GCA_039180385.1 Cyanobacteria bacterium P01_G01_bin.38 | reverse complement strand
GGCGGCTTTTGGTAGTTGTCTAACCACAGCCGACTTTTACAGCCTTTTTGTTTGTATGGATATTGCAAATTTCCCCTGGCTGACCACCATCATCCTATTTCCGGTCCTGGCCGCCTTATTGATTCCGTTTATTCCTGATGAAAACGGCAAAACTATTCGCTGGTATGCCCTGATCGTCGGTCTGCTTGACTTTGCCCTGATTGTCACCGCCTTTATCAAAGGCTATGACATCAATAGCTCAGGTATGCAGCTTGTCGAGAGCTATACCTGGGTACCCTTCCTTGACCTCAAATGGTCGGTGGGGGCAGATGGCCTCTCGATGCCGCTGATTTTGTTAACGGGTTTTATCACAACGCTGGCGATTTTGGCGTCCTGGCCAGTGACGCTCAAGCCGCGTCTGTTCTACTTTTTTATGCTGGCCATGTACGGCGGTCAGATCGGCGTCTTCGCCGTGCAAGATATGCTGCTCTTTTTCCTGATGTGGGAGCTGGAGCTGATTCCGGTATATCTGCTGCTGTCGATTTGGGGCGGCAAAAAACGCCTCTACGCCGCGACGAAGTTTATTCTCTACACGGCAGGTGGCTCGCTGTTTATTTTGGTCGCTGCGCTAGCGATGGCCTTTTACGGCGATACAACCACCTTTGATATGCAGGCCCTGATGGCCAAGGATTTTCCCCTCAAGCTACAGATGCTGCTGTACCTGGGATTTATTATTGCCTACGGGGTCAAGCTGCCAATTATTCCACTGCATACCTGGCTGCCGGATGCCCATGGGGAGGCGACCGCCCCAGTCCACATGCTGCTGGCGGGGATCTTGCTCAAAATGGGCGGGTACGCCATCATCCGCATGAATGTGGAAATGCTGCCTGGAGCCCATAGTGTAGTGGCCCCACTTTTAGTCATCTTTGGGGTCGTCAATATTATTTATGCGGCCTTGACCTCCTTTGCTCAGCGCAACCTCAAGCGCAAGATTGCCTACTCATCCATTTCTCACATGGGGTTTGTGATGATTGGCGTGGCCTCCTTTACTGACCTGGGGATGAGCGGCGCGGTTTTGCAGATGGTCTCCCACGGGCTGATTGGGGCGAGTCTCTTCTTTTTGGTCGGGGCCACTTACGACCGTACCCACACGCTGATTCTCAATGAGATGGGCGGCGTGGGCAAAAAGATGCCAAAGATCTTTGCCATGTTTACCACCTGCTCAATGGCCTCTCTAGCTTTACCTGGGATGAGCGGCTTTGTGGCAGAGCTGATGGTCTTTGTCGGATTTGCCAATAGCGATGCCTACAGCTTTAATTTCAAGCTGATTATCGTGTTGCTGATGGCGATCGGGGTGATTTTGACCCCGATCTATCTGCTGTCGATGCTGCGCGAAATTTTCTACGGGCCTGAAAATAAGGAGCTGGTGGAACATGAGGCGCTGGTGGACGCAGAGCCCCGAGAAGTTTTTATCATCGCCTGCTTGCTGGTGCCCATCATCGGCTTTGGACTGTATCCTAAGCTGCTGACCCAGGTATATGATGTCAAAACCATTCAGATCACTGAGCAACTTTGGACTGAAGGGATGGCAAAAACTCCGACCGGCAAGGCTCCCTTATCCTTGGCAAACTTGCGGGTGTTGACGGCACCGGAAATCCGCTAAACCGCCCTTCAATCAGCCAAAACCTTTATCCTTCATGTCTGTTTTCAGGGTTTACTTGACAAACGTGAAGGATTTCTTTATGTCTTAAACACGCCTACATGACGAGGAACTGTTGAATTTAAGCCGTTTTGCACCCCCGGTCATTGACTTTACGCCGGTCATAAATTTTTTCTCGGTCAGGGACTGGGCACTGGAAGCAAGGCTCCTGCGCTGGTTGACGATCCTTTGGGTCTCAGTTGGCTTAGTGGTGCTATTTTCGGCGTCTTATCCGATTGCTTATGCAGAGATAGGGGACGGTGCCCGGTATTTTAAGGTTCAGATTCTTTGGATTTTGCTAGGTTTCTGCGCGTCCCGCTGGATTGCGCGCAATCCGCTGCGAAAAGTGATGCGGCACTCTGGCTGGTGTCTCCTGATATGTTTGGGGTTAATTTTGGCGACCCACCTGCCAGGATTGGGCATTACGGTGAACGGAGCCACCCGTTGGTTGCCACTGGGCCCTTTTTTAATCCAACCATCGGAGCTGTTGAAGCCCTTTTTGGTACTTCAGGGGGCACAGCTATTTGGCCAGTGGCCTCGCCTGGATGTGCGCACTCGGGCACTGTGGCTAGGCCTATTTGCTATTTGTTTGGTCAGCATCCTGACCCAGCCTAACCTGAGCACGACTGCTATCTGCGGGATTACGCTTTGGCTATTGGCATTGGCCTCTGGTCTGCCCTATCGCCAGCTGATGCTGACAGCGGGCAGCGGCCTGCTGGCGGCCATCATTAGTGTGAGTCTTAAGGCGTATCAGCGAGAGCGGATCGTTTCGTTTCTCAATCCTTGGGCGGACCCTGATAATAACGGGTATCAGCTCATCCAAAGTTTGTATGCAATTGGGTCAGGGGGGCTATGGGGCAGTGGCTACGGGCTCTCTCAGCAAAAGGATTTTTTCCTACCAATTCAATATACTGATTTCATTTTCTCGGTCTATGCCGAGGAGTTTGGCTTTATTGGCTGCATGATGCTGCTGCTCTTTTTGGCGGTCTATAGCACCGTTGCACTGATCGTCGCCATGAAAGCGAAGTCTCCAACCCATCGCCTGGTTGCCATTGGCTGCATGGTCCTGCTAGTTGGGCAAGCCCTGGTCAACATTGGGGTCGCTATTGGCGCACTGCCCACCACCGGGTTGCCTTTTCCATTAATCAGCTACGGTGGCAGCTCCATGCTGGCTAGCCTCCTGAGTGCGGGCATTCTCATTCGCGTCGCCAGGGAGGCCCACGGGGCAGATGTCATCTCAATGGCACAGCCGACTGATCCGTGGATGGTCAAACAGTCCGAGACAAACCGCTCAAAAAGGCCAGCCAGACGGACTGCCTCGGGCAAGCACAGAACGCGTACCCGAGGTCAGCTGCGCTCTGTGCCCACACCACCGTCTTCATCCTCAGCCCAGATCAATCCGCTGCGAACTGACAAGTCAGCACCTGCGCGATCGCAACGACGACGCTCTATTAAAACAAACAGCCTCAAAACAAACAGCCTCAAAACAGACAGCCCCAGAACAGACGATCCTAATCGCGCCAATGACCACAGGGACGACGGCGTTTCGGTAAGATTAAGAAAGCGCGGTAGAAAACGTTAGAACACTCTACATGTGGGATAAGCTTCAAATATTTTTGTACCATCTAACCCAGCAAGCCAATGGATGGGTTGAGAGCCAGCTTGGCCATTTATCGATTACCAGCCTTGGGATTATCGCGCTGGCGGGTCTGCTCACCAGCCTGACGCCCTGCATGCTGTCGATGCTGCCGATTACGGTGGGCTACATGGGCAGCTATGAGCTCGAAAATCGCTGGCAAGCGGTGGGACAATCGACCTGGTTTGCGGCGGGATTGGCCAGCACACTCGCCGGACTGGGCATCGTAGCGGGTAGTCTGGGCTGGGTCTATGGTCAGATTGGGGTCGGGTTGCCGATTTTGGTAAGTGCGATCGCAATTCTGATGGGGCTCAACCTGCTAGAGGCGCTGCCGCTGCCGCCGCTGCCCTCGTTTCAGGGCACTGATTTTTTACAGAATAATATCCCTCGCTCGGCCAAGTCTTATCTTTTGGGGCTGACGTTTGGTCTGGTGGCTTCCCCTTGCAGTACCCCGGTGCTGGCCACGCTATTGGCCTGGGTGGGTGAAAAGGGCGATCCGATCCTGGGAAGTTCGCTGCTGTTGGCCTATACGCTAGGATATGTCGCCCCGCTGGTGATCGCGGGGATTTTTACGGCCTCGATCAAGCGGCTGCTGGCGATCCGGCAGTGGTCGGGGTGGATTACGCCTGCCAGCGGTGTGCTACTGGTGGGGTTTGGGTTGTTTTCGTTGGTGTCGCGGTTGGTGCCGGTGGTGTGATCGGCAAGGTAGACAAAATGGAAATGCTGACAGAGATCAGGCGATACTTCAGAAAGGATTTGGTGCCCCTGCTGGCGGATTTGCGACTTGCGATCGCGCTCCTGCTCACCATCGCCGTTTTTAGCATCCTGGGTACCGTCGTTGAGCAAGGGCAGTCTTTCGCGTTTTATCAGACCAATTATCCCGAAGATCCGGCCCTGTTTGGCTTTCTCAGCTGGAAGATGCTGCTCTTTGCGGGGCTCGATCACGTGTATCGCACCTGGTGGTTTCTGTCGCTGCTGATTTTGTTTGGGGCCAGCCTCACCGCCTGCACCTTTACCCGACAGATTACTGCCCTGCGATGGTTTTCACGCACCTGGAATTTTTACAGCAAGCCCCGTCAGTTTGAGAAAATGGCGCTGAGTACCGAGCTGAGCAAAGGCTCACTCTCCCAACTCATCCCCCTGTTAGAAAACCGTCGCTATCGGATCTTTCAAAAAGACGACATGCTCTACGCTCACAAGGGACTGGTGGGGCGCATCGGCCCAATTGTGGTTCACGCCAGTATGTTGCTGATCCTGGTGGGTGCGATCTACGGCGCGATGACCGGCTTTTTTGCCCAGGAGATTGTCCCCAGTGGTCAGACCTTCAAAATTCAAAATATTTTTGACGCTGGGCCTTGGGCAGGTTCTCAGATTCCCAAAGACTGGAGCGTCAAAGTCAATAAGTTTTGGATTGACTACAGTCCAGAAGGCCGCGTCGACCAGTTTTATTCTGATCTGTCGGTACTCGACACTGAGGGCACTGAGGTCAAGCGCAAAACCATTTGGGTAAACCAACCCCTACGCTACCGCAATGTCACCCTATACCAGGCTGACTGGGGCGTCGCCGCTGTGCGCGTCAAAATTAACAACAGCCCCATTTTTGAAGTACCGATGGCCCCCCTCGAAGCTCAGGGTGGCAAGCTCTGGGGCACCTGGGTACCTACCAAGCCCGACATGAGCGATGGTGTTTCTCTAATCGCAAAAGATTTACAGGGGACGTTGCTGGTGTATAACAACACCGGGCAGCTGGTCTCGACCGCACGGGCAGGCATGTCCACTGAGGTGAATGGCGTCACCCTATCAGTGTTGGAGCTGATCGGCAGCACCGGCCTTCAAATCAAAGCCGATCCAGGCATTCCCATGGTGTATTTGGGCTTTGGCCTGCTGATGATCGGCGTGCTGATGAGCTATGTGTCGCACTCCCAGGTGTGGGCGCTGCAAGAGGGCGAACAGCTATATGTGGGCGGACGCACAAACCGGGCCCAGGTGACGTTTGAGAAGGAGCTGGTGGCGGTGTTGGATGAACTGTCGGCAGACAATAGTGATGAGGATGTGGCGTTGCGATCGCTAGTCACCCATTAGCAGGTGCGATCACACAAAGATCGACAACATCAGCTACGCGAGTAATATAGAAACAGTGTTGACTGATATGGTGTTGGCCTACAGTTGCAGCTTAAAAGTGTTGATTGGAGCAGGACACAAATGGTGCAAACTCCCACCAAGCCCATCACATTAGAAGCCTTTCTGGCCCTGCCAGAGACAGAACCTGCTAGCGAATATATTGACGGACTTATTATTCAAAAACCCATGCCACAGGGAGAACATAGTGTCCTTCAAACTGAGCTAGCACCTGCAATCAACGTTATCTTGAAACCAAAGAAAATTGCCCGAGCCTTCACGGAACTCCGCTGTACATTTGGTGGGCACTCCACAATTCCTGACATTTCTGTATTTCTGTGGGATAGAATTCCCCGCAAAGAAAATGGGGAGGTGGCGAACGTTTTCCCCATTGCGCCAGATTGGACCCTTGAAATCCTATCGCCCGGTCAGAACCAGACAAAAGTGATTAAAAATATTCTCCATTGCCTCAAGCATGGCACTCAGATGGGGTGGCTGATTGATCCGGATGATCGATCCGTGTTTGTTTATCTGTCTGACCAGCCAACCGCCGTTTATGATCAGCCAGAAATGCAATTACCCAGGCCAGATTTCGCCCAAGATTTTGAGCTGACGGTAGCGACTTTATTTGGCTGGTTAATGGAGTAAGTCAAGCATCATCATCAGAACAATTCCCGCTCTTGGCACCCTCAAACACTCATAACCTGACGCTGTATGGCGCTAATATCGGGAATGTGGTTCGTTGAGGCAAATCCATGGCCCGTTTTTTGGTGGGTACGGTACCCGTGGTGGGTCATGTGAGCCCAGCCGTGCCCATCGTGCGTCAGCTGGTTTCGCAAGGTCATCAGGTCTGGTGGTATACCGGCCAGCTATTCAAACCTACCGTTGAGGCCACCGGGGCACGCTTTGTACCCATGACCCATGCCCTGGATTTCTCAGAAGTCCAGAATGTGCCCACTGATTGGGTCGAGACCAGAGCTGTTCTCAAGGGGTTAGCCCAGCTCAAATTTGATCTGCGAAACTTCTTTATTGATGCCGCCATTGGGCAGGTCAAAGACTATAGCGAGATTCTTCAGCAGTTCCCTGCCGATGTGCTGCTGGCCGACACCTTTTTTCTCGGGGCTGCCTGGACCCATGAGCTGGGTGGCCCGCCCTGGGCAGAGTTGGGCATCTCTGTCTTAGCCCACAGCAGTCGTGACACGGCTCCTTTTGGTCTGGGGCTTTCTCCCGATAGCAGCCCCAAAGGTCGGTTGCGCAACTTCACCCTGCAAGCTCTGTTCAAATATGTCGGCTTTCGCGATATTGCCGCCCGGATTGACAAAAATCGGGCTCAAGTCAGCCTGCCACCCACAACCCAGCCCTTCTTTGGTGTCAAATCTCCATTTCTCTATCTGGCAGGCACCCTGCCCGAGTTTGAATACCCCCGCAGTGATTTGCCACCCCAGGTTCATTTCATCGGCCCGTTGCAGGCCGCGCCGCCCCCTGGAGAATTTATACCCCCCGACTGGTGGGGCGATTTGCAGCAAGACATCCCCATCGTTCACGTCAGTCAGGGCACAGTGGCAACAACCCCAACCGACCTACTGATGCCTACCCTGCAAGCCCTGGCCCAAGAAAATGTGTTGGTCGTTGCCACCACGGGCAAAGCAACAGATGACGTTGGCCTTGCCGCTCTCCCTGCCAATGCCAGGGTGGCCCGATTTTTGCCCTATGCCCATCTGCTGCCCCATGTGGATGTGATGGTGAGCAATGGCGGCTATGGCGGTGTACAAATGGCCCTGGCCGCAGGCATTCCCCTGGTGGTGGCGGGCAAAACAGAGGATAAACCAGAAGTGTGTGCGCGGGTCGCCTGGTCTGGGGTTGGCCTTGATCTAAACACCAAAACACCCAACCCCGCGCAAATTAAAGATGCGGTTCGCACCCTGCTGACGCAACCCGGCTATCAAAAACGGGCACATTACTTTCAGACCAAGATTGCTCAATATGATGCGCCCCAGCAGGCGGTCACTCTGCTCGAGCAGTTGGCCATCTCTCAGCAGCCCATCCTTGGCCCCAGCTAACCTGCCAAAAAATATGCCAGCGAATATGCCAGATGACGTTTATCAAAAACTGATACAGGATTTTGAAGCTTTGGCTGCGATCGCAATCCCCTTTGATCGCCAGTATGAGCTCGTAAAACGAGCCAAAGCCTTTCATGAACAGTTTGCTCTCTCCCCAGACGACTATCAGCAGCTGTTTGAGCTTTATCTACAAGATCGACATACCCCCGACTGGCTAGAGCGGGCTGTTCAGTTTACAAAAAAGCTAGAACCGATTGCTCAAGCCTTGCGCAGTTTGACCTTTCTGGCAGTGCTGTTTAGCGCGATTCAATTTGTCATCGGTTTGCAAGAGCAGCGTACCCAGCTGATTGCGCAGAAATGGGAAACCGTCGCCTCCGATCTCAAAATTGGCGGTGCCAAACGCGAAGCCATCGAATATTTGCACGATCGCGGTGAAATTCTCTCTAACCTGGAAGCTATCGACACCCAGCTCAGTGGCCTAAATCTGCCCGGCGGGGCTCGACTCCAGGAAGCTAAATTTACCGGCGCGAATCTCTATCAGGCCTATCTGGTAGAGGCGAATCTCTACCGCAGTGATTTTGCCAGTCAAGGTGATAACCTCACCAACCTCGACAGTGTGAACTTCCAAGATGCCGACCTGCGCGGAGCAAACTTTCGCGGAGCCAATTTGCAAAACGCTTGCTTTGAGGGGGCCAATCTAGAGGCGGCTGATTTTACCGATGCGTATTTGGTGGATACCGATTTTCGCGAAGCACGGTATCTGGAAGCTGCGCAGATTTTGCAGGCCAAAACTAGCTACGAACGCGGGATTTATGATGACGATCTGAGTCAGGCGTTGAGGCTGACTGCGAGTGATGCGGAACCGTCGGCTGGGTGTCGGGTGGAGGCGCGATGGTAAAAGACCGGCCCTTGGGGGCCATCGCAACCTTGGTGGCAACGCTGGTCAGGTCAGTAGAATAGGAGTATTGGGACGCGATTCCCCGCTGGGAACATTTCGCGATCGCACAGGGCAAAACGATGCATTGGCCCAAAAGCTATCTGAGCAGACAAATCCGCCTCGTCTAAATTTGCATTAGTTAAGATTTGAGCTAATAGGGTGGCTGAGCAGGCCCCACATCTCCACACATGCCAACCCGCGGTGAGTTCACCAGCTCCATCGGTTCCCCATAATCATCATGGGGATGGATCTCGGCATGTTCATCGCAAAGTGTGCCCTCCACCTCATCCTCATAGATACACTCCATACAGAGATGGGTGGCAGGCTTGCCGCATTCCATACAGGCCACGGCGGGAAGATTATTCCGAGCCATCAGAGCAATAGGTTTGGTCATAGTCGGAACCCCTTCGCGAACATCTACCCGCTTAATCAGGGTCTCAGATGAGGTACCAAAGTCATAGATATGCGTCAGTTGATCAACCTGAGAAAATACATCGTCAATTTTGCGGCCCATGGCAATGGTATCGCTAAATCGTTCCAACCCAAATTCGCTCAAATGGCCACAGCACTCTAGCCAGATAGCCCCTAGGTAGTGATCAAGATCCTGAAGTTTTTTCGAGCCTCGCATTTCTAAATTGAGCCAGAAGTCTGACATATAGGCATCTTGCACCCGCAGATGGTAGAGGGTTTCGCGGCTGGCCTTGCGCTGATTAGCTTTGTCAATCACCGTCTGTCGCGCCTTGCAGGTGGCGAGGTGTTTAGACATGCCACCCTTCGACATTTCTTTACCGCAGTAGGCGCAGGCCCCCTTTGATTGCTTACGTCCAGCCATTTGTCTAAAGTGAATATTTTTTTGAGTTTAATCCGTTTCGAGGCTTGCCATCCGATCAACATCATCCTGGCTTAACGCAGTGAGCGGGGGGATAGCATAGTCAACCGCCAAATCTAGAGCCGCCTCTGTCTATATTTGATCTAATAGCCATTTGGTCTAATAGCCATTTGGTCTAATAGCCTCGATAAATCAACTTCTGTCATGGGCACGCTCACGAGTTCTGGGCTGACTCGCTGCTGCTGTCAGCCTTTTTCTCAAAGACCGATTTATCAGGGATACCATCTAAAATGGCATCCATGTAAACCCGTTTTTCGACCGCAGCCCGATATTGAGGTGTTATTTGGAGATTTAGGGCTCTCATCAAAGCGCCTATCAAACCATAGTGAACCTCTGGCCACAGGGCAAGATTCTCAAGATAGGGGTTCATGCCAGGAAAAGCAGGTCGATTAGCCATGCGATCACGCTGATTACCTACCCGTATTCTATCGATACTTTGTGGCCCGTTTGCACTCCCCTACCAATAACCCTTGCCCGCGCTTAAATCCGGAAGGTGGCCTGACGATCGTGTTTAATACAGTGGGTATCTTGTAATCGTCAGCGCCGGTTAACCCTCTCGGGTGTTTGCCACAGGGCGTTTAGGGTGAACCTCAGCAGGTCTAATGGGTTGAGATTGTCATGTTGATATTAAAGCGAAGCATAGCCCTTGGGTTGTTTGGGTTAGGCGGTCTGTTTGCAGCGGTTTCAGTAGACTTTTTATTGGAGCCCGAACAAGAAGATCGGGTCGCTTCTGTTTTGGTTGGGTCGGTCATGGCAGCTGTTCCCACCGCTGGTGGGGTTTGGCTCTGGCGTTCGGCCAATGCGCCTGAGCTCAGAGCCAAAGAAGCTGAGGCTCAGCGGCTGCAATCAGTTTTTTATCAATTGGTACAAGAAAAGCAAGGCAAATTTACGCTGATCGAGTTTGCGATCGCAGCTAAGCTGCCTGGCGACGAAGCCCGTGCCTTTTTGGATGAGCAATCTAGATCCTTTGGGGCAGATTTTAGTGTCACCGAGAAAGGTGATATTGTTTATCAATTTTTGCTGGGATGAGCAGTCTCGCCAACGGATATTTTGCCAATATCCCCATCTCGTCATATTCTGCATTGGGCGACCACAAAGATTTGTCGCCCTGACCCTCCCCCAACCCTTGATCCGCTGCCCCAATTCTCCCTGATCCCATGTTTCTCCCCACCCACTTCCCCGTCCCCGCCACCCTCGAAACCGAGGCCTGTCGCCTGCGGATGCTGAGTATCCACGATGTTGTCAAAGACTATGATGCGGTGATCACCAGCTGCGACTATCTCCAGGGCGTATTCGGACCGGATAAGACCTGGCCAGTTGACCTCACCTTTGAACAAGATCTCATCGATTTGGGCTGGCACCAAAAAGAGTTTCAACGGCGGACGTCGTTTGCCTACACCGTCATGAGCCTGGACGAAAGCCGCTGCCTGGGCTGTGTTTATATCTATCCCTCGACTAAGCAAGGCTACGAGGCCATGGTCATCCTTTGGGTACGCGCCAGTGACCTGGACCTCGACGGGCACCTGTTTGCCACTGTAAAAGCCTGGTTGTCAAAAGTTTGGCCATTTAAGCAGGTTGCCTTTCCAGGCAGAACCTTGAGCTGGGATGAGTGGTTGGCGCTGCCAGATCTTTGAACCTTTTAATGGGTGAGTGCGCTGCGCTGGTGAGTACGCTGCGCTCGGTAAGACGCTATTGGCTTTGAACGCTTAATTCTTACCCACTCACCTACTCACCCACTCACCTCGACTAACCGAAATTTTAAGCTTGATCAACTAGACTCAAAGCGACTGCCTCTGCGACCTTAATCCCATCGATGCCAGCGGACAAAATCCCCCCGGCATAGCCGGCCCCTTCTCCTGCCGGATATAGCCCCACGGTGTTGAGACTTTGGTAAGCCTCATTTCGTTTAATGCGGATGGGCGAGGATGTTCTGGTTTCGATACCGGTCAAAATAGCCTCCGCCATCGCAAACCCAGGGATCTTTTTATCAAAGGCCGGAATCGCTTCTCGGATGGCTGCGATCGCATAGTCCGGCAAACTCGAACTCAAATCCCCCAGTTTCACCCCTGGCTTGTAGGACGGGTATACCTTGCCAAAGGCTGTAGACGGGCGACCGGCGAGAAAATCGCCCACTAATTGCCCGGGTGCCTCGTAGCTACCGCCCCCCAATGTAAAGGCCTGTGCTTCTAAACGCCGCTGCAACGCGATACCCCCCAAAGGCCCGTCGGGATAGTCGGCGGGGGTAATGCCCACCACGATGGCGCTGTTTGCATTAGACTCATCCCGAGCATATTCACTCATGCCGTTAGTGACCAACCGCCCCGGCTCCGACGCGGCGGACACCACCTTGCCCCCAGGGCACATGCAAAAGCTATAGACCGAGCGCCCATTTTCGCAATGGTGTACCAGCTTATAATCGGCGGCCCCTAAACGGTCATGGCCCGCCTGTTCGCCAAAGCGGCACCGATCAATCAGCGATTGGGGATGCTCGATGCGAAAGCCAATAGAGAAGGGTTTAGGCTCAATGTAGACGCCGCGATCGCACAGCATTTGAAACGTATCACGGGCGCTATGGCCCACCGCCAGGACCACATGACTACCGGCAATATATTCCCCCCCTTCTAACCACACACCGCGCACCTGCCCCTGCTCGATATCAATATCCTCGACCCGACACTGAAACCGAATTTCGCCGCCCAGTTCTTCAATGGTGGCTCGCAAATTTTGCACAATTTTGACCAGCCGATAGGTGCCAATGTGCGGCTTATTGATGTAGAGAATTTCCGGCGCGGCCCCCGCATTCACCAGCTCGGTTAAGACTTTACGGCCATAGTGTTTGGGGTCTCGGACCTGGCTATAGAGTTTACCGTCAGAAAACGTGCCCGCCCCGCCTTCCCCAAACTGGGCGTTGGATTCAGGATTCAGCCGTTTTTTGAGCCAAAACCCAAAGGTATCGACGCTGCGATCGCGCACCGATTTGCCGCGCTCTAACAAAATCGGACGAAAACCCATTTGCGCCAGCAGCAGCCCCGCAAACATGCCACAAGGCCCTGTCCCAATCACGATGGGGCGCACCGCAAGATCTTTGGGTGCCTGGGCGACCAGGTGATAGGTCATGTCAGGCGCAGGCACGACATGGGGATCTTTCTTGAACCGCTGCAGCAGCGCTTTTTCTTTAGGTGTTTCGACATCCACGATATAGACCAGGATGATTTT
>JBCDDJ010000168.1:0-12537 GCA_039180385.1 Cyanobacteria bacterium P01_G01_bin.38 | reverse complement strand
CCCTTCAAAGGACAACAGACGGGCTTCGCCGCTGTCGAGATCTGGGTAGCGAGTACAGCCCGCATAGGCAGAGTTAGGAAACGCCTCTACTGAGAAATCACATTCAATTCGCTCAGTGGGGGGCAGTGAAATCTCGCTATTTTCGACTGTAATATTGCCATCCAAACCAATCCAGAGCGGCGGTGCCCCATAAAAGTTGATCAGGAGTCGATCACCTTGAATGCCGACTGGATAAGAGTCAACTGGGGTTGCCCACTGATTTAAAATCGTCCCCTCAGGTGAGAACTCAACCACCCGTTCTGGCTGAAGAGAGTCATCTTCAAGCGCGGGCATTTCAGTCACGCGGGCCACGGCTACGGTGCCGCACGGATGGGGAGAGATTTGGACAAATCGACTGTCTTGCTCAGCGGCTTCCCCAGGCCAAAAATGGAGTTCATACGTTTGCGCTTGTGCTGCATCGATATACGCAACCGTATGCAGCGCCATCCCCAGCAATAATCCGCCAATCAGTAAGATTCCAAACCAAAACGAACGTCTGATCATTTATGGGTCGGCCAAACTCATCACCCTGGAACTTCACCCCGCTCACCTAAAAATCCTGAAATAACGCTTTAACCAGCCGTGCCAACGGCTTCAAATCACTCAAAGCGGTCACATCTAAAGTTTATCAAGGCTCCCCTTGACGCGCGATTTCCTTGGGAATATTATTTAGGAATCCTAATTAATAGGATTCCTAAATAATGGTAATCAGTCCCTGGCGATTGCCGTTCGTGCTGCTTGTAAACCCACTGGAATAAGTTCTATGCAACTGAAATCTTGGCTCAAAGGTCTTTTTGCACTGGTTGTGACTATCGGTACTGTGCTGTTTACCTACTCACTTGTGGTGGCAACCCAAGGGGGGGTCGCTCAAGCCTCTCCGCCTCGCCTCGCCCAGGCAATTACCCCGGTCGCCAACTCTGCTGATCTGGAGATTAACTCAACTCAGGTGAGCTATCTGAGAGATTTAGACTTGCTGGTGTTTGAGCAAACCGTTGACGGCACAGTAGGTCAAACCTTGCCCAATCCAGCAGGTCAGTTAGAGGGAGCCCCTGTGCTCGGATATGTTTTCCCAACCACCCTAAGCCCTGAAGATGTCGGCTTTTCGGGTACTGATGGGGTTGTTGCGTTGGCGGCCACGTCTCATCCAGATTTTGATGATACTCCCCTATGGGATGAAGATAACAATCGCCAATATGACAATGATGGCAGTGTTTTTCATGCCCACTGGGTGGTTTTAACCCCCGATAATCGCGTCGCTGGCAGCCTTTCTGTTCAACAGTTCTCACCAGAAGACAAGAGTGTTGTGTTGCCACCCACCAATCCAGGGATGCCGATGTATATAGATTCTCCTGGATTTTCGGTGCTGACCCAGAGGGATACGCTCAAGGTGTTGGTGCCCGCTCAGCGCGTCAATCACAACATTGACTTTAACTACGATGCGGTCACGGCTTATATGCAGGTCAATACGGCTGACGATACTCTGCCGCTGCTGGGGGTTTATGAAGTCTACGATGTTCAGTCGGGTGATTTGAGTCTGCCCTACTCAGTAGACTCTATCAGTTAGACCGCTGCTCGATACACTATATTGGCAGAGTGGTTGGGTCACCGACCAGACGCACAGGTTGAGTCGCTAATTATTGAAGCGTTGGGCTATCCCATGGGTCAGACGAGCTAAGCGGTGATCCTGTCTGCTTATTGCGATCGCACAGCACATTCATGGAGAATCCCTTCGATACGATCAATGAGCCCCTTGAGCAGCGACTGATTACCGGGTTGTTTAAGCTCGGCGTTGCCCTACGCAGCCAGGCCTGGCAAGGGGCTGAGGCCCAGGGGCTAACGCCAACCCAGGGGCAAATTTTGGCGATTTTGCAATCGCACTCCCAAGGCATCCGACTATCAAGGGTGGCCCAGGAGTTGGCCGTCAGTCCAGCCACAGCCAGTGATGCCGTCGCAGCCCTGGTCAAAAAAAAGCTGGTGGTCCGAGAGCAAGCTGCGGACGACCGCCGAGCCATTGCCATTCGCCTGACCCCCGAAGGTGAGCAACAAGCTATCCGGGCTGCCCAATGGCCCGATTTTCTGCTGGCTGCTGTCGAAGAGCTTTCCGCAGAAGAACAAGCCGTGATCTTCAGAGGGCTGACCAAGATGATTCAAAAATTACAAGCCCAAAAGAACATCCCCGTCGCCCGCATGTGTCTGACCTGTCAGTACTTTAGCCCCAATGTCTATGACGACCCGCACCGCCCGCACCATTGCCAGCTGGTGGATGCGCCGTTTGGCGATCTCGATCTGCGGTTAGATTGTCCTGAGCATCAAAATTAGCTAGAGATTAACTCTGTGGACGGAGAAGCCGCATGGCCATTCAAAGTATATTCGCTGACATAGTTGCTCTCTGTTGCAGGGGCTTTGTCTGCCTGTGGCGTATGGCTCGCTCGGCCAGGCACGGGGGCAATGGGTTGCGCGTGCTGTAGCTCCCACACCTTCAAAGTGATCATGTATTCGTAAAAGGCTTGTAGGGTACACCAGGTAAACCCAGCTCGCCCGTCTAAAATGCCCCCTAAAAAGAAGTACATATAGATAAAACGCACCAAAGGGCGCAAGGGCATCCGCAAGGACAGGTCTTTGAGTGCCCGTCGCCGCTCCACTTCAGTGCGACCGAAAATCAGGGTACGCCAGCTAACACGGCCCTCTGAGAGCTGACTTACCGTTTCCCTGGCTTCGTCACTGGAATAGCGATTGTGCTTGTCGAACCAGCGGCTAAAGCCTTTGCCCGAGGTGTAGTGGGGGTAGGTTTCCTTGAGAAACCCAGTGGGACCCTCACACACTTCGCGCTCGGTGTGACCATAGTCGTCAAACCAGACTTTTTGCTTGTCAAACAGGCGCATTTGGTAGCGCGGATACTGGGTGCTGTGGCGAATCCAGTGGTTCATAAACATCACCCGCTCGGCGACATAATAGCCAATGTGCTGACCTGAGCGGCTGGCCTCAAGGCATTCGGTAAATAGGGCTGGGGTCATCCGCTCGTCGGCTTCGAGGATGTAAACCCAATCATGCTTGGTTGGCACGTTTTGCAACATCCAGGTGCGCTGCTTGCCATGGCTTTCAAAGGCATGTTGGACAACACGAACCGGATACTGTTGGGCAATTTCGACGGTGCGATCGCAGCTAAACGAATCAACCACAACGATATCATCACAACCGTCACAGGCCAGGGCTGATTCAAGACAAGCCGCAATATCTAACGCTTCGTTGTGGGTCAAAATAAAGATTGAAACCATTGATTGAAAAACCTGGTTTATACGCGTACCGGAGCTGTCAATATCAAAATTCCCATCTCAGCGACCCTAAGTTAGTTTTCTGAGGCCCACCTTAAAAGGACATTAAAGCTTAGGAATATCCATACTTTCTTTATCCATCAACAAAGATTTGATAATCCAGGGATTTTTTAGGTGTTTGAGTTTAGGTTCTAGGTTTTAGGTTTAAACTTTCTAATCCCACCTTCCCATTACCCACTACCCAACATCTATCACCTATTACCTTAAGAAATCCCCAATCAAACGGCCATCGCAAGGCTACGGGCTTGGAGGCATCCGTTAGAACCCACTCACTCCGTCAAATTACTCAGGCGGCGGAGAAAACCAGAGATAGTCAGCCAGGGGAAGGTTGGTCTCCAGAGCAAAGTCGTCAGGCTCTGGGGTGAGTAAAACGGTTCGCTGGGCGAGGGGTTGCGCTCTCAACTGTCGTGCTACCCGGTTAGGAATTCCAAAGTCATAGACAATATGCCCCTGTCCCGACAGCACGACTACCTGCGCCCCCTGATGAAGTTTCAAAAACTCAGCAATGCCTGCAGCCATGGTTTCATCCCATAGGGTTTGAATAAAGAAGAAACGCTCAAAATCGCTGCTGTTGCTGTGGTTTACATGGATTTCTTGATAAAAGCGTTGCAATAGCTGTTCATATTGGGGCTCAGCCAGGTCTAACTCTGTCGGTATCCACTGCTGTTGCTGTTCGCTAAGGCTGTCGAGACCTTTGCGGGCAACCTGGTTGGTAACCTCGACCGGGGCATTGAGAGCCAATAGCGGGATCTGATGGGCGCGGGCAAATCGTAAAATCGGGGCGTAATATTCCCACGGAAACCCCCAGCGGGTATCGTATTCGCTTTGCTCCCTGAGATCGGCTTCGCTGATTTCACCCGCTACATATTGATCGAGCAGGGGTTGAAAGGGGCTTTGAAACATTTCGAGTGCGATGGCGAAGCCTCTCCCGGAGAGACTCGTGAACCCGTCTACTCCTTCGTCGACTGGCTGTGCGGTCAGATATCGGTTGTGTAAAACCTCAATCAGTAGCCTTTGCATCAGGTGATCATCGGGCTGATCGTGGCTTTCTCCCAAATACACCACGTCCGCCTGGGCCAGATCGTCTAGAACCTGCTCAACAAAGTATAAGTTACCCGAGGTGGGCGACTCGATCAGGCTACCAGAGAAGTCGATATCACTGGCGATGGTCAAAGACCGGCCTCCAAGAGCCGCCGCACCTGACGGCCAAGCTATTAAAGCCGCCATCAGCCCCACCATCAACCAACCTTGCCAGCGTATTATCATACTTAAGAACACCATAACTTTGGCTTCAGTGCAAGGTCGATGTTTTATGCTTCGAGAAAATTTGCCCTAAACGGCTATTAGCTGACGTGTTTCAGAGAAGGGCAGCATCAGAATGGCTAAAATTTTGCTGACTTCCTTGATGTAGTACTTCCCCGCGTCAATGGTGACAGTTTTTCCTGTTAGGGTTAGAAATTTCCAGTTGGTGCCCGTTGTCACCGCACCATAGACCGTGTCTACCTGGGTATCATTTTTTCGGTCTTCTTGAAAGGTGAGATCAAAAGCCTTGCGGACGCTTGGCAAAGTAAAGTCGCGATAGGCCATACGTTTTTTGCACTATCAGACAGTTGACCTCAGTATAAAACGCCCTCTTGAGCCTTAGCCGTTTTTTGTCGCTGGGTGGCCGCCGCAATCGGGTCCGCGATTTCAAAATCTGAGCAGCCAATGGCGGTTTCTGTCATGGCCTCAGCGGGATGCACCGGGCACTTTAAGTGGTGGCTATTGGTAAAAAACTTACAGCCCGCACAGGGGATTTGGTGGAGGGTTTTGGCATTTTCAACCCCGGCTCGGGCAGCAGCGATCACGTTCCAGACGCCTAAGATCACGACACTCCAGGCCAGCACCAAACAAATGGGCACCAAGTACGGCTGCAAAAACTGAAAAACCTTGAGCAAAATTAAGTGAATCAGGAGAAGGAGTTGATACACAGGCAGCACAAAAATGAGTCCAACTTAACCATACGGTAAGGTGATTTTTTCGGACCCAAAAAAAAGTTTTGTAAGGAGCTAGTTACTAAAGTTAAAGGTTGAAAGCTAAAAGTTATAGATCGCTAGATAACCTAATACCAAAATCTTTAGCTCGGTTTTCTAAGGCTGTTTGGTGGCAATGCCTAATTTCAAGCCCTCAATGGTGCGCAGCTGATCCATCGCGGCGACGACTCGACCGTGGCTGGTGCTTTCATCGGCGTTGACGGTGACTAGGGCTAATTGCCCTGGAGCCAATCGCGCCTTGACTTCGGCGGTCAGGGTGGTCAGTTTTACCAGGTCTTGGTCGAGGTAAAGGCTGCCATCAGCGGTGATGGTCAGGGTTAAGTTGGTTTGATCTTGCTGGGTCGAGGTCACCGCCGAGGGCAAATCGACAGGTAGCCCCTCGCCTCGGGTAAGGAACAGCGTCGATAGGATAAAAAAGGCCAAAATTGCAAACACTACATCGATCATCGGCACGATGTTGATGGTCAGTTTTGAGTCTTCTTCAGGGGGGAGGCGCATTGCTTTCTAGCCTATGGGCATAATAACTGCCAGGTTAAAGTGGGCTCAAATATCCTGTAGTCTTCATCAGCCGTAATCCACACCGCATCCGCTTCTACTGCCAATGCCGCCAAGTATGCGTCGGGGATTAAATTACCAGTTACATTATTCTTCAAGCACAGCTGCTCAAATATTTGCCAGTGGCATGCGCCAGGCATTATGCCTAGCGCATTAGGTTGACTTCCGACACTTCTAACAAATTCCAGTGCCTGGGGCAAAGGCGTTGGGGTTTTATAGATTTTCGGATGGGTCACAATCCGCACAAATGAACTCAATATCAAATCACAATATATAAACGTTTCGCTTCCCTCTAGTTGCGCCTTTAGCCACTGATAGTAAAACTCGTGACCTGTATTCTCAACTCTGTAAGCGTTGATATAAATTTTGCTATCACAGAGCCGCATAGAGAGAACACCTCATTCAGATAACTCCATCTGGTCTCTCAAACTTGCACTGCGATTGATGTCTACACCGGGGTAAGTCCCGTCTCCCCTAAACGTAGGTAATGGAGAAGCAGCTCCTTTTTCTTGCTCCAGCAATACAACTAACGCATCCTGAATAAGCTGCGTCAGCGTTCTTTGTGTGGCTAGCGCATGCTGCTTTGCTGTCCGTAGTAACTCGTCGTCTAATCGAATGGTTGTTCTCACACAGACACATTAGCATCAATATATCTTAGGTTGCCCTCTGCACGAGTTCACCATGCAGAGGGCAAATGAAGTAGTTAATCTTTAAGGGTTCGAAGTAACTGTCGCGGGCGGGCAAAATCAATATCTTGATAACGGTCTGGATGATGGATCAGGATGTAGTGTTCGTATTCGTACCAATGCATTTCGCCTTTTTCTTGATTGCATGGGCGGCAAATCACCCACAGATTTCTAAAGTCTAGAGCCAACCAGGGGTATTGGGCACGGGGCAATTTGTGATCGATGGTTCTACCGCCTTTGTCAGCAAATCGTTCTCCACAGATAGGGCAATTCCAATCAGAGTTATCTCTAGCCCACTGCTTGCTCTCTGGAGTGGTGCCACATTCAAAATCTCCATTGATGTAGCGCCAGTGATCAAACTCTCGATAGTCCTCAAAATCTTGGTCTGTAAGTCTGTGATACCTCTTTTTGCCAACTTTATCGGCCAGGGCAAAGAGTTCTTGTAGTGTTTTATCGTGAGTGTCCATAATTAATGCGCTATTAAGCCTGGGGTCGACGTTTGCCTTTAGTCTTTGGTTTGCGTTTACGGCTGGGTTGGCTATAGTCGATGATTTCTATTTCTGAATCAGGAAATTGTTGATCTACTTGAGCAGCAATTTCACTCACTTCAGCCGCTAGTTTTTGATTAAAAGTGGCTATTTCTGCTGGGGTTTGATACTTATTTCCAATCCGATCAGCCTTGAGGAATAATTCTTCGAGGCTGTCTTCATTCGGGTCAGGCTGTATCAAGAGATCATTAATCTTTTGATATAGCTTGATGACGCTATCCCAGCCAACATTTTTATAACCGTTTGTTTTCAACCATTTTTGGTCTTTTCTGGGAATTTTGCTACGTCTGTCCGAATTAGCACGTTGTACCTCACGGTAACTCATTCCGCTGAAATTTCGGTTCTTTTTTCGTGCCATGGTGAGTTACCCCTTATCCCAAGGTCCAACGAAATAAACGGATCAAGGCTTTTCGAATTTCGCTGTCTTCATATTGCAGGAGCGTTTTAGTATCGCGGGCTAATCTCAATCGGATCTGGTCAACAACGTTTTTCAGATCTTTGTTGTCTTTCTTGAGCTGTTCGTTAGCGTCGAGCAGTTCGTCATTGTGGGTTGTTAAACTCTGAACTTTTGAGGAGAGTGATTTGTTTTGGGTGGTGAGTCGGTGAATCTCTGACTCAAGCGCCTTAGATTCATCTGACAAAGCCTGCTTACGATTGACCAGGGCTCCCTTATTTTGCTCCAGGTTGGTAATCTGCCTTTCAAGCTGGCTGCATTCTGCTTGCACGGCTTTGAGCTTTTTTTCAGCCTGACTGCGCCGTTGACCATGGTAACGGTTGTTTTGGCCCAGGTCGGCGTTTTTGGTGGCAAAAGATTCGACCAGCTTAACCATGCTAGGTTGACCTTGCAGGGTAGCGATCAGCTGTTCACAGTCTTCGGTTGCCAGCGACTGGCTAATATTTTTATTGATGCCATATCGCTCTTTAAGAACGGTTTGCAATTCGCTTTTTGAGGGCATAGGCGATGTTTCCGAGCATTGCAATCAAGTTCGTAGGGCTGTAACAGAGCCACTTGATAAAGGGTTCCCTGATATGAATATAGTTTATGTCTGACAATCAGAACCTTATGGACGCAATAGCTGCCACGTCAAAGTCGGGAATGGTGCCACGATAGTCATGAAAATTCGTGCTTTTGAGCGAGCGGACAAAGCGGCTGTGGTCGATCTCTGGCGACGCTGCGGGCTGCTGAGACCCTGGAACGATCCGCACAAGGATATTGCTCGTAAGCTGTTGGTCCAGCCGGAGTCATTTTTGGTTGGGGTGATTGATGGGCAAATTGTGGCAGCGGTGATGGCCGGGTTTGAGGGACACCGAGGCTGGATTAACTATCTGGCAGTTGACCCAGGCCATCAGCGGCAGGGCTACGGTCGGAGGTTGATGGCAGAGGCAGAGGCCCGCTTGCTGGCGCTGGGGTGCCCAAAAATCAATCTCCAGATTCGCTGTGACAATCTAGAGGCGATCAAGTTTTACCAGCGGCTTGGGTTCAGCCAGGATGCCGCGGTCAGCTTCGGCAAACGCCTCATTCACGATGCTTGAAACCAGCGCTATCCTGATGCTCAGATCTTTGGTATCCGAGTTGGGCATCGTACTGTTCATCGCTTTGGGTTTCACTCTAAGACAGCTTATTCTGCAACTGCTCTTTTGCGGCTGCCAAAGCTTCAGGCAGTTTTGAGGCATCGCGACCGCCTGCCTGGGCAAAGTTGGGGCGACCGCCGCCGCCGCCGCCGGTGAGTTTGGCGATGCCGCCGATAAACTGGCCAGCTTTGAGACCTTGGCTAATAACGTCTTTGCTAAAGGCGGCGACCAGGCTGACTTTGCCTGCTTCGGGCACCGAGCCCAGCACCACTACACCTGCGCCAATTTTTTGTAGCAGACGTTCTGCCACGGTCTTGAGGGCATCGGCGTCGACGGCCTCCAGGTTAGCGACAAGCACTTTGACCTGGCCAATCGGTTCGGCCTGACTGAGCAGCTGATCGGATTTGGCCAGGGCCAGCTCTGACTTCAGCGAGGCCAGTTCTTTTTGGGTGGTCTTGAGCTCAGTTTGCAGGTTGGTGACGCGCTCGGTGAGATCTTCGGGTTTGGCTTTGAACCGATCGCTGAGTTCGCGCACGACGCGATCGCGAACATTTAAATACTCCAGCACGGCTGGACCCGCCACCGCCTCAATCCGTCGTACGCCCGCGGCTACGCCAGACTCAGAGATGATCTTAAACAGGCCAATCTCAGCCGTGTTGCGGACGTGGGTGCCGCCGCACAGCTCCATGGAGACGCCGGGGAAGTCGATTACCCGCACCTCGTCGCCGTATTTTTCGCCAAACATTGCGATCGCACCCTTCGCTTTGGCCTCGGCAATCGGCATCACTGCCACATCCGCTTCGTGGGCTTCAGCAATCCAGCTATTCACCTGGGCCTCGACCTGCTGCACCTCATCGGAGGTGAGGGCTCGGGGGCAGTTAAAGTCAAACCGCAGACGGTCAAAGGCCACTAAGGACCCCGCCTGGGAAATACCGTCGTCCACCAGATTTTTGAGCGCCGCCTGGAGCAGGTGGGTAGCTGTGTGGTTAGCCTGGGCGCGGCGACGACAGGCCCGGTCGATTTGGGTACTGACCTGGTCGCCGGTTTTCAGGGTGCCCCGCTCAATGTGGCCAAAGTGGACAAAAAAGTCGCTCTCTTTTTTCACGTCTTCGACTCGCACAACGACGCTGTCGCCTGACAGGTAGCCGCGATCGCCGATTTGCCCCCCGGACTCTGCGTAGAAAGGGGTCTGGTTGAGCACCACCTGGACTGCGGTGCCCGCCTCGGCTGAGGCCACCGATTCGCCCTCTACTAAGAGCACCTCTACCTGGCTTTGGCTGCTCATGTCGGTGTAACCGAGAAACTCAGTAGAGTGGATGTGCTCCGCCAGCTTATCAAGGCTACCCTGAACCGTCAGATCAATGGTTTCGTGGGCATCTTTTGAGCGCTGGCGCTGTTTTTCCATCTCGGCTTCAAAGCCCTTCACATCCACGGTGAGGCCGCTTTCTTCGGCAATCTCCTGGGTTAGCTCCAGGGGGAACCCAAAGGTGTCATATAGCTCAAAGGCGTCTGGACCAGAAATCTGAGTCTGCTCACGTTCCAGGATCTCAGCCAGCAGCTTTTCACCCCGCTCCAGGGTTTTGAGAAACTGGGCTTCTTCGCGTGCTAGATCGGCTTTGATCACCTTTTCGCGCTGGCGCAGGTTGGGGTAGGCCGAGGCGGAGAGTGCGATCGCAGTGTCAGCCACTTGATTGATAAACGCCCCCTCAATCCCTAGCAACCGACCGTGGCGCACCACCCGTCGGATGAGGCGACGCAGAATGTAGCCGCGCCCCACATTTGACGCCGTAATCCCATCGGCAATCATGTGGACAACCGCCCGCACGTGATCGCCAATTACCTTGAGCGACACCTTTGTTTTCTCATCGGCCTGATGGTAGTCAATCTGGGCGATTTTACCCGCAGCTTTGATAATCGGAAAAATCAGATCAGTTTCATAGTTATTGGGCACCTGCTGAATAATCTGCGCCATCCGCTCAAGGCCCAGGCCGGTGTCAATATTTTGCGCGGCTAGCGGCGTCAGCGTCCCCTCGGCATTCTGGTTGTATTGCATAAACACCAGGTTATAAAACTCAATAAACCGGGTGTCGTCCTCTAGATCGATCGCATCGTCGCCCAGCTCAGGATGAAAATCGTAGTAGATCTCAGAGCACGGCCCGCACGGTCCCGTAGGTCCCGAGGTCCAAAAGTTATCTGCCTCATCCATCCGGATAATCCGCTTAGAGGGCACCCCGATCTGGTCACGCCAGATGTTAAAGGCATCGTCATCTTCGCGAAAGACACTGACCACCAGCCGTTCAGCCGGGAGTTTAAACACCTCAGTTGAGAGTTCCCAGGCCCAGGCAATCGCCTGCTCCTTAAAGTAGTCGCCAAAGCTAAAGTTGCCTAACATCTCAAAAAACGTGTGATGGCGCGCTGTGCGACCCACATTCTCAATGTCGTTAGTGCGAATACATTTCTGAGAAGTGGTCGCCCGTGGCACCTCCGCCGTCCGTTGCCCCAAGAAAATCGGCTTAAATTGGAGCATCCCAGCAATCGTCAGCAAAACGGTCGGGTCCTCTGGCACGAGGGAGGCACTCGGCAAAATTCGATGCCCCTTGGCTTCGTAAAATCGCAGGAAGGTATCCCGAATCTGTTCACCAGTGGCTGACATGGGCTTTGAAATGGACATGCTAAAGCGGCAGTGTGTGAGGGTCGTTACTAACTCTAATATTCTGACCGATATTCAGTCGATCTTAGTGAAAATTACACAGGTACTCCCAAGGGATACCTCGCGAAGGTATACGCTTTTACGTACAAGTGTGATCCATTTTTTTTATTTACCTTCGTGAAAAGGACGCTTTGGCTCAGATTAGCCAATAAAAAACTGTGTAGTTTACAGCCATATTGACAAAGTATTCATCTTCTTTAAGCAATGTATTGCTATTAAAGGGAAATTATGGTGATTCCCAATCTTAGGATTGAGCTTAAGTATAGACAACGCTGATCTGTAAGCAGAGATGAGTCATAGAGATCCAAGTTTTATTACTTGACAAAAAAATAACTTACTGTATTTGAGTTAGCCTTGTTAGGGGAGGTTTAGCCGCTAGGAGGACATAGCGCCGTGAAAGGATGTAGTTGAGTAATGGTTTCTAGCTTGAAGACTCAAACATTAGCCTTGCTGACTGGGTTTAGACACGCTTGATGAACGCGCTTGTACTCCTGTTGGGCGATCCTGATTTCTCAACCAATATTCTTAGCCGGGTGCGGGGGTTAGAGGCACTCACGGTGGAGACCTCGACGACCTTGCAACAGGCTCAGAGCTTTATGTTATCGACCCCGCCTGATATTGCGATTGTGCAAGTCAAGACTCTTGAGACCTTTTCTGTTTTACATCAGATTAAGCAGCATCGTCGGCTTTCGGGGATTTACTTTATCCTGGTGGCTGCTCAGACAACGTCCGTTAATGACAGAAATCTGCTGCCTATCCGCGAAACGATCGAATTTTTGGAAGCGGGCGCAGACGCCTATTTGGAACTCGTCGATGACGCCGATGCTGACCTGGCACTGCTCTGTGATCGCCTCTTGCAGGCCCAAGTCAAGATCGGGCTGCAACGAGCCCAAGCCTATCGGGAGTTAGCTCGCACCAACGACTGGCTCTCGGCGATTGCGCTGGTCGATTCGCTGACTCAGCTGAGCAATCGACGCGCCTTTGATTTAGAGCTCCCGCGCCAAATTAAAAATTCTCGTCAGCGCTCTCTGAATCTGTGCCTGATGGTTTTAGATATTGACT
>JBCDDJ010000167.1:0-12623 GCA_039180385.1 Cyanobacteria bacterium P01_G01_bin.38 | reverse complement strand
TAGCATGGTGATGAATAACCAGCAGGTGGCGCTGACCCAAAAGCAACAAGTCGATGCCATTCTACAAGTTGTGGATGCCATGATATCAGTGGATCGAGGCTCCCAGGAGTCTGCCATCGGGCTCAGCCAAACCCGCTTAGCTACCCAACAGCTCAGCCAAGAAGCCCTATCTCTTCAAGAAATGGTTTAGCTAAGGCTAAGGTTGCGCTAATCTTCGCCGGCATGATACGAGCTACGCACCAGCGGCCCCGATCGCACGTGGGTAAAACCCAGGTGACGGGCGATCGCACCCAGCTGATCAAATTCCTCAGGGGTCCAATATTTTTGGACCGGCAGATGGGCCAGGGAGGGCCGCATATATTGGCCGAGGGTGATGCGATCGCACGCGACCTGCCGTAAATCCTGCATTGCTTCGATCAGCTCTGCCTCAGTTTCACCGTGGCCTACCATTAAGCCCGATTTAGTGGGTATCGACGGATCAATTTCTTTGACATAGCGCAGCACATCCAAGGATCGATCATACTTTGCCCCCCGTCGCACAGGCCCCTGTAAACGGCGAACCGTTTCAATGTTGTGATTAAAGCAAGCAGGTTTAGCTTTGACGACCGTTTCCACTCGCGATCGCTGAGCGTCTTGCCCACCCCAAAAGTCGGGCGTCAGCACCTCAATTTGCGTTTCAGGGTGGATGGCCCGTACTGCTGCCATTGTTTTTGCAAACCAGCCTGCCCCTTGATCGGGTAAATCATCTCGCGCTACAGACGTCAGCACCACATATTTCAATCCGAGCAGCTTTACCGACTCCGCCACCTTCTGCGGTTCCTCTGGGTCGAGAGGCATGGGGGCGTGACCCTTATCCACCTGGCAAAACCCACAGGACCGGGTGCAGGTTGGCCCCATCAGCAAAAAGGTAGCCGTTTTATTGGCATAGCATTCGCCCCGATTGGGGCAACGCCCTTCTTCGCAGATGGTATGGATCTGCCGCTGCTTGATAATTTTTTGCACCGTTGACAGCTCACTGGCACGACCAATCGGTCGACGTAGCCAGTCGGGAAGCTGGGCAATTTCAGGGCGCGTCGGCTTTAGAGGCGCTTTCAACGGCGGTTTAGGCTGGGCAGGCATAGTGCAAGGTCAAGCTAAAAATTAAACTAAAGTCGAGCAATTTTCCTAGCTCTAGGATAAACTGCCTTGTTAGGTCAGTATATTTGCTGAGGTAAATTGTTAAGGCCAAGGCCAGGGCAAATTATTAAAGCAAAGGTCGAGGCCAAAGGGAACTCTATCCCGTCGTTACTCCGGCTGGCAAAGCTGGGTATCTTTATTAGGTAGGATATGTTAGACAAGGCGGTCGACTTAACGACCTCAGTGCCATTGTTAACCGCAGCCTAAAATCGCCATCTAGAGGAGTGAGTTGTGGCAAGTCACAAGATTTTGGTCATCGATGACAGCCGAGTTATTCGGATGAGAGTCAGAGATATGTTGCCTCAGGGCAACTTTGAGGTCGTCGAAGCAACAGACGGTGTCGAAGGCATGGAAGCCATTCGCAAACAGCGCCCTAATCTGATCATGCTCGATTTTTTGCTGCCCCGCATGAGCGGTTGGGAGGTTTTTCAAGAAATCCAGTCTCACCCCGAGCTGCAAAAGATTCCTCTGGTTTTGATGTCGGGGCGGCGAGAAGAAGTCGCCGAGAAAATCCCAGAGCCCTTTGAATATTTTGAGTTTATTCAAAAACCCTTTGAGCAAAAAGAGCTGATCGAAGCGATTAAAGCCTCAATGGTCAAAGCTCGTAAAGTGCGTCCTACGGCTGTCGCATCAACGGCAGCCGTGCCAGCAGCGGTCGGTGGAGATAGCGCCTCGGCAGCGGAAATCGCCGCCCTCAAGCAGCAAGTCGCTGTACTACAAAGGGAAGTGGCTGGCCTCAAGTCTCAATCTGCCAAGATCTTGGCCTTTATCAAGCAAAAGCTGCGCTAGCCTAGAAACCCGGTTTCTTGCTGTCGTTAAATCGATATGTTAGGGCTTTAACCTAGAAACCGGGTTTCTGACTCGCTCAATCTAAGTCTCTGCGTCCCTCTAAGGCCCTTGCCAGGGTGACCTCATCAGCGTATTCCAAATCGCCCCCCATCGGCAGGCCAAAGGCGATTCGGGTGACCCGCGTAAATGGTTTGAGCAACTGCCCCACATAGAGCGTCGTAGTATCGCCCTCAATGCTGGGGCTAATGGCTAGAATGACCTCTTGAATGTCTTCTTTATTAACTCGGTGTACCAACTGACCGATATTTAGCTGCTCTGGGCCAATCCCATCCATAGGTGAGATCAGGCCTCCCAAGACGTGGTAGCGGCCCTTGTATTCCCTAGTTTTCTCAAGGGCAATTACGTCGCGGGAGTCAGCCACCACACACAGCGTCTGATGATCTCGGCTGGTCGAGCGACAAATGTCACAGACTGGGTCAGCGGAGAGGTGAAAACAGATAGAACATTGCCCCACCTGCTGTTTTGCGTCCATAAGCGCCTGGGCTAGGGCGCGTACCTCTGTCTCAGGGCGCTTTAAGACATGCAATGCCAGGCGCTGAGCTGTCTTGGGTCCCACCCCCGGTAGCCGCTGAAATTCTTCGATGAGTTTGGCTAAAGGTCGTGTGTAAATCGGAATTCTCCCTATGGGACTGCTCTATTTCTCAGTAGACGGGTCGATTTCTTCACTTTTGCCTCGGACGGGGGGCAGCTTTTCGACCAGGCCCATCTCAAAGGCCGCATCGGGCAGCTCACCCACCAGATATTTGCCAGGTTCAAACAGGCGGGCGGGGGTAAAGCAAACCTGCCGAAGTTCTACAATTTCGGTTTCGGCAAACATGTCTCGAGAAAGCCGACGTTCTAACGGCATAGGTTAGCCCTCCTCTATTCGTCGATTTGCCATAGCTCACGGGTGTAGTCTTCGTCTAAGATACGCTTAGGGCGCACAATGACAATAACGCGCCCCAGTAAAGCCTGACCAGGCACTTCATCAAACCACTTTAACGCTAACTGTCCCTCGGCATCGTAGACAAAGTAGCTGTCATCATCCCAGCTCCGTTGTGAGCGATCAATAATGATCATGACTTGTTCTTTTAGCGCATCCTGAGACACATTTGGCAGTTCAGTAGACTGCATTATGAGCGCTACAGGGTCTTCTGCTCGCAAAATGACTTGCCAGCCAGGTATCGGGGCCCAAGCCCCTTCCCCCGAAAATTTGACGATGCCAAACGGTTCTTCGGGCAGCATTACAGGCACTACCCTAAAGGCTTCCACGGTCAGGGGCCATTCACCCACCACGGGCACCAGACAAGGTAAATCAGATTCGGTCTCTAGACGAAAAATGGGCAGCCGTGGGGCAGGCTTCTTTTTTACGACGGAAAAGTCGGTGAGCAGCTTTTCGATTTGCTGGCGACCGCCCTCGCTTTGCACAAACCGTAATCCTTGGGCAATCAGGCGAGAGCGCGCCTGCAAGTCATCTTGCTGACGGGCCAGGGTCCAATAGTGATAGGCCACTGCGTCTCCGGGATGGTTGCTAAAGCCGGTGGGGGGCTGGCTGCGATAAGAGTATTCTTTGAGGGGTTTGACGACCTCCTTAACTTGCTCGGAGTCAAGCCCATATTGATGGATAAACTCGGCGGCGGTAGCCCGCTCAGTCTGGGGCAAAATCCTCAACTCATAGAGTGAGTCACTGCCGCGCTGCTCAAAGTGAGATCGCACCGCCTCACTCACCCCCACAGACAGCATTGACCGATAAACCTGAGCCGCTACCATAATCTGATTTTGGTGAATCGGCTCAAAGCCGGTTTCTTCAAAGATTTTCTGGGGTGAGAGCCCGGCCTTTTGTAACGTTTGACAGGCTTCTCCCCACTCTGGCCAAGTTCCCTGCTTACGCCTGAGCTGTAACAGGAGTGAGTCTTTATCAATATTTTCAGGTGCCTCGGAGAAAGGGGAGGTCGACATATTACGCACCTTATTTTTGCAACTTTCTGGACTGATTTATCTTGACTGTATCGCGATTCTGAGGCCCCTGGAGAAAGAATAGGCTTGACGGTGGCTTCCTGGTCGAGGGATGATAATATTCGATTACTCGGGGCTATAGCTCAGCTGGTAGAGCACCTCAATGGCATTGAGGGGGTCAGCGGTTCGAGTCCGCTTAGCTCCATAACAGTAGACGATATGAGCAAATGAGTCATGGCCAGTATATTCGCTGGCCATGACTCGCTGTCTGCGATCGCACATTAGTTATCCACCATAAAGCTTTAGATTGCCGCAAGGTTTCTATAAAAGATTCAAGCTCTCCGTGAATCTCACAGACTGTGTGGGCAACTTAGTGGATAAGCAGGGTGTTCTGATTTCAGTGCAATCCCTAATTGTGTGGGCTTTGTGAGGAATTTATTTAGCGCATTTAAGTCACCCTGATCAGCAACCTCAACTAAGAAAACTTACCTATACGCTTTAGCTCTACCCCAAGCTATTAAGTATGACTTTGCGCTCTGAATTCAGGTCTTTGCATCTGCTTAGGGCACCTTAAGCCTAGTCACCAGCCCCATGCTCGATCCTTTAATTTTTCTGCTCTTTTGCGAATACTCGCAATCAACTGGGTAGTAGCTAATTCCAAGACCACACCTATGAAAACAATTCTCTATCGGCTATCAGGGAAGCACACCCCCCAAGATGGCTTTACACTCATCGAGCTTTTAGTCGTCATTATCGTCCTCGGGATCCTCAGCGCAATCGCCTTACCGTCTTTTTTATCCCAGGCTAGTAAAGCAAAACAGTCTGAGGGGCGTACCTACGTAGGCTCAATGAATCGGGCTCAACAGGCTTACTACTTAGAAAACAGCCGTTTTGCCAATGATATGGACCTATTAGGAACTGGGCTTAAGCCTCAAACGGCGAATTATGACTACAGCATTGTTAGTGATTCATCTGATTTGATCTATGTCGTGAATGTGGCTAATCCCAGGCTCGAAACTATCAAAGGGTACTATGGTCCAACCAAAATTGGCCCTAATGCGTCTTCTGCGATCGCAACCTTGACAACTCTATGTGAATCAGAATCGCTGGGAGCTTTCACAGCAGCCCCTGCTTACAGCAACTTTAATCTTGGTGTGAATGGAGTGCCTAAATGTGCTGCTGGGTTCCGAAAGCTTGACTAAACTGCCGCCGAGTCGGTGAAGGTTTAGTCAAGCAAGTCTGTGACAATACCTGTTGGCGCTGTTGGGGCTAGCAGGTATTTTGATTTGACCAAGTCTGCTAGATCTGGTTTGGAGGCTTGCAGGGTGGCGCGGACACACTACTCAGTTTTAGGATGTGTAGCAGGCCTTTTTGGGCCCAAGGGTTTAGAACTCGTCGTCGTCCTCCTCTACTGGAGGTAGTAGCAAGTCGCTGTTAGCCATCGGGCTTAAAAGCTGATCGCCCTGGGCTCTGGCAAAATAGGTCACCGGGTCTAAGGAGATAGCGCGTCGCAGGTGCTCAATGGCCCAATCGGGTTGTCCCAAAATGGCATAGCATCGAGCCTGATTGTAAAAGGCAAACGGCAAATCGGGTTCAATCCCCAGGGCTTTGTCATAGGCTTCGATCGCCCCTTCATATTCATCAAGATGCTGCAGCGCCCAGGCTAAGGCCAGCCAGCCTTGGGCGTTATAGGCTTGCTGCTTGAGGGAGTTTGTAAAACTATCGTAGGCGTCGTGATAGCGTTTAAGATCTAGTAAGATCACACCCCGCTGATACCAAAATTGGGGTTGCAATGCGTCTAGTTCGACGGCTTGGTCAAAGCTTTCGAGGGCCGCTTCTAGGCGACCTAATTTTTTTAAGACACAGGCTTGATACTGCCAAGTCCAGCTATTTGCGGGTTCGACCTTGAGAGCCTCTGTAAACGCATTGAGGGCGTCCTCGTAGCGTTTTTTTTGCATCAAAATCTTACCCAGGCTGATCCACACGCTTGCGTCTTCGACCTGAGAGTGGAGCGCGTTTTGAAAACTACGAATGGCCTCATCAATGCGGCCTGTTTTGACCAGGGCCAGGCCCCGATAGTACCAGATGCGGTAGAAGTCAGGGCGCAGCTCCAGGGCGCGATCATACCCCTCGATTGCGGTTTGATGTTGACCTAAGCGATGGAAATTGCGGCTTCGGCGGTAGAGAGCCTTAAAGTATTGAGGATAGAGCTCTAATGCCCTGTTGTAGCAGGCCAGAGCTGACTCAAAGCGATTGAGCTTGTCTAAGACAACGCCATAGTTGCACCATGTCCGAGGCTCACCAGGATTTAATTCCACCGTTTTGCGGTAGCTTTTGGCTGCCTTGTGAAGTTGGCCTGTACTGGCTAGTAGATAGCTATGATAGTTCCAGGCTTGGTAGTCGTCGGGATTATTTTTTAACACCTGCTCGCAGATATCAATTTCTATTTCATGATATCCACGTTGGTCTTCCCATTGCCCCCTTGAGGGACGCTGTGCTCGAGCCAGGGTAATGTCAATAACTTGACCAAGAACCATAGGTATTACTACTGATTACTGTACAGCTAGCGATAATGCCTTATACAGAGCATACGAATTAGCACCCGGATCAGCCAGGTGAAACCCCTAATTAACCAGGCGAAAATTGTACTCACTTCAGAACTTGATGTTGGATTTAGACTATGTGCGATCGCATTTTCCTAGCCTTGATCAGGGTTGGGTGTTTATGGACAATGCGGGTGGCTCCCAAATTTTGCAGCCTGTCCTAAATCGCGTTCAAGATTATTTATTAACGTCTAACGTGCAGCTGGGGGCGTCCTATGAGATTTCTCAGCTGGCCTCGCGGCGATTACAGGCTGCCGATCAGGCCGCTGCTACGTTGATCAACGCAGCAGATCCGTCAGAGGTGGTGATGGGGCCGTCGACTTCCTTACTGCTGAGGATTTTGGCGACCTCCATGGGACGGTATCTGCGGCCCGGTGACGAAATCATCGTGACTGACTGTGATCATGAGGCCAATATCACCCCGTGGTTAGCCTTACAGCAACAGGGCATGGTGATTAAAACCTGGCAAACGGATCCCACAACCTTAACGCTGCGTTTGGAGGATTTGACCCAGCTCCTCTCACCCCGCACCAAATTAGTGACGTTAGTCCATGCCTCGAACGTTTTAGGGAGCATCAACCCAATTCGTCAAATTGCTGATTTAGTCCATCAGCAAGGGGCCTGGCTGTGTGTGGATGGAGTGGGTTACGCGCCGCATCAGTTGATTGACGTCCAGGCGATGGATGTCGATTTTTATGTGTTTAGCTTTTATAAAGTGTATGGTCCTCACCATGCTTTGCTGTACGGCAAACGTGACGGGCTGTTGGCCTTGCCGGGGTTTAACCACGACTTTATTGGCGAAGATGTAATTCCTTATAAGTTTCAGCCGGGGGGCGCTAATTACGAACTGAGCTACGGCACCCTGGGCATCAGTGATTATTTGAGTGCGCTGGCCAGTCATCACTGGGGTGACCAAGTCAAACCCGATTTGCGAGGGCGGCTAGAACAGGCCTTTGAGCTGATGAGTCAACATGAAACTCGACTGTGCTATCGCGTTCTAACCTTCCTCAACACTAAACCCAACGTTCGGATGATCGGCTCAACCCAGTCTGACCGTCATCAGCGGGTGCCGACCCTCGCCTTTACCGTTGAGGGCGTGGATAGTGCGTCGATTCCCCCTTTAGTCGATCGACATCACATCGCCCTTCGCTATGGTCACTTTTATGCAAAACGCTTGATTGATGCCCTGGGACTTAGCCCGCAAAATGGCGTGGTGCGTATTAGCCTCGTGCACTACAACACTCTGAGGGAATGCGAACAGCTGATTGAGTGCTTGGATGCCCTTCTCTAAAGAACTGTCTCTAAAGAACTGTAAAGACCTATTGCAGGTGACAGATATCTCTAAAGAAACCTGTGGAAAACCCTGTGGAAAACTATCCTTGTTGCTGTGGAAAACTTCTCAGACAGCGTTAATAAATCGGTGATGCGATAGTTCAAATGATCTGATTTTGACGCTGGGACCCTTTGATTTCATTGGAGTTAGCAGTTTGGGAGCATTTTAGTATCCCCTATAAAGTGGGTTGTCCACAGGGATCCCAAGTTATCCACAGGATTGTGTCTCGCACTACCAAATAATATGGGTTAAATCTGGGCTACCGCCAGATCTATGATTTGCCGTATGGACAAACCTCAAGTTTTCAAACTAGATACGGTTGAACCGCCATAAATGTGCTTTAACAGGCCTTGACGACTGCCATTACCCACAATGAGCTGGCGCAGTAAATCATATTGCCATTCGTAAAGGAAGCTTTCTGCATGGGCTGCAAGGTTGCGAAGGCGGCTAATCTGATCGATGTAAGCAGCGGCTTGTTTGCCCTTTTGGCGACAACAAGCGGCCATGGGATGCTCCCACTGGTCATAAAAGCGCTCTAGCAGCGCCCGATCTTGAGAGGTCACTGTTTGCTTGGTCTTGCTGGTGGCGTAAAGTGCTTTCTCTGAGGTGAGTTCCTGCTGGTGCAAGGCATCTTTTTTGAAGGTTTTCCACCGCTCTGCTAAAAGGGGAGGCATCATCCCCAGGGTATATTTGCGCGTGGGCCCCATTTGCAGACCGCCAATCTCAGGTCCCCCGTTGGTCAATAGGAAATCATAAAGGTCTTGGAAAAATGTTTGCACAACCTCCCGCTCTATGGCGAAGCTAAGGCGAATTCCAGCTTCTGAGTAATCGGCAATATGCGGGTCAGCCCCATCGGCCTGGATCAGGTGATGGTTTTTGTAAGCTGCGCACAGATCTCGCTGCGTCTCTGACTGAATGCAGAACCAAACGCTGTCCCCTACTGCGGCGCGCACCTGCTGCTTGATAGCTTGAGCATCGGGTAAGGGGACATCCTGACGACTCATCTGGGTCTGCAACTCGACAATCCGAGCTTCTTGTCCTTGAATCGCGGTTTCCTGCTGCGCCAGGTTAGTTTGCAGGGTTTTAAACTGTTGCTGTTTGTCTGTAGATAGCTGGGAGATTTTATCTTCTAACAGTTGCACCTGCTGGGTTAGGGTTTCGATATGCCGATCTTTCTCAGTTAAAAGCTCATCTTTTTGGATCAGCAAATTAGTTTTTTGCTTGATCTCTAAGGCATTGAGCCCAGCTCGCAAGAGGTTGAAGTAATGTGGCTCAGCCAAATCAACGGGCAGTGGCGAAGCCCCTGGCAAATGTAAAAAACCCTGGCGCTTGCCGAGATTGACAACCAGTAAGTGACCTTCTGCGTTTTGTACTTTAAGTGCTTGGGCGGTGTTTTGTTGATCAGGGGTGCTGTGGGTCAGGGTGCTGATATAGCGACGTTTGCCATAGAAAAACTCAGCATGGGTCGTGGGGGCCGTAATGACAGTGTCATCAGACGGCTTGTCCGTGGGGGCAGCCCAGGGAACTGAAATGACGGCAGGCTCGGGCGTCGATGCGCCAGCAATCCCATGGGCCATATCTGTTGAACCTGCTTTCGAGAGCACTGTGGCTGCCAGTGCCTTCGCGTTTTCTGACACTTTACTGTGACCAAAGCTAGGTAGCTCAGGCGACCTCGGCAAACCCGCTGATTTTTGAACCTCATTTGCCTTGGCAGGCGATACCTCCGCATTGCGGGCAACCAACCTTGCTTCTCCTACTGCCTCTGCTCCCCCAGCCCCCGAATCTGCAACAGCGGTCGAGACGCCCGTCCTAGGATCTATCCCCGCATCCCCGTGCCCCGGTGCCCCCGAGTCCTCCCAAGCCGACCAGGGCGGAATCCCTTCCCCAAAACCTGCTCCCTTTGGCAGGCGCACCCCCACTAGCTCTAGCTCTACGGTGCGATTCCCTTTCCACTCATTGAGGCGCAGCTTGTAGGCGATATCTAGTTCTGACGGGAGGGGATGATATTCTGCCCAGCGCCATGCGATCGCAAGACATCGGTTGCTGGCATCGGCCTGGGTCAAGGTTAACTTTAGGTGCTTGCGATCTTTGCCGATGATTCGCTGCTCAACCAGCTTGACGTTGGGGGTCCAAAACACCGGGTCGGCATTTTCAATACCGCAGGGGTGCAGCCGATCGATTTGCTCGTAGAGATCCAGGGTCACATCAGCCAGAAATGCCTGGACATCCACAGTGACTAGCGGTTTCAAATACTCGAGTTGCAGATGCTGGTGGGCGTAGTTGCGCAGCCGTGCCTTAATCTGCCGCAGGTTGCGGGCTGGAAACGAGAAGCCCCCTGCGGCCCGGTGACCGCCGTATTTGCCCAGCAGGTCATCACAGACTTGCAGCGCCTCAAAAACATTGAACTCCGGAATCCCTCGGGCTGAACCGCGAATTTCTTTTTTGGCTTTGTCTTCGTAGGTGCCAATAAAAACGGGCACACCATAGCGCTCTACCAGTCGTGAGGCCACAATGCCGATAACGCCGTGGTGCCAGTCGGGCTGCACCACCACCAGCACCCGCTCTTGTTGCAGATCGAGTTTGCCCTTAGCGCGCTGCGCTTCGCACCATTCGATAGCCTGGGTTTCGATCAGTTCGCACATCCGTTGCCGCAGTGAGTTTGCCTCTTCGCACTGCATGGCCCGCTGCAAGGCCACCCCTACATCTTCAGTGGTGAGCATATCAATCACAATTTGGGGGTCGGCGATGCGGCCCACTGCATTGATCCGGGGTCCCAGTCGAAACCCAATGGCTTCAGGCTTGAGTGCCTTTTGTTCTTGACCGAGACCCGCCACCTCGATCAGGGCTTGCACCCCCGGCAATCTCGACTTGGGCAATAGCTTGAGGCCCCGCCGCACCCAGCGGCGGTTAACGCCGGTCAGGGGAGCTAGATCAGCAATAGTGCCCAGGGTAAACAGCTCTAGCAGAGGCCGGGTCAAATCCTGGGTTTTTTGCAAACACTGAGCCAGACAGATGGCTAATACATAAGCGACGCCCACCCCTGCAATGCCTCGGTAAGGCGAGGCTTCGGGCAGTAGCTTGGGGTTCAAAATGGCGTTGGCCGGGGGCAGTCGCTCTGGCAGGTCGTGGTGATCGGTGACGATAACGGCCAGGCCAAGCTCACGGGCGCGGGCGATGGGGGCATAGGCGGCGATGCCGTTATCGACCGTCAAAATTAACCCCACCCCATCAGAGTGAAAGTCTTCGACGATGCGCTCGTTGATGCCATAGCCTTCTTGCATGCGGCTGGGAATGGCGTAGTTGGCATTAGCCCCCAACAGCTGTAGTGCTCGGATCAAGAGGGCTGTACTGGTCATGCCGTCAGCGTCATAGTCGCCGCAAATGGCAATCTTTTTTTGGGTTGAGATCGCATTCTCCAGCAACTCTAGACTCAGTGGCAAATCGGGAAACTCGTCCAGAGGGGAGGGCAGCTGCTGGGTTTCAGGATCTAAAAATAGCCAGGCTTGCTCAGGGGTATGAATGCCACGGTTAATCAGCACTTGGGCCAACAAGGGCGATAGCTGGGTGGCGGTGGCCATGCGTTGCGCCTGCTGTGCCTGAGCTGGGAAAATCTGCCAGCGCTGCTGCGGTATCCGTTCTCTCCCAGAATTATGGCCACTAGAATGAGTGCCGTCGACCTTGATAGGCTGGCTTGGATTTACATCCTGGTCTACCGTAGGTGGCTCACTCACTGTTCAGTCAGGCCAATTAGTCAGTTCAATTAGTCAGGCTAGTTCATTTGATCTCATCATAATCGGAATTATGGGATCATGGCGATTGCCATAGCAGCCTACAGCAAAGGGCGCAAATTTGCGCCCTTTAGCCAGTGTTTTGATTGGATGATTGGCGTGGCTAGAGGTGGCCAAGGTTTAGTAAATCAGAACCCGACCGTCGTTGACCAAATGCACGGCTCGATCGCTGAAGGAGCCACTGGGCAATAGCTCAATTTGTAACGTATTCACTTCGGGACGGTGCAGCATAACCTTCACAGGTAAATAATTTTCATCCCAAAAAACCATAGATAGGTCCGGACCTTGACCCACTTCAACATTGAGATTGATTTCTCGATTGGGCAGCAACACGTAGGGATTAAAGTCCAACACCCGTTCCAGGTTTACTCGCCCTCGGGTATGGTTGATGATTTTGATATTTAAGGATTGCCCCGGTAAGAACTGAATCTCATCTGACGCGCAACGATAGATACAGTCAACGGCGGCGGCTGGCTGTTGTGTTGCGGTTGCGCCCGCGACAATCACAACCGCGGCGGCTAATAGCGATAACCGCTTGTACATGGATGTCCCCCACAGAGATATACGGCTTGGCTGAGTATTCCCACCAGGGAAAATACCGTAACAGAGTTTACTCAAAAATCCGTAGTTATCCGGACAATTTTGTAACGTACGATACTCTGGATATTGTTTTTCAGGGACGATAGGGCGGTTTCCAACCGCCCGCCCAAGCAAAACCAGTCACGATCCCTCAACCATGATGGGATTAACCGCAGCAAATAGGGCTGAGTAATCAGCATCAGCCAGTCCCAACGCCAATGCCTTCCCGGCCAGCTGGCTGACGCTTTCTGCGGCGATCGCATCAATGCCCTGAGCTTCAGCTGCCTTAACAAATAGGGTCATATCTTTGAGCAGATGTTTGGTGGGAAAGTTAGGGTTGGCAAAGTTGCGATCGCACAT
>JBCDDJ010000166.1:0-12745 GCA_039180385.1 Cyanobacteria bacterium P01_G01_bin.38 | reverse complement strand
GGTGGCCCATATCCCGCCGATGTGTAAGCTCAATCCGCTGTACGACGAAGTCGTCGGACTGCGTTTTCGAGCCCTTTGCTACCTCGCTGACGAGTGTGGTGAAGATATTACGGCGTTTGTTTAGGTTTTAGGTTTTAGGTTTTAGGCGTTAGGTTTTGAGCTTGACTTTTCCGTTCCTAACTATCGCCTGCTACCTATTACCTAACACCGCTTCGCCTTCCCCACCTTTTCCAGTAAGCGCATTGGGCCAATTTCCCTAAGCTGGCTGAGTTTTTCTGTATTTTTGACCAGCAGAGATCCGGCAAAGCCCAGGGAGTTGACCGAGATCGATTGGTAGCTTTCTTGCGATCGCGGCACTACCATCATCCAGTTGCGGGTGCCCAGCAGGTTATAGGCTGCGGTCTGTTCTCCTTGCCAATGTTTGCCCCCAAGCGCTTGGGTGTGAATGCTTACGCTTTTTAGCAGGGCTTGGTAGGTGGTCAAGAGTGATTGGCTGCCTTCGGATAGGTTGAGGGGTGCGATCGCATGTTCAAACAGCAGTGGGTCTGCTCGACCGATGCCGTCTTTAAACCGGGCGGATCGAACGGCGATTTCCATGGGTACAGAGCTTGCCCCGTTTACCATGGGCAAAGGTACCATTTGTAAGTGTTTGTGGCGTTGACTGGCACCCGCTACGGTGCCCGCGTTGTAAAAGAAAAAGCCATCCACCTCGGTCATGCATTTCCAGAGGGCTTCAAAATCTGCCAGGGTGAGCCAGGTTTCCTGGGCTTCAAAGGCGCGGGTAATGATCAGCAGATGGTGATCGACTACGTTAAATTTATTCAGCAAACACAGGTGGGTTTCTGAGATATCGGTGACATAGAGGTCTTCTTCGTAGGGCAAGAAGGGGTTAAAGGCTTTGCCCGTGGATTCTTCTTGCTGTTTCTGGATTTTCTTCGCTGCATCTTTGCGGGCCAGGTTGGCCAGGATTCTGACTAAAAAAGCAATACCATCTTGTTCAATAAACTGATAGTTTGTCGCGATCGACTTGAGCGCCCCGGTGGTGAGTGCGTATTGGGTTTGGGCCTCGAGTTTTACCTGTAGGGTGCCAGGTTGCCAGGAAAGTCGATTGCTCACGGGGATTCACGCTATAAGCCAGGGTCATACTCCAGTCTAAAATGAGTGGGGGCGCTGTGCTGGGTGGGAGCGCTGTGCCGCAAGACTATTAAGCATTCAAATGAGCATTCAAAATTGACATACGATTTAGTCGGGCCAGATTAATAGGGCCAGGGGCCTTCGTAATCGTATGTGTCTGGCGTGGGTTCTGAGATTAAGGGAGAGCCCCCCTTAGCTGTTTGACCATTGCTATTGTCTGGAAAACTGGTGATGCCAGTATCCATAAGCGTAGAGACCACTTCCTGAGCTAGAACATTGTTGTCCTGCGTATCTGAGACGGCGTTTAGCTCTCGGTTAAGTTCGCGAATTCGGCGGGACAGCAGGCGAATAATGTTGACTGCGATTCCCGGTGTTTCATCAATCGCTTCGTAGAGCTGTTGCTGGGTCAACATCAGGCAGTCGCAAGCTTCCAGGGTAGTGACGGATGCTGAGCGCGGTTCGGCGTCAAACAGTGACATTTCGCCAAAGCAGGCCCCCTCTTGCAATCGGGCCAGCTCTTGATTGCCCAGGTGCACCTTGACCGTGCCCGACACCACAATGTAAAGCGAGCGGCCCTCTTGCCCCTCGGTAAAAATCGTGTGGTTTGGCAAAAACGACAGCTCATCCATAATCGACGCCAGCCGCACCAAAAAGTCGTCCCGCAATTCCTTAAAGATGGGGACGCCTCGTACGAATAGCAGTCGATCAACACTGGTTAGCACAGAGTGGGTAGCGGGTAGCGGGTCGTGGATATTTTGCCCAAATCATACTAGAAAGTTGTCGTTCTGCCGCTTTCTTTTCTCGCCATCATGGCTTTTACCTGGGCGGCGACCAGACGATTAGGATCATTGGCCATGCGCGGCAGCAGTTCTGCCATCGATTTGGGGGAGACGACCTCGACGTAGCTCAGGACGGCTTCTCTGACAAAACCGACGGGGTGCTGTAGGCAGGCGGTGACCTGCTGGGTAACTAAGCGCCAGACTTGGGTGCGGGCCAGGTGAAAACAGCAGGCCAGGGTCCAGTCTGATAAAAAGGGTCGCAGATCAACCAGATAGCGCAGCCGTTCGTGGGGGGGCATGGGCCGATAGCCCACCAGCTCTGTCAGCGCATTGAGCTTATCAACATCGCTGCGGATATCTAAAACCGTCAAAATCGCCCGCTTGGCTGGAATGTCAAGGGTATTGTCTAAGATTTCGAGGCCCCGAGCCCGGCTGCTGGGTGAGCCTTCTAAACTCAGCTCTGCGGCTTGAATCGTCGAGGAGGGGTATAAAAAGCGCATCAAGAGGAACATGCGCTCAATCGCATCGGCCTGCCCGTCCCGTAGGGCGCGTCGGAGCCAGTCAGCAATGTCGCCGCTGACCTTGGCTTCTGATAAATCCACCAGGCTGCAATAGATTTGTCCCAAAAAGGTCAGCTCTTGGTCTAGTAAGGTTTCAATCCGGCTGCGGCCCAGACGGTCTAGGGCTGCGTCAATATTAGCCGAGCGGCTAATGCTTTGCTCATCGGCCAGCTTGAGCAAGATGCGCAAAATCCAGCGACGGGTAGGCCCCCAGGCGGTGAGCAGGTCAGAGACCAAGATATCTAGCGCCTCCAGGGTGCCAATCCGGCCAATCACCTGCCAGGCTTGGTGTTTCAGTGGGTCGGGTTTGTAGGGATTTCTGGCCAGATTGACTAGCATGGGCAAGACTTCGTTACCCAACTTGACCAGGGCATGGGTGGCGGCTTCGCGGGTTGATTTGTAGCGCAGTGCCTGGATCAGTGAAGGGTAGTAGTCTTCGAGTTGGGTGGCTGCGATCGCACTCAACAATGCACAGCGCACCCGCAGTGAGTCGTCCCGCAATAGGTTAGGAACGTGCAGCCGCATCCCTTGCATGTATTCAGCCTCCCCCAGGGCGCGGCAGCCCATCACCCGTTCGCGCTCTTGCCCATGGGTGAGCATTTGCTGGAGCAGATAAGTGGCCTCGGCCCGCTGCTGCCGATCCCCCAGTCGCAGCTTCATCGAAGCGGCTGTCCCTCTGACCACGGGGTCGATCTGGGGTTGGAGGTATGGTTTGAGCTGATTTAGGTCGGGCTCAGGCTGAGTGAGGTAGACATAGCGCAGGGCCAGGGCCAAAATGTAGGGCTGTTGGCTGGGGTGAATCAAGGCTTCGACATACCCGGTAAAGACTGGGTCAGGATGATCCAGCATGGTTTCTAACCCCTGGCGCTGTAACTTAGGGCTGAGGTCGCTGAGCATCGGGGCCAGCACTTCGCTAACGCTGTTGGGGTCAATGTGAGTGAGCAGCTCAATGCAAGATCGCTTTTCTTCTTCTTCGGTATTGGGCTGGTCAAAGGTTTCGATGATGGCCTGTTTGAGCACCCGCAGGTTGGTATCCGAAAAACTCAGCAGGCCACGCTCGGCGCTGAGAACCAAGAGATTGAGGTATTGCGATCGCAAGAAATAGATGATCCCCAACCACAGACCCGCTAGCAAAATCGTGACCAGCAAAAATAATCGAGCCTGGGCGAGTAGGCCATTCAAAAAACGGATGCGATCACTCAGCATCAACAAGAGCAAAATCAAAGCCCCAGTCAGACCGATAGCCACCGATTCGGCCACCCCAACCCAGGACTGTACCCGAGCCCGCCCCCGATCGGGTATCGGCTGAAATAGCACCGGACGGGTTCCATTCACAACGGTGTAGCGAAACCATTCGTCAATAAATTTGAGCAAAATCAAGCCCAAAAATAAGCCTCGAATCTCCGCTTGCCCAAACAATTGAAATTCACCGATGCGCGGCAAACTCAGGATTAAACACGCGCCCCCCAGCACCACAATCATGACTGGCAGCAGCGACGTGATCATAAAAACGCCAATGCGCTCAATTAAACGGCTGGCCGTAAATATTTGGGTGATTAGCTCGACTAGCCCCAAGATGCCTGTGAAAATCCCCAAAAATTTGGCGACAGTGTCGACGCTAAATCCCTGGGCCGTAATCTGATCTAAATACTGAAACTCAACCAGATAGAGCAGCACCTGGGCGATCACAAAAAAGCCGCACAAAAGCACCACATAGCGCTGAATCGAGCCCCTCAACCGTCGCGCCGCAAAAGTGAGGGATTTCCCCTCGGCTCGCCGTCGCAGTGAATCTGGAAACGCGTGGCGATAGCTCTGGCTGATATAAAACAAAATCACCGTCCCAATTAGCATGATGCCAAAGGCCAGGTAGGGGATATTGTCGATGCCAAAAGGACCTAGCAAAAAATAAATGGTGAAACCGCTCAGGGCATCTGCCGCGAGGTTGCCGCTGCTGATCAGAGGATAAGCCCGCTTGATTTCACGAATATTGAAAAGCTGGTTGGCCGTTACCGCCACATTCAGCTCGTTGAGGTTGGTGATGGCCTCCATCCAGAGCCGCATCACAAAGATCGTCATCGGTGCCCAGGCCCCAACCCCTAAGCCAATCCGGAATGCCAGCAAGGGCAGGGTCATTAGCAGGGCAATCAAGACAATCACCCGTCTCAGGGGCAGCCATCGCTGTAGCCAAGAATAGATACTGCTGAGGCTAAACCCCACCGCTGCGCTAAACATATAGATAAAAGGCAGCGTGTCAGCGCCGTATTCTTCTAAAAATAAAGCAGCTGAGCTAACCTCTAGCCACATGATGCCCATGCACATCAGCGTATAGAAGCTAAACATCAGCAGCGTGCGAGGTCCCTCGCCAGGGCGTAAATTAAACGCCTTGAGCAGCGGTCGTAGCCAGGGGGAAGATGAAACGAATGACGCGGAATCCATTAGTAATTGTGAATGATGGGTATTCAGTGTGAAATGGGTCCCTTCAAGCGAGTTTGCCCGGTATTGGGCGTCAGTCTATCGCTAAATATTCCCTCAATGACCGGATTGCCTAAAATTTATTAACGCGATGGGCAACAGATATCCAGCCCTGGCGGTTTACAATTTGAGTCTGTCTGAGTGTTAAACCATATCCAGTTTGAAAAATTCAGGTTTTCTCGTAGCGCAAACTACAGGTCTGGATGTGGACAGGGTTGAATTGATTTAATTTCCATTGACCATGAAGCATACGCTATCTGTACTTGTCGAAGATGAAGCAGGTGTTTTAACCCGCATTGCCGGTTTGTTTGCCCGACGCGGTTTTAACATTGAGAGTTTGGCGGTGGGGCCTGCCGAAAAAGTGGGCATCTCGCGGATCACGATGGTGGTGCCCGGTGACGATCAGGCAATTGAGCAGCTGACTAAGCAGCTTTATAAGCTGATCAATGTTCTAAAAGTCAACGACATTACCGAGACCCCCTGTGTTGAGCGGGAGCTAATGCTGCTCAAGGTCAATGCCAACAGCAACACCCGCTCAGAAATTATCAACTTTGCTCAAATTTTTAGAGCCCGCGTGGTAGATGTCTCAGAAGAATCCCTCACCTTAGAGGTGGTCGGCGACCCCGGTAAGCTGGTAGCCATTGTGCAAGTGCTAAGCCGCTTCGGCGTTCGTGAGATTGCCCGCACTGGCAAGATCGCCCTTACCCGTGAGTCTGGGGTGAATACAGAGTATTTGAAATCTCTGGAAAGTAAGATGTGAAGGGCCCATTTTAACTGATCGCGCATGTTGCCAAAGATCAAGCTCTTTCTAAACCTGTTGGCTACGGAAGGTCTCTTTAGCGTTTTACAACGTCTGTGAGCAGCCCTTTAACTTTTCTCGGCGAATGAATTTGGGGGCATAGGCAGCCTTGGGAGAGGTTTTACGGATGCTCAATGATGATACGGAAGTCATCACCCCTAATTGGATTGAAGCCATGCTGGAACTGGCCCAGCAAAAAGAAATTGCAGCCGTAGGGGCAAAATTGCTATTTCCCAACGGCCACATGCAGCATGCCGGTGTGCTGATTTTGGGAGGGCAACCGGCCCATGCTTTTTTGAATGGCTCAGGGGCCCATGAAGGCTACAATGGCTCTGACTTTGTGACCCGCAATTATCTCGGGGTAACGGGCGCTTGCTTGATGATGCGTCGAACGGTCTTTGGGGAACTTAACGGGTTTGATGCAAGTTTCCCCCTGAACTACAACGATGTCGATTTGTGTTTGCGGGCTCACCAGGCTGGATATCGAAATGTGTTTACGCCTTACGCTGAGCTTACACACTATGAGTCAGCGAGTCGCCAGGAGGGGGTAGCGCCGGCGGAGCTAGGGGCATTGCATCGACGCTTTGAGGAGACCGGCTATATGCAAGCTGATCCGTGCTATAACCCCAATCTGTCCGTTGCAAATCCTCACTTTCAACTCGCCTGGCCCTGTGAGTCGCATCGGGTACCACGGCTTTAGCCGCCAGCCACTGCTGGGACAATGCTGACCTCATCCCCATCTTTGAGGGTAGTGTCTTTGCCCTCTAAAAATCGAATATCTTCGCTATTGACGTAGAAATTGACGAACCGACGCAGCTCCCCCTGATCGTCACACAGGCGGGCTTTGATGCCTGGAAACTTACCTTCAAGGGTGTTGAGTAAGTCAACAACGTTGCTGCCTTCGCACTCAAGGGTGGCCTCGTTGTTGGTAAATTTTTGCAGCGGGGTTGGGATGAGAACTTTGATGGACATGTTGGGAAGAAGACTGATTTAGTAATGAACAACAAGTTTGGGAGGAGTCAGGAGTCAGGAGTAGAGGAGGTAGAGGGATGGGATAGATGGGGGAGATCAGGAGGATGAGGGAGATGGGGAGGAGTCAGACCTTTCAAATTGACCCTTCCCCGCCCACCCCATCTTCAACTGACCCTTGGTAGCACTAATGCCGTTACCCACTACCCCGCTAGACCGGCGTTTGCTGCCAATCCAACCGATTTAATGTATTCGCCCGCTCCCAGGCGTGCTCAAAGCTGTTGAGTTTGGGTTCGATGGTGAAGGGCTCGCCGATGTAACCCTGGACGGCTTCCTGGGTTTTGAGGCCGTTGCCAGTGATATAGGCCACGGTGGTTTCATCTGGGTTGATTTTGCCCGCTTCGACCAGTTTTTTGAGCACGGCGATCGTGGTGCCGCCAGCGGTTTCGGTAAAGATGCCTTCGGTTTCGGCTAAGAGCTTCATGCCTTCGATAATCTCAGCGTCGTTGACGTCTTCGATGTTGCCGTGGGTCTTGCGGGCAATATCCAGGGCGTAGACGCCGTCTGCGGGGTTGCCAATGGCAATGGATTTAGCGATGGTGTTGGGTTTGACGGGTTTAATAAAGTCGCGGCCTTCTTTGAATGCCTGGGAGATGGGGGAGCAGCCTTCGGCCTGGGCACCGCTAAATCGAACCGGTTTGTCGTCTACTAGACCAACGTTCACAAACTCGTTGAACCCTTTGTAGATCTTGCCGAACAGTGAACCCGAAGCGAGGGGGGCCACGATGTGGTCAGGCAGCTGCCAACCGAGCTGTTCAATCACCTCAAAGCCCAGGGTCTTAGACCCTTCAGAATAGTAAGGACGCAGGTTGATATTCACAAAGCCCCAGCCGTGGGTGTTGGCGACCTCAGAGCAGAGGCGGTTGACCTGGTCGTAGTTGCCCTCGACCGCCATGACGATGGGGTCGTAGATTAGGGTGCCGAGTACCTTCCCAGCTTCGAGGTCAGAGGGGATAAAGACGCAGCAGTCAAGCCCGGCGTGGGCTGCGATCGCAGCCGTAGAATTCGCCAGATTTCCGGTGCTGGCACAGGACACCGTGGTAAAGCCCAGCTCTTGAGCACGGGTCAGGGCCACCGATACCACCCGGTCTTTGAAGCTGAGGGTGGGCATATTGACCGCGTCATTTTTGATGTAGAGATTTTTAAGACCCAGACGACGCGCCAGCCGATTGGCTTTGAGTAGGGGGGTCATGCCAGTGCCGACATCGATGGGGGTGTCAGTCTCAACCGGCAAAAAGGCCCGATAGCGCCAGATAGAATTGGGCCCCGCCTCAATACTTTCCCGAGATACCCTGCTCCGAATCGCATCGTAGTCATAGGCCACCTCTAACGGTCCAAAGCATTCTTCGCAAACGTGCTTTGCCCCAAGGTCATACTTCTCATCGCACTCCCTACATTTAAGGTGGGTAAACGTCGCCGCGCGCGATAGCGAAACTGTGCGGGTATCTACTGCCTGAGCCATATCGGGTATTCCCTTCTGCCGAAACTTGTCGGATGGTAGCACCCTTTACAAATGGTCGTCAAACATACCCGACATAAATAGTCGGGATTCAGAATTTAACTGTAAAATAAGGGGTTTGGCCTTTTGTGTGAGGTCGTTTAATTTAAGCCGATAGCTTGTCTGAGCTATGGCTAATTCGTTGTGATCAGAGCCAGAATATATTCCCCTTCATTAACGGTCTCGTTAGTCGAGACATCATAGATAAAGCCCGTGTGTCCAGAAATGACCTCCACAACCCGGGGTAAGCTGCCTGATTTATTGAAGCTCAACAGATCAAAGAGGCTTTCTCCCGCTGTGATCTGGGCCCCTGGTTCAATGCGATTTTGGATCATGCCCCCCGCAGTGGCGTAATATTTCACCACTTGGGTTTTGGGGTAGAGCGGCATGGAGGCCTCTGTTCGATGACTTGTTAGCAGGATGTCTTTTTCCTTCAGATAGTTTTGAATGCCGTTCAGCCCTTTTTTGACGGCTCCGGGTTCAATTTTCATGCCCGTTCCAAGCTCAAAGGTGTAGGCTTCTATTTCAAAGCGCAGTGATCGTCCCAGGTCTGCAAATGTGCGTTCTAAGGCCAGCCAGGGTTTGATAAAGGCTTCGTCGAAGGCGTCGCCATCGTATTCGTCAAGCAAAATACCAAAGTCGAGGTTAAATAGCTGGGCACTGTCGCCGCGATCTTGGAAATAATAAAGATAGGTCAGTCCTCGGTTGCTAGAGCTGTGGAGATCGATTAAGTAATCGGCGTCTATGGCTAAGGTTTGCAGTTGAGTGCTGTATAGCCGATTTCCAGGAAGACCTTGGGCTAGCGTTGGCTTCTTTTGTTCTTCTTGAAATTGATCCTGAATAGATTGCCGATAGGCCTGTTGAATCACTTCGACAGGTTGGTCTAAATGATCTTTGGCAAAGGCCAGGATGTCAGCGTTGGTTTTCTCGTAATCCCAAAAGATCCGGTTCCAGTCGCGGCCATCATAGGGGTTGTAGCGTCCTGAGGAGAAATGGTGCGATCGCATATTCACACTCAGCGGATTGCATACCGGCACCAACCAGATTTCCCCCGCGAGAGCATTCTCATCCAAACCCATCAGCCACTGTATTAGCTGCTGAATCACCGCATTGCCCGCAATTTCAGCCCCATGAAGGTTGGCTTGTAAATAGGCTTTTTTGCCAGGGGTCCTGCCTTGAAACCGATACACCTGTAGCGACAACACGTCTCCCGAGGCCAGCTGTACGAGAGGAATAGTTTCAATCTGGGGAGCTACCATAGTTACTAGCGCAATTTCCTAGCACAGCGTGCCTCAGCGCAGCTAGCTTGAGAGGCCGCGATTGCTCAGTGCCTGAAGCTCAAGGATATCATCTTGTCCTGGCCATACTCTTAAACTTGGCGTAGCTTGGGGACAAACTCGAAAATTTTTTGCCTAATTTAGGTAATTTTTGTTCAACTGCCGCTTTGCAAAAGAAATCACTTGCAATTTCTGATCCACTGAGCTAGCTTTTATACGTTGAGTTGCCTCGCATCTACCTTAGATTGTGGAATACTGTAGCAAGGAATGCCTGGGCGGGTAAGCCTTTTAGCTCAGTGCATTTGACTTGTTCCCTAGGCTAGTGCAATTTAAACTTGACCCGTTGTCCTTCTTTCCAACTGTCTGATCAGCCTATATAAAGCGCTAGTTGACTAAGTTAGTGCTCTTAATGTGCTCTCTCGAATTCACACTCTTCACGTTTGGATAGCAATGTCTGAGAGTTCGTCTCAAGGGGGATTTCCCATTGAGAGGTTTTATCGTCGTTGATTGTTGCGACTCAACGGTTGTCAAATTCTTCGCTGTTACTGTTGAAAGTTTCTCTGCATTGTGAAACTACCTGTGCTATCGGTCGATTCTAGTCTCTGAAGAAGCTGGCTTAACAACCTGGTTAGAGGCAAAGGCTGTGTTCGCTGGCTATTATCATCGGTGTGGCTTACAAGGGCCAAATTACCGAGCATCGTGTTTCTACCGTCAATACTAGCTAGAATCTTCACTGCAAGCAGGGTGCTCAGCGCTGATCGCTTTGGTCCCTAAGTTCTTCTGAGCCCAACTCGCCAATTTTGTTAGCTATCACAAAGCACAATGCTAACCTGGCAGTTTTCAATGGGTTCAGAACTTTTGTGGGTCAGCATAATTTTACGCTCAATTAGATGAGCTAAGGTCTCAGATTACAGTATTTCCAGTTCCCTCAAATCTCCCGCGTATCAGCCTGGATACAGGCTGCTGATTTAAACATTGATGGATACAAGGAGACTAAACTCGTGGAGAACGGTACCCCAAACGGAAAATTTAACTACGCTGAGGCACTACAAAAATCTTTCTTGTTTTATGAGGCCAATCGGGCAGGCGACCTACCCGAAGACCAGCGTGTCCCGTGGCGAGGAGACTCAACCCTCAATGATGGGGCAGATGTTGGTCGTGACCTATCGGGGGGCTATTTTGACGCCGGTGACCATGTCAAATTTGGTTTGCCCATGGCCGCCTCAATGACTATGCTTGCTTGGGGCGTTGATGAATACCAAGATGCTTATCAGCAGGTTGATCAGCTAGATGAGGCCCTGGACGCCGTCAAATGGGGAACAGATTACTTCCTCAATGCCTATGATGATAAGGGTACCGCAGCCGTCTCAGATGATGTGTTCTATGGGCAAGTGGGGAATGGCCAGGCAGACCACTCCTTTTGGGGACCTGCCGAGATTTTGAACATGGAGCGGCCAACCTATCAGATTGATGCCGACAACCCTGGCTCAGACCTGGCTGGAGAGACAGCCGCAGCGTTAGCCTCAGCTTCTATTATCTTTCGCTCCAGTGATGAAGCTTACGCAGATAAGTTATTAGACAAGGCCAAGCAGCTGTATACCTTTGCAGAAGAATATCGCGGTAAGTATTCTGACGCCATCACAGATGCCCAGACTTTTTACAATTCTTGGAGTGGCTACACCGATGAGCTGGCTTGGGGCGCTACCTGGCTGCATAAGGCTACTAAAGCGGCGGGTGAGGCTGATACAGACTACCTCACTAGAGCAGAGCAATACTTTCAAGAAACCAACGGGATTGCTAATGCACCCTGGACCCAAAACTGGGATGATAAGAAGTATGGCACCGCGATTCTGCTTGCTCAGGAAACCGGCAATGCTGAGTATCAAGACCAAGTTGAAGGTTGGCTAGATCGCTGGCTGACTGATAGACAAGAGGGTGGGATTCCTGAATATACCGAGGGTGGCCTGGCCTGGTTAGACCAGTGGGGGTCTTTGCGATATGCGGCGAATACCGCCATGCTTGCGGGTATCTATGCAGATACGGTTAATGACAAAGGTGGTCAATACTCCCAATTTGCCCAAACCCAAATGAACTATATTTTGGGCGATAACCCTAACAACCGGAGCTATGTTGTTGGCTTTGGTGAGAATTCACCTCAAAATCCCCACCACCGAGGGGCTCACGGGTCTACTACCAACAATATCAATGACGGTGAAACTAAAAATGTGCTCTACGGTGCATTGGTAGGTGGCCCCAATCAGCCGGACGATGATGCCTGGCAAGACCGACGAGATGATTTCATCGCAAATGAAGTCGCGACAGATTACAACGCTGGGTTTACTGGTGCATTGGCCTACATGGTCGATAAATTTGGGGGCACCCCTCTGGCTGACAGTGATATTCCTAAGCTGTACGATGGGAGTGCCCCTCCCACGCCGGATCCAGACCCGACGCCGGATCCCGATCCAGACCCGACGCCGGACCCCGACCCGGACCCGACGCCGGATCCAGACCCGACGCCGGACCCGATGTCTGGGGATACAGACGTCGACTTCTCCGTTGTGAGTGATTGGGGTAGTGGGTTTCAAGGCAATATTACGATTACCAACCAGGGCGATAGCCAACTCAATGGCTGGACCCTTGAGTTTGAGTTTGAGAACGAAATTACCCAAATCTGGAATGCTGAAATTGTCAGCCGTGACGGTAATACCTACGTCATCCGCAATGCGGGATGGAATGGTGAGGTTGCCCCAGATGCAGAGGTCTCCTTTGGATTTCTGGGTGACGGCTCTGTCTCTTCTGAGCCAAGCGAGTTTGAATTGAATGGTCAGGTGACCGGAACGCCAGACCCAACCTCCGATCCGACCCCTGACCCGATGCCAATCGACCCGGTAGATCCAGTAGAGCCGATGGACCCAGTTGACCCAATGGATCCGATGGACCCGGTTGACTCTGGAAACGATGATCACGGCGATGAACACAATCATGACGAGGAACCACTCCCCGACGATGTAGATATGGACCCTCTGGGAGAGGGGGGTCGAGTTTTCGAAACTGATGGAACGACCCAAGGAATCACCGACTTCGATCCGTCCAAAGATAGAGTCGATGTCGGAACTGATTCAATCCATACTCAGATTCCAATCGATACTCCAGACGGTTTGGTGTTCCAGGATATGTTTAACCCCAACCGCTCT
>JBCDDJ010000165.1:0-12756 GCA_039180385.1 Cyanobacteria bacterium P01_G01_bin.38 | reverse complement strand
GAGGTGAGATTAAATTTCTCGTATGCTACTGTGGCTTAGGGTGTGTCACCGGTTAACACCCATTGCGATCGCACCGATCGCCGAAGAAATTCTGTCAAAGAATTTACTTATCCAGCCTGAACCGGAGCCAGCCTATACGTTGCTGAGCGGGCAAAACCGGAGCAATTTTTCTATGTTATTTGAGACCCTTGGCCTGTCGGCTGAACTTCTGCGTGCGGTTAAGGAGCAGGGCTATAGCGAGCCGACCCCCATCCAGCGTCAGGCGATCCCCGCCGTTTTAGAGGGCCAAGATGTGATGGCCGGGGCCCAAACCGGCACGGGCAAAACCGCAGGCTTTACGCTACCCATGCTGCAAAGGCTGAGTGCAGCCCCGATCCCAAAAGGTCGGCGTCCGGTGCGCGCCCTGGTGCTCACCCCAACCCGAGAGCTAGCCGCCCAGGTGGGCAATAGCGTCGAGACCTATGGCCGTCACCTGCCGCTGCGCTCAGCAGTGGTCTTCGGCGGGGTTAAGATCAACCCTCAGATCAGCCAATTACGTCGCGGCGTCGATATCCTGGTAGCGACCCCAGGCAGGCTGCTCGATCACGCCAACCAACGAACGGTGGATCTCTCCCAGGTCGAAATCCTGGTGCTCGACGAAGCCGACCGCATGCTCGATATGGGGTTCATCCACGATATCCGCAAGGTACTGGCCCTGCTACCCGGAAAGCATGACCGCCAGAGCCTGCTGTTTTCGGCCACCTTCTCCAATGAGATTAAGCGTCTCGCCAGTCAGCTCCTCAACCGCCCTGAGCTGATCGAGGTCGCCGTGCGCAATGCCACCGCAGAGGGCATCGATCAGCTGGTTTACCCGGTCGACAAAGCCCGCAAGCGGGAATTGCTCAGCTACCTGATCGGGTCGCGCAACTGGCGTCAGGTGCTGGTCTTTACCCGCACCAAACACGGAGCCAATCGCTTAGCCCAACAGTTAGAAAAAGACGGCCTGAGTGCAGCTGCGATCCATGGCAACAAGAGCCAGGGAGCCCGGACCCGAGCTTTGGCCGCGTTTAAGAGCAACAAGGTCCGGGTGTTGGTGGCCACCGATATCGCTGCCCGTGGCCTGGATATCGCCCAGCTCCCCCATGTCGTCAACTTCGAACTGCCCAATGTGCCGGAGGACTACGTTCACCGCATTGGTCGCACCGGTCGCGCTGGCAACGAAGGCGAGGCCGTATCCCTGGTCTGCGTCGATGAGCACAAGCTGCTGCGAGACATCGAGCGATTGCTAAAACGCAAGATCCCAAAGGAAATCCTAGAAGGATACGAGCCCGACCCCAGCATTCCGGCAGAGCCCATCCAGAACGGGCGCAACGGCAGGGGGCACTCCCAGTCTCAGCCCAAAAACGGTGGACGTCGACGCCGGTCATCCCCCCAAAGTAAATCCCCTGGCCCCAAGCCGGGGCGACCCAGTCTGTCTGGCAAGCGAGCTGCGCCAAAACTGGCTCCCAGGGCTCGAGGTAGATCTAGCCAGGCTTAATGGCTGCCTCAAGCTTAGAATGTCGGTTAGGCAAGGTGAGATAGTGAGATGGTGAGGTAGTGTTAGAAGTGATTCAGGGGTTCAGGTGTATTAGCCTTTTCACCGATTCCCCAGCGCAGCGTATTCACTTATTCACCAGCGCAGCGCACTCACCCCCTCTCACCAAACCCGAAAATTTAGCCTTGAAGACTACGCGATTGAGCTTTAAGCGGTCTGACCCACCTAGATTCGACTAGCTCGTCTGCGTAATCCGGTGAATCTTCAGAACGTTGGTCCCCCCTGGGTGCTGAGTGGGAATGCCGCCAATAATCACAATCCGATCTCCCGGCTCAGCCATCTGCCGCCTGAGCAGATGGTCCTCAGACTGGCTTAGCATGTCCTCAAAATTATTGATCTCAGTATCCACCAGCAGCGGGCGCACCCCCCAGATCAAATTGAGCTGGTGATACACCGCCGGGCTGGTGGTGATAGCTACCACTGGGGCCCGGGGGCGCTCGGCGGCGGCCAGACGGGCGGTATATCCAGTACTGGTAAAGGCGACAATGCAGCGCAAGTCTAAAAGTTTGTCGACGGAGCCCAGGGCCTCGCTCAGGGCATTGGTCTCATCATTAGTGATGGGGGGAAAGTTCTTAAAGGTGGTGTCTTTTTCGACCTCGCGGGCGATTTTACCCATGATTGCGATCGCATCCACCGGATACTCACCCACCGCCGACTCCCCCGAGAGCATCACCGCGTCGGTGCCATCGACAATGGCATTGGCCACATCACTAGCCTCGGCGCGGGTCGGTCGCGGACTATGGATCATGCTTTCTAGCATTTGGGTGGCCGTAATCACCGGCACCCCTCGCTCGTTGCTGCGTTGGATAATCCGCTTTTGGATCATTGGCACCCGCTCTGGGCTGACCTCGACGCCTAGATCGCCCCGCGCCACCATCACCCCGTCGCTGACATCCAAAATGCTTTCCAAATTCTCAATTGCCTGGGGTTTTTCGAGCTTGGCGATCACCGGGATAGGGGCATTGTGCTCGGCAAGGATGGCTTTTAGCGATCGCAAATCCTCAGCCGTGCGCACAAAGCTCAGCGAAATCCAATCAACCCCCTGCTCGATGCCAAACAGCAAATCGCGATGGTCTTTGTCGGTCAGAGACGGTAGCCGCAGATTTAAGCTAGGCAGATTGACCCCCTTTCGGCTTTTCAGCATGCCATCGCGCACCACCTGGCAATGAACGGCGGTCCTCTCTACCCGGCTTACAGTGAGCTCTAACAGCCCATCATCAAGTAGTATGGGCGTACCAGGCACCGCCTCTTCGGCCAGATAGGCGTAGTCAATCGGCACCGTCGCCGGTTGTTCCGCAAAATCAGCCATGGGTACCAGCGTCAACCGCTCCCCTGCGGATAGCGCGATGGCCCCATCCGTCAGCTGCCCCACCCGGATTTTAGGCCCCTGGAGATCTTGCAAGATGGTTACCGGCGTATCCAAACTTTGAGAAACCGCCCTGAGCATTGTGATGATCCGCTGATGATCCGTATGGCTCCCGTGGGAAAAGTTGAGTCGAGCCACATTCATGCCCGCTTTTACCATGCGCTCGAGCATCTCCGGGGAAGCGCTGGCAGGCCCGAGCGTAGCAACAATTTTGGTGCGATGGTGAAAAGCAAACATAGAACAACCGTTTGACAACTTAGGCGAGTACTGCCTGAGCCAAACACCATTCTGGCTCAAGTTTTCGATAGGCAAGGAAATCGCCAATAGCCTACTAGCTTACGCCGAAATCAAGGAAATTTTCAGGCCATGTCGCCCACAAGACAAATCCCGGTGTACCGAGCTGCCCCCTTGGTCAGGGCACCAAAAATGAGGATCTCCGCAGGGTTGCCCTAGTATTAAGGAATGTTAAGGCGTACAATGAGCCTCTTGTGGGGGTAGGTGGGCGATATACTGTTGGCTCACCCGATTTTTACCCCGCATATTAATTTATGTAGGATATCAGCGAGTGACCTCTAGTTTACTTTCTCGTCCATCTTCATCGGCTTCTCAGCCCGACCGTCAAACCCTTCCTTTTAATATCCAAGATGTGCGCCAGGCAATTCCGGCCCACTGCTTTAAGTCAAACTTGTTGCGATCGCTGGCTTATTTATTTCTAGATATGGGCATTGTTGCCCTGCTCTATTGGACCGCTGCAACCCTTGATCAAGCCTGGTTCTTTCCCATCTTTTGGGTACTCCAGGGCACGATGTTTTGGGCCTTGTTTGTGGTTGGTCACGACTGTGGTCACGGTTCTTTTTCTCGCTATCGCTGGCTCAACAATCTAGTCGGTCACTTCAGCCACACCCCAATTCTGGTTCCCTTCCACGGCTGGCGCATTAGCCACCGCACCCATCACGCCAACACCGGCAACATCGATACGGACGAGAGTTGGTATCCGGTCACCGAAAGCCAGTATAAACAAATGTCTTGGTACGAAAAGCTAGCCCGCTTTCACCTGATTTTGTTTGTCTATCCGCTGTACCTATTCCGTCGCTCCCCCGGTAAACAGGGGTCTCACTTCTTGCCCGATAGCCCCCTGTTTCGCCCCCACGAAAAGCGCGCCGTCCTCACCAGCACGATCTGCTGTAGCTTGATGCTGGTCTTTTTAGCAGGCGTGGGCTTCCAATTTGGCCTGGGCTTTTTAACTCAATACTACGTGATGCCCTATATCGTGTTTGTAATGTGGCTCGATTTGGTCACCTTTTTGCACCACACCGAAGACGATATTCCCTGGTATCGCGGCAAAGACTGGTATTTTCTCAAAGGCGCACTGTCCACCATTGACCGCAGCTATGGGCTGTTTGATCCTATCCACCACAACATCGGCACCCACGTGGCCCACCATATCTTTTTGAGCATCCCCCATTATCATCTCAAAGAAGCCACTGAGGCCATTAAGCCCGTGTTAGGAGACTTTTATCGCGAGTCTAAAATGCCTATCTCAAAAGCGCTCTGGCGTTCTTACAAGCGATGTTACTTTGTCTCTGATCGCGGCAGCAAGATCTATTACCAAACCCCTAAACGACGTTAGAAAAGGCTGTTAGGAGACATTCTAAGTTTTCGAAAAATGTGGCCCGCAGACTATTTGTGGGCCACATTTTATATAATCATGTTTCTAGACAGGGTTCCATGGCTAATGTCAGCCCTTTAGCCTCCCTCTCACGGGTTATATAAAAACGGATAGAGACACCTTAAATCGGCTTGCTAAAGCCCGAATCTGTCGAATATTAAGTTCACGTTTGCCATTCAAAATTTCAGAGCTATCGCTTCAACCCCGCCGTCAAATCACCGACTCTAGGCACTAACGCCGCTGCCCGCTCCCGAGAGAAGTCTGTCAGGGCAGTCCAAGCCGCGCCCCACAGTCGATCGGGGGTGAGTTCACCTTTGACCAGATCCCAAAGGCGGCTGACCTCTTCGGTATGGAGACGATTGTCTTCGGTCAGCGCCAGGAGGATCTGCTGCCGCAGGTATTGCCCATCTTCAGACGCCAAAAATTGAATGCCGAGTCCTGCGGTCGGAATCAAATTAAAGCCCTGATCGCCCTGGGCAATGCGAATCATATTCTCAAGCCGCTGCCACTGAAAGCGTCCGTCCTTAAACAGCACATCAATCAGTCGTCGCCGTAGCGAGGGGGTTTCGCCCATGAGCAGCCGGCGGGCCACATAGGGGTAAGCGATTTCGACAATCTTGAAGGCTGGGTTTAAGGTGAGCGCGAGCCCCTCTTGGGTCACCAGCGAACGAATAATCAGCGCAAACTTGGCCGGGACTCGAAAGGGATATTCATACATCACCTCTGAGAACTTATCCGTAATGCTCTTGAAATTAAAATTGCCGACACTGGCCCCGATCGCATCTTGAAACACCAGCTCAAAGGCGGGCACAATCGGTCGAATATCCGTATCGGGGGTCAAGAAGCCCAGCTTCACAAAGTCATTCGCCAGATTTCCATAGTCCTGATTGATTAAGTGGACCACTGAGTCTACCAGGGTTTCTTTCATCGACTGATCGAGCTGATCCATCATGCCAAAGTCGATGTAGGCCATGCGGCCATCTGCGAGGGCAAACAGGTTGCCAGGGTGGGGGTCGGCGTGAAAGAAGCCAAACTCTAGTAGCTGCCTTAAGCCAGCAGTCACCCCAATCTCAATCAGCGTATCGGTATCAAGCCCCGCTTCGCGGACCCGATCGATGTCGGTGAGCTTAAAACCATCGATCCACTCCAGGGTGAGGACGTGGCTATTGCAATAGCGCCAATAGATAGCCGGGACTTTAACCACCGGGTCATCCTGAAAGTTGGCGGCAAATTTTTCAGCATTGCGCCCCTCATTGAGGTAGTCGATTTCTTCAAACAGCTTGACACCAAACTCATCGACAATCAGGGTTAAATCATGGCCGAGATTTAGCGGCAAAAAGGGCGCAAGCCACCCAGCGGCCCAGCGCATTAGATAGAGATCTCGGCAAATCGTCGGCAGCAGATTGGGGCGCTGCACTTTGACAGCCACATCTTCACCGCTGAAGAGACGAGCTCTGTAAACCTGGCCTAAGCTCGCAGCCGCGACCGGCTCCGGTGAGATGTAGCTAAAAACTTCTTCTGGGGTGCGACCCAGGTCAGCCTCAATGATGCGGTGAGCGATCTCGGTGGGAAACGCAGGTAACCGATCTTGTAGCTTGATCAGCTCATCTAAAAAGTCGGGACGAACCAGATCGGGACGTGTAGAAAGGGCCTGTCCAACCTTAATAAACGTAGGGCCCAGGTCCGTTAAAATTCGTCGGAGCTGATTGGCGCGCTTTTGCCGATTAGCAGCTTCTCGATTAAACCAGCGATCAAACAATAGGCCGAGGGCAAATCCGCCAAGTATCCAGAAAACGCTGAGGGCTCTCCAAAGCACGGTCCAGGGACGGCGGCGATAGTACGCTGCGATCGCAGCAGCATCGTACTGACGCATCTGATGCGGATGAGGGGACTCCACCGGGTTAAAAATCTCCAAACCAAACGTCAAATCCAAGCCAGGGCTGGATGACGCAAGGAGCTAACGCAAAAAACGCAAGACGGCAGCATCACTCGGCCCGTGGTCGCTGGGCAACCCTGACTAGCCAAAATAGCCAGAACTATACCCTTAAGTTACACAAATCGTAACCTTGCTTACCATTAGTATACTCACGCCGTGGTCAACTTATCTAGCTGTCCGATGCATCGATCAAAAAGGTAGCGTAGATAGGATGGAGCGCAGTCTATGAAAGCGATTGACCGATCTGACGGATACCTAAAACCCCTGGTTGACTGACAAAAGTCTAGAGCCCTCTCCTCCAACTCCTCTCCCCGAGGGCCAATGGGAGGCAGGCCAGTACTATTCTGATTCCCTCCAGGAGAGTTTAGGGAGAGGGCGTTCCAGGCATTCAGGCACAAGTTTTGCCAGTCAATCAGCCTAGGAACCTTTAGTTTTTATTAAAAATTGGGGTTTATTCCTCGTAATCTGTCTGAATCTCAACCTCAAGGGTATCTTCATCGATGGAGATGTACAAAATATTCGGGCGACAGCACACCTGGCAGTCTTCGACATAGCGCTGACTCAACCCGGCACTAATGTCGATAAAGGTGGTACTGGTTTCGCCACAAAAGGCACAGGCATAATCTGCGGTGGTTTGCATAGGAGATTTAAGAAGGTTTGAATCATCAGGGTTTGAAGGAGGAGCGATGCCTACAATCTTTGCAGCGCATGTAACTTTGAGTATAAGTCCGCATTTGCCAGCAGTTCATCGTGGGTGCCGATTTCTACCAGCTGCCCCGATTGCATCACCGCAATCCGGTCAGCGTTGCGAATCGTGGAAAGCCGATGGGCCACCACAAAAGTGGTGCGATCGCGCATCAAACGCTGCAACGCCTGCTGAATCAGAGCCTCTGAGGCCGTATCCAGGGACGCTGTCGCCTCATCTAGCACCAGCACCCGCGGATTGCGAATCAAGGCACGGGCGATCGCCAGACGCTGACGCTGCCCCCCTGAGAGCCTAACGCCATTTTCGCCAATCGCGGTTTCCAGACCGTCGGGGAGTCGCTCAATAAACTCCAGAGCATTCGCATCCTCAATCGCCTGCCAGAGTTTTGCTGCACTCTGACTAGAGGCCTGATCAGCGTTGCCTGAGGAGGGTGTGCCATATAAAATGTTGTCTCGAATGGTGCCCTCAAACAAAACTGTCTCCTGGGTGACCACCGCTAAAAACTGGCGATAGGTACGCAGGTCAAGGGTCATCATCGGTTGACCATCCAAGAGAATCTCGCCCTGGGTCGGTTTGACAAACCCAATGACTAAGCTCAGCAAGGTTGATTTACCCGCCCCCGATGGCCCCACAATGGCCAGGGTTTCGCCTGAGCAGACCTGCAAAGACAGACGTTGAATCGCGGGTTCTAGACTATCTGGGTAGGTAAAGCTCACCTGCTCAAAACAAAAGTCACCCCGCACCGAAGGCACCCCCTGCTTGCCCTGGTTTTGCTCAAGATCGGCGCATTCTAAAATCTCGCCCACCGAGCGGATGGACTCGAACCCGGTGCCCATCTGCGGGAGCACCGTCAAAATCTGAATCACTGCATTGGTAAGGCTATCAAAATAGCCGGTTAGCAACACTACATCCCCGACGGCCAGTCCAAACCGCTGGGTATAGACAAACCAGGCAGCCAGCAACAAACAGCCTAAGTTAAATAGTCGTAGGACCACCCAGGCCACCGCCCCCGTCACCGCGTTGATCGTATCCAGGCGCATAGCCGCTTGCCGCACCGCCCCCAAGCGCCGATCAATTTGCGCCGTCTCCGCCGCCTCAGCCCCGTGGGCGCGGGTCACCGGAATCAGCTTAATCATCTCAATCAGTCGCGCTGAGAGCCCCTCTCGCCGCTGCCGAAAGATTGCATTGCGACGCCGAATCGCCCCTTTCAGAGTTTGGACTAAAATCGCGGCCACGGGCACCGTGCCGACAAAAAAGAGGACAAATACCGGGGCGCGGACTGCGGTCACTGCGATCGCAACCCCAATATTGAGCACCGCCGCCGGCATAAACTGAAACAAATAGGCCGTCAGCTGCTGAATCTCTTCCACATCTCGCAGCACCTTAGACTGCAATACCCCCGTACTGCGCTGCTGATAAAACCCGATCGACAGCTGCTGTAGCCGCTGTACCACCGCCCCCCGCAGATTCATCTCTAGATTGCGCGAGGCCGTGCTGAGAAATCGGATGTGGAGGTACTGATTGGGAATATTTTGGGCAATTGCGATCGCCAGCACCCCACCATTGATCCACAGCGCCCTTAAAGACATCTGATCGGGCGCAGCAATAATATTAATCACATTCGCCAGCACCACCGGCCTAATCCACTCTGGGCTGTGCTTAATGATGTAAAAAAAAACCGACAGCCCCAGCTTATCGAGATCGGACCGATAGAGACCCAGCAGGGTTTTGAGGGGCGCGGCACTGCGATATTGACGAATCATCAAATCCAGAGAGCGCACAGATTTGGGCATGCAAACTTGGGCCTATGTGATGTAGCATTTGAGTCAGAACGGCACTGTCAAGATATCCTGTTAGTCATGTAACAAGGCTCCGAGGTGATCGCATGACTGTTGAAACCCTTGATCAAATGATGACCTACGTCATCGAAGCCTGGATGCTGCTCAGCGGCACCTACCTCACCATTGGCTTTACCACTTCCCTCATACAGCGGATGCGTGCAGGCAATCAAGCAAAGAGCACCGCAGCCGTTGAAGAATCAGTGGCAGAAGAAGCTCCCCAGGCCGACCGCCTAGCCGAAGTCGCCGCCGTCTCAGAGAAATATGCCAAAACAGTGGAAAGCGAGACCGTAACGACGAGTGTGTCGGTGCAAGAAAGTAATTAACCACTAAATAGGCGAAGGGCGAAAGGTAAAGGGTAAAGGGGGCAGGGCGAAGGAGCCTCTTGAGGGCGGCCTATTTCTGTTTGAAAGAGTATTCACCGCCTGTAACCCTCTAGGAATGGCCGAAACGATTGCCTTACTACCCTTTCGCCCTGCCCCTTTCACCTTTCGCCCTTTTTCCCCTAAGTGATCACCGTCGGCTGATCAAACCCAGTCAGCTCCTTAATCTTCGCCACCTCATCGGCTAGCGAAATCAGCGGGGCTAAAGCCGTTTGGGTATCCTGATCGTGCTTGGCTGGGTCCGGCTCATAGCTTTCGACATACACCCGCAGCGTTGCGCCCTTTGTGCCAGTACCTGAGAGCCGAAACACCATGCGCGACCCGTCGGTAAAGCCAATGCGAATACCTTGCTTTTGGCTGACGCTGCCGTCCACCGGGTCGGTGTAGCTAAAGTCATCGGCGTAGTCTACCGTATAAGCCCCCAGCGATTGACCTTTGAGGGTGGGGACGTGCGATCGCAAATTCCCCATCAGCGTATTGGCCTTATCAGACTCAACGCCTTCATAATCGTGGCGAGAATAGTAGTTACGACCGTAGGTTTGCCAGTGCTCACGGACAATGTCTTCCACCGACTGCTGCCGCACTGCCAGGATATTGAGCCAAAACAGGACCGCCCACAGACCGTCTTTTTCGCGAACGTGGTTGGAACCGGTACCAAAGCTTTCTTCACCGCAGAGCGTCGCCTTGTCCGCATCCAGCAGGTTACCAAAAAACTTCCAGCCGGTGGGGGTTTCGTAGCAGTCAATGCCCAGTTTCTCCGCCACCCGATCCGCCGCCTGACTGGTGGGCATCGAGCGGGCGATGCCTGAGAGGCCATCGCGGTACCCCGGCACCAGGGTGGCATTGGCCGCCAGTACCGCCAAACTATCACTGGGGGTGACAAAAAAATTGCTTCCCAACACCATGTTGCGATCGCCATCGCCGTCGGAGGCCGCCCCAAAGTTCGGCGGGTTGTCACCGAACATGATATCTACCAGGTCATGGGCATAGACCAGGTTAGGGTCGGGGTGCCCCCCGCCAAAATCCTCCAGCGGTTTACCATTTTGCACCGTCCCCTGACGGCCTCCCAGGCGTCCCTCAAAAATCGCCGTGGCATAAGGCCCTGTCACCGCGTGCATCGAATCCATGCACATTCTAAAGTTGCTAGAGGTCAGCAGCTGGCGAATCGCCTCAAAGTCAAACAGCACCTCCATCAGCGACGCATAGTCATTGACCGAGTCGATCACCTCGACCGTCATATTACCCAGCTGGGTCGTGCCTACCCGATCGAGGTCGAGATCAGACACCTCCAAAATCTTATATTCCGTAATTGACTTACTGTGCTCAAAAATAGCGTTGGTCACCCCCTCCGGCGCAGGACCGCCGTTACCGATGTTGTACTTAACCCCAAAGTCACCGTCAGGGCCGCCGGGGTTGTGGCTCGCGGACAAAACAATGCCGCCAAACGCCGCGTACTTTCGAATAAGACAAGAGACCGCAGGCGTTGATAAAATCCCTGCCTGGCCAACTAGCACCTTACCAAAGCCACTAGCCGCCGCCATTTTTAGAATAATTTGAATCGCCTGGCGGTTATAAAAGCGGCCATCACCGCCCACCACCAAGGTTTCACCCTGATAGCCCTGCAAGCTATCAAAAATAGATTGAATAAAATTTTCAAGATAGTGGGGCTGTTGAAAAACGGTTACCTGTTTCCGTAAGCCCGAAGTGCCAGGCTTTTGATCGGAAAACGGAGTCGTCGTAATCGTTTGAATCTTCATTAAACGCCTCTATTTACTAAGCGACCTAACACCACATCCAGTTTGAAAACTTGAGGTTTTACCTGAGCGCACGCATGGGCTGGATGTGCCGAAGTTCGATTGCGCTCACCCCAGTTTAAGGGGCATCGCTTCGTTTTCAAATCATCCCCACTCCAGAAATTCGTTAGTCAACCCGACATCCAGCCAACCCGATACAATGCCCTTAGAAATTCAGATTGTGTGCATCCAGCCATGGTTAAAAAAATCTTGGTCGCGATCGATAGCTTTACCGACAGCAGCCATCGGGTCTATGACCAGGCCACCATCCTGGCTCAGGCCACCCAAGCCCAGCTCAGATTTTTACATGTCATCTCCATTGAGGCCCAAAATCCTATTCCTAAGAAAGTGGGCACCGTGACGATTAGGACCCCCTTTGAAGAACCCGACCGCAGCCTCTGGAAACGCTTTGAAGACCGCTGCCTGCGCTATCTCAAGGCCTATGCTGACCGCGCCAAAAACGCAGGATTTGTCGTCGATTACAAACAGATCAAGGGCATCCCACAAGAAACCATTTGCGAGGTTGCCCATCAATGGGATGCCGATATGCTAATCCTTGGCTATACCGAGCCGGGCGCGATCCAAACGCTCAGTCGCTATGTGCTTCAGAAGGCACCCTGCCCAATCTTATTTGTGAGGACCGCCGCTTAAGCTGCCGCAGATATCGGAGCCACCAGCCTGCCGGTTTGTCATAAAAGGTAAACACATCGCCAAAGGCAACATTGCCATCGCAGTGATGCAAGTAGTGACGCTCAGGGGTCGTAATACAAAATAACCAACACAGCTGTTGCACCCACCACGGCGTCGCATAGTCAACCGCAAATTGGTGTCGCCAGATGACATGCAGCTCTGCCAGGACCAGACCCAACACCCCCCCCAGCGGCGAGAGCCCCCACAAAACCGGCACCAAGACCAAATAGGGAAAAGCCCCTAAAAAGCCTGGCATCAGCACCTGGGGCTTACTTTTACGAATCGCGTAGTGAACAAAACTGCGGTTAGGGCTGTGATGCACCACACAGTGATAGCGCCCAAACACATGCTCAGGCACGTGATAAGCAAAGGTTGATAAAAAATCCCCCAGCAGCAACATTAAGAATGCCGCCAGCCCAGCTTGTAAAATACTCAACGGTAGCTCCTCGCAACACCGCAGGCACCCTAGCAAATTGAATTTAAGGCCAATTTAATATTTGATTGAGAAGAGATTATCGACAAGTTCTCAATGTTTAGTTTCTAAGTTGAGAAGCACTTGGGAAAGTCTGCCCTAATGGTATCCGTGATAACACCTTAAAACTGAGAGATCAAAACTCATTTTACCGCCACCACTTCTATCAAATCACCGACCTTCAACTGCCCCAAGTTTCTCTGGACTAAATTTTGGCCGAACCAAATAGCGCTGTCCCAGCGACGATAGGTGGCCAGGGTTTTAAGCGGTTCTTTCCTCTGGACTCCGCTAGCCTGATCGACGCCAGGGATAGAGCAGCGATCGCAACCT
>JBCDDJ010000164.1:0-12768 GCA_039180385.1 Cyanobacteria bacterium P01_G01_bin.38 | reverse complement strand
GGCGGAGCTGATTGCCCAAGGGTTTTGTCGGATAACCGGTCTGCCTTGTCTCGGCCAGGGGTTACTCAGGGTCAAAGCGACGGAGGCTCAGCATCAATTTGGTCTGGCTACCCGACAATCTAATCTGCGCAGTGCCTTTCGGTTGGGCCCGGATTGGACGCTTGATCGGATGTCGTCAGCGGTGTTGTTAGTAGATGATATCTATACGACGGGCGCGACTGCCCAGGCGGCGGCAACGGAACTGCAGCAGTCGGGGCTAAAGGTTCTTGGGATGGCAACGGTGGCTAGGGCGATTCTGAGGCACCCTGGGGTGACCGCAGCTGGGTCAGGATCTGAGGATCAAAAACCACGGCTGAGTCCAATCCGGTAACTTGCTCAAACACTGCAGGGGTAATTGAGCTTTTAATCGGCTGCTGCTGCCACCGCTTAAGGCGTTCGTGTACCTGGGTTAACAAAGCGAGACCCCTGGGCAGGGGAATGATTGACCAGCCATTCACAATGGCCTCAACCAGCGCTAGCTCGACTAAAGGAGCGGGTGATTCGTCGAGGAGCGATGCCAAATAAGTATTGAAAGTGGGGGTATCGTCACCCTCAAGTCGATAGCTGTCGACAATATGCTTAACCCGTTGACGACTGATGCGAGCTTGAATTTCCATCAGACAAACCTCAAGATTGAAACTTGGCCGTCGGTATTTTGGTCCTTGATGAACGGTTGCCTCTTGGGATACTTCGCTAAGCCAATGGTTCGCTAACTGGACAGTCAGAAATGAGAAATGATATTAGCCCTGACGTAATTCTATCTAAAGTGAATAGGCTTGCAACTGTCAATCTCAGAGATGGTTTCTAACTGCCCAGCCAAAAGTTTTGTCAGGCCACCCGATCATCAGTCTTGATAACGCTAGATTGACTCATTTTGGAGTCGTTAAGGAGGGCTTGAAGGGAAATCAAACTGGGTTAATTGGCATTTGTTGGCTGTAATTTTTGGGCGAATTTTCCAGGACGTTTACAGATGAACAAACTTTCCTAAAAAATTGGCCTAAGATTCACTCGAAATCTCTGGAATTTTTGATTTTGATGGATGCTTCCTTTACTCTTTTGTTAAAAGGCGGTCAATATGTGGGCCCTGAGGGGTCTGTAGAAGGGCCGGTCGATATTGCGATCGCAGCCGGTAAAATCACGGCGATCGCCCCCCATTTAAACCTCAGCGCCGATGCCGAAATTGAGGCTGAAGGGTGTCTAGTCAGCCCACCGTTTGTAGAATCCCACATTCACCTGGACTCGGTCCTGACGGCGGGGCAGCCCCGATGGAACCAGAGCGGCACCCTGTTTGAGGGCATCGAAATTTGGCGCGAACGGAAACAGGATTTGACCTCAGAAGATGTCCAGGCTAGGGCAATCCAGGCGCTGAAGCAGCAGGCCAGCCAAGGGGTATTGTTCGTTCGCAGCCATGCTGATGTGAGTGAGCCCAGTCTAAGCGCCCTGAAGGGACTGCTGACGGTGCGGGAGGCGGTCAAAGACTGGCTCACCCTCCAGATCGTCGCCTTTCCCCAGGATGGTATCTACGGTGGTCCTGATAATGCCGACCTGATCGAAGAAGCCCTGCGGATGGGAGCCGATGTGGTGGGGGGGATTCCTCACTATGAGCTGACCCGTGAAGATGGGGTGCGCTCAGTGCATCGGATTTTTGAGCTGGCCCAGCAGTATGACCGGCTGATTGATATCCACTGCGACGAGATTGATGATGACCAGGCTCGCTTTTTAGAGGTGATCGCCGCCTGTGCGATTCGCAGTGGCCTGAGCCATCAGGTGACCGCCAGCCATACCACAGCCTTTGCCTCGTATAATAATGCCTATGCCTTTAAGCTGATGAGCTTTTTGAAACGTGCCCAGATTAATTTCATTGCCAATCCGCTAATCAACATTACTTTGCAGGGGCGGGCCGACACTTACCCTAAACGGCGGGGCGTGACCCGCGTTAAAGAGCTCTGGCAGGCAGGCCTCAATGTCAGTCTAGGCAATGACTGTATTCAGGACCCGTGGTACAGCCTGGGCACAGGCAATCTGCTAGAGGTCGCCTCCATGGCGGTGCATATTTGCCAGATGACCGGCCTGCCAGAGATAAACGCCTGCTACGACATGATCACTCGCTATGGCGCAAAGACCCTGAGCCTTGAGTCAGACTACGGCATTGAAGTTGGCAAACCGGCGAATTTAATCGTCCTGGATGCCCCTAATCCCTATGAGGCGATTCGCACCCGAGCGACAGTACGCACGGTGATTTCAAAGGGTCAGGTTTTGGTGGAGACGAGACCAGCTGAGACGGTTTGGAGGTAAGGCATCGTCCGTAGTTCTAAGCGTGCCACGCTCCCAGAATGGGTACATCTCTACTATCATGAAGAAATGTGTTAAACCGTGGCCCTCCTTCATGCCCCGATCTAAATCTAATCAGGCAAAGTCTACCCAGACCCAGTCTAGTCGGACCCGGTCGGCTGCTCAGGGCAATGGTAAAGCGACTGGCAAAACCACTGGCAGGGGCGCAAAGTCTGCTCAGACGGCGGATGATTTGGTTAATCTCTCAGACGATCTGATTCGGATTCGGGGGGCGCGGCAGCATAACCTCAAAAATATTGATCTTGATCTGCCTCGCGATCGCATGATCGTCTTCACTGGGGTGTCGGGTTCGGGCAAGTCATCGCTGGCCTTTGACACGATTTTTGCGGAGGGGCAGCGACGCTATGTAGAGTCGCTCAGCGCCTATGCCCGACAGTTTTTGGGGCAGGTAGATAAGCCAGATGTGGACTCGATTGAGGGGCTGAGTCCGGCGATTTCGATTGACCAAAAATCGACTTCCCATAACCCCCGCTCCACGGTGGGGACGGTGACGGAGATTTATGACTATCTGCGACTGCTCTATGGCCGGGCGGGAGAGCCCCACTGTCCGCAGTGCGATCGCTCGATTTCGCCCCAGACCATTGACCAGATGATCGACCAGGTGATGGCACTGCCGGATCGCACGCGATTTCAAGTGTTGGCTCCGGTGGTGCGGGGTAAAAAGGGCACCCACCAAAAGCTGATCTCAGGTCTGGCCGCTGAGGGGTTTGTGCGGGTGCGCATTGACGGCGAAATCCGCGAACTGGGCGACAATATTGAGCTAGAGAAAAATAAAAAGCACGATATTGAGGTGGTGGTCGATCGCCTGGTCAAGAAAGAAGGATTGGAAGAACGCCTGGCGGATTCGCTGAGTACGACGCTGAAGCGTTCCGAAGGCATTGCGATTATTGAGATTCTGGCGGAGCGCAAGCTGGAAGCATTAGACGGTGGGGCGAAAGAGAAAGCAAAGGCGAAGGGAAGTCAGGCGAAGGGAGAAGGGAGAAAGGCGAAGGGGAAAGCGTCGGGTAACCCCGATAGTATGCCGATGGCGGCGGAAAAAGGTGGCGATTATGGGGTGACTGCTGGGCAGGTCGAAGACTTGCCGACAGAAATCGTTTTTTCTGAGAATTTTGCTTGCCCGGAGCATGGGGCGGTGATGGATGAGCTGTCGCCCCGGTTGTTTTCGTTCAACTCGCCCTATGGGGCCTGCCCCCACTGCCATGGTTTGGGGAGTTTACAAACGTTCTCAGCAGATCTGGTGGTGCCGGATCCAACGCTGCCGGTGTATGCTGCGATCGCACCCTGGTCAGAAAAGGACAATACCTATTATTTTTCGCTGCTGTATAGCGTAGGTCAGGCCTACGGGTTTGAGATTCAACTGCCCTGGGAGAAACTAACTGAAAAGCAGCAGCATACATTGCTCCACGGCTCCGACGACAAAATCTATATTGAGACCGATTCTCGCTATCGAGAAAACAAGGGCTACTATCGTCGCTATGAAGGGGTCTTACCTATACTAGAGCGACAATATCGAGAGACGACTTCAGACATCTATAAGCAAAAACTCGAGAAATATCTGGTAAATCAGCCCTGTGAAGTGTGCGATGGGGCTAGACTTAAGCCTGAATCGCTGGCCGTGCGGATTGGCCCTTTTCATATCAAAGAGCTCACCAGTGTCTCGATTCGTGAGTGTCTGGATCGCGTTTTAGTGATGGTGGGCGATAACGGTGCTCCCCCCAAGCTGACGTCCAAACAACTCCAAATTGGTGAGTTAGTGCTCAAAGAGATTAAAGCACGCCTCACCTTTTTGTTGGATGTAGGCCTAGACTACCTCACCTTAGATCGGACCGCGATGACCCTGTCAGGCGGCGAAGCCCAGCGAATTCGTCTGGCAACCCAGATTGGAGCGGGGCTGACGGGGGTACTGTATGTATTAGACGAGCCCAGTATCGGTCTGCACCAGCGAGATAATGATCGCCTGTTGCAGACCCTTAACCACCTGCGCAATCTCGGGAACACCTTGATTGTGGTTGAGCACGATGAAGACACCATGCGCGCCGCTGACTACATTGTCGATATTGGCCCAGGTGCAGGCATCCACGGCGGGCAAATTGTTGCTAAGGGCAGTCTTGATAACATTCTCAATACCGAAGACTCGCTGACGGGGGCCTATCTCTCGAGGCGGCGGCAAATTATCACCCCGTCAGAGCGGCGGAAAGGGAACAACCGCAGTCTAAAAATTCGTGACGCTCATCGCAACAACTTGAAGCACATCGATATTGATATCCCCCTGGGTAAGTTTGTCTGTATCACGGGGGTGTCTGGGTCAGGCAAATCAACCTTGATTAACGAACTGCTCTACCCCTCGCTGCAGCATCACTTTGGGACAAAAGTCCCCCAACCAAAAGAGATGGAACCCATTGCGGGCCTCAAGGCGCTTGATAAGGCGATTGTGATTGATCAGTCCCCGATTGGTCGCACGCCACGCTCAAACCCCGCCACCTATACTGGCGTGTTCGATGTGATTCGCGATCTCTACGCTGAGACTATCGAAGCCAAGGCCCGGGGCTATAAGCGAGGGCAGTTCTCTTTTAATGTCAAGGGTGGACGCTGTGAAGCCTGCGGTGGGCAAGGCGTCAACGTGATTGAGATGAATTTTTTGCCGGATGTCTATGTGCAGTGCGAAGTATGCAAAGGAGCCCGCTATAACCGCGAAACCTTGCAGGTGAAGTATAAGGGCAAAAATATTTCAGATGTGCTCAATATGACGGCAGAAGAGGCTCTAGGCTTTTTTGAGAACATTCCTAAAGCCGCAGCTCGGCTGCAAACGATGGTGGATGTGGGGCTGGGGTATATTCGCCTGGGTCAAACTGCGCCCACCCTATCAGGGGGGGAGGCCCAACGCATGAAGCTGGCGTCTGAGCTAGCCCGACGCTCGACGGGCAAAACCCTTTATCTGATCGATGAACCCACTACGGGGCTGTCTTTTTACGATGTGCATAAGCTACTGGATGTGGTGCAGCGCCTGGTAGACAAAGGCAACTCGGTGATCATGATTGAGCACAATCTGGATGTAGTGCGGTGCTGCGACTGGGTGATTGACCTGGGGCCAGAGGGCGGCGACCGCGGGGGAGAGGTGATCGCCCAAGGGACCCCCGAGGTGGTGGCTGAGAATGACAAATCCTACACGGGTGCTTATCTAAAGCAAGTGTTGGCTCAGCATCTGCCTACCTAAAAAACAGTCAACAGATCGCCAGCCAAAAAAAATGTTCGATACCCCCTGGGGGTCTTACCCCCCATAGATCTTAGCGTTTCTACTTTCATCAGAACTTAACTGAGTGGCTAAAAAAACATCGAGCTGTACACGCGATGCAAAGAGACGCCGTTGTTGAGTTTGACAGTTTTTGAGAAAATCTTCGTGATCTTTAATACATGAAGGCACTGTAATGCCGGATGTCTAGCGCTGACTGCCCTCGACAGAATAAAAGAGACGTTAGGCCAGTGCACTTTAATGACAGGTTTGGAACCGATTGTTGCCGCCTTTGCGGGGAGTATGGCCAGTGTTGCCGCAGAGATTGTGGCAGAAAGCAGTAGCAGCTTGTTGGAGCGGCTACGACGTAGCTTAGGCGCAGAGTTTCAACAGCGGCTGTTTGATGCGTCTCATCGCTATATTCAGCATTATAAGAAGCGCCATTGCCAGCTCAAAGTGTTGGGAATGCGCGAACCCATTAGTCTGGAGACGGTCTACACCACAGCCAAATTTTTGAGCGCTCAAGAGATTTTGAACTTTGAGTCGATTGAGTCCCTAGAACAGGCTTATCGAAGCAGTCGTCTGCGGGGGTATCAACTCGAGAACAGCCAGTGCCAGCGCCAACCTGGTCTCAAAATCGCTAATGATACTCAATACTTGATGGTGTTAGGGGGGCCAGGGGCTGGTAAATCTACATTTTTGCGCAAGACTGGCCTCGAAGCGCTCAAGTCTTGTCACTATATGAAAACCAGCTACGAGCATCTGAAGTTTCCTGATTTTTATAAGCACCTGTGCATTCCGGTTTTTATCGAGCTCAAGCGTTTAGATACGGTTGAGATTGACCTCGAAGCTTTTATCGCAACTGAGTTTGCCACCTGTGGGTTTCCGGATGCACAGCGGTTTACCCGACGTGCTCTCGATCAGGGCCGGTTGCTGATTTTGCTGGATGGGCTGGATGAAGTGCCGTCAGACAATCTCAACGAAGCGATCAGTACAATTCAAGATTTTGTGGATCGCTATGACAAAAATCGGTTTATTGTGTCTTGCCGCACCGCTGCCTACCGTAGTGGATTCAAGCGGTTTAGGGACGTGGCGATGTCAGATTTTGACAATGAGCAAATTCAACAATTTTTGGCTAACTGGTTTGGCAGTGAGCATGATAAAGCCCAAAGAACTGCGGACAACTGCTGGACACTGCTACAGAAGCCAGAAAACAGCGCTGCGAAAGAACTGGCCCATACACCCCTGCTGCTGACTTTCTTGTGCCTGGTTTACAATCGCGCCCAAACGTTTCCAGATAATCGCAGTTTGCTCTATGGCAAAGCGTTACGCATCTTGTTAGAAGAGTGGGCCTCTGAGAAACGAATCTTGCGTACTGAAATTTATGAAGGGCTCAGCACTGAATTAGAAGAGGTATTGCTGTCTGAAATTGCCTATCAAAACTTTAAGGTCAACCAGCTATTTTTCTCCCGTCGGGCGCTAGTTGAGTCGGTCAAAGGCTTTTTGGCAAGTAACCTCAATGCTCCTAAGCATCTGGATGGGGAGGCGGTTGTCGACGCAATTGAGGTGCAGCAAGGGATTCTGGTTGAGCGGGCAGAAAATGCGTATTCGTTTTCTCATTTGACCTTACAAGAGTACTTGGCGGCCCAGTATGTCTTGGATCATGGGCTATGGGAGGAGCTGATCCAGCAGCATTTGCTGGATAATCGTTGGCGAGAGGTATTTTTACTCATCCCTGGGCTGATGCGCTGGGGGGCTGATACCTTTTTGAGCGCAATGGAGCGCCAGGCGAATAGCTATTTGCAAAGCCCGATATTGCAAAGTTTATTAAGGTGGGCCGATGAGATTACCGCCAGCGCAGCCAGCCACTATCGGCCCGCAGAAAAACGCTGCGCGGCCATTTTTTTAGCCCGCAGCCTCAACGCAAGACTCAACCCAGACCAAGAAGGGGCCCTGGATCATGCCCGTGGTCTGGTTCTACCGCCTGATTTTGACCTGGCTCGTGTTCGCGATTTGGATCTCGCCCACGTTCGCGCCCTCGGGCAAGATTTAGATCATGCCCGCGCCCTGGATCGCGATCGCGCTTACCAATATGCGTCGCTACGCATTTTTGAAACGGTAGATTTTCCCAGTCTGATTCAGGGGTTAGAAGCTCTGAAGGAATGCGTTCCCGGTGCCAATGCTGCCCGCGCTGATCGACAGGCGTTTACCCAACATCTTAGCCAGCTTTGGATGCAGGCCCTGGCGTTAAACCCTGCTTGGGTAAATCTGTCGGCAGCAGATGTGCAAGCCTTGACTAACTACTTTCACGCCCATGAGCTGATTGCCCGCTGCAAAGAGGCTGCAGTGCGTGTGTCGCCAGCTGTGTGGGACCAAATTGAGGTAAATATGTTGACCGTACCCCCTAAGATTCAGCAGTTAGAGCCCGTCTACGCTAGAGGAAGGCCGATGCTCAAGCTAATCACCTCCTGAACTCAGCCGACAATAGACATTAGAGCCTGTCGTTGGCTAACCAGGTTTCAGTCCCGATGGGTGGAATTTAGTGTTGGCGCGTCAGCACTGCTCAGTCAATTGCCCCTTAGCCTGTGGGTAGGCTGAAATTTTTGGATATTATCCAGTAGCTAATTTTCTTGATCTCTGGCTAATTCATGGGTGGGATAGAGACCAAGGGTGAAGTAATACTCTTGAAACACTTTTAGATAGCATCGGGCATTTAACGCAGGGGTGATGCTATCCAAGTTCACAGGCCCGGTTGTTCAGACACGTAGGGATCAGATGGCTGGATTAAGTTAGGTTACCGCAAAGAACCCCTATTCCCCTGAGGGGGCTTTATAGACTTCAAACTCAGGGCAATAGCCATCGGGGGTAACTTGACGATTAAACAAAGGTGAGGCTGGGTTGCGACAGTATTGTCGTTGCTGATGGCGACAGTGAAAGCAATTTCGGGTTTGGCTGGGTGCCGGGAACAATACTTCGGCCTGACTTAAGCCCCGCAACACCAGTTTATCGCCCTGCCAGGCAATCTCGATTAACCCTGTATCGGCAAAAGCTGCCCAGCGAGGATCTTGGGTCATCTCAGGGGGCAGAGAAATTGTTAGGGATTCTCGGGTTTCGATGACTTCACCCTCATGGGTGGTTGTAGGGGGCGGGGCTGGTTGCCAAAAGGGCTGGTCAAGTAACAGCTCAATGGGCTGCCCTGGTAAGGGAATGCGGATTTGGTAACGGTTTTGGAGTTCTTCCAGGTTGGCTAAATCAGTGAGATGGGTAGGCGTACCGTGCATCAGGAGCACATGCTGGGGGCGTAGATTGTGAATCAGTTGGGTGGTGCTTTGACCATCGCAGTGAAAGCTCAATCCATAGGTTTCTAGCTGTACTGTTCCTGATTGGGCTGTGTTTTTGAGGACATCGAGCCAGTTGTAGGCTGTCCCGATTTGGGGCACCTGGGCTTGCCAGCGCTCTAAATGGTCGGTGGCTGGCAAAAAGACGGTCCACTCTGCGTTGGGAGGTGAGCCATACAGCGGGGGGTGGGTGGCTGGGTGGACTACTAAAATGGCGGGGGGTGGGGGTAAGGGCTGTCCTGGTATGAGTCGTTTGATCCTGGGGAAAACCCGCTCATCCCAAAATAGGGGTTGGTGTTGGGCAAAGTTTTGAACGCTGCGGGGGAAGGTATCGAGGATGGTGAGATAGGTATCGCAGCCTCGGGCAATCAGGGGATCGACCCAAACCGTGGTGGGATAGCCCGTAAAGTGGTGATGGCTGCGCAGCAACATGAGCAGCTCTTGGCCTAGCCCCAGCAGTGGGGCGGGCAGCACCACATATCGCTCAGGGTGGTTTTCCAAGCTTTGGCGCAACCGTTCGGCCAGTTTATTTTCTTGTTGACGCCGGTGGCGATGGCGGGTGGTGCCGTCAGTGCCCTCGAGAATCAAGACATCGGGTTGGAGCCCCCGCATCATTTCTAGAGGGAGCCCTTCGGCCAACCGGGTAGGCGATAAAAAGCAGTCGCCAGTGTAGAGCACCCGATAAATGCGTCGCTGAGTGCTGTAGGTGAGTAACGTACAAGCCGCGCCAGGCAGATGACCGGCAGGCCATAGCTCAAGGCTCAAATCGGCGGCTAGCGCGATGGGTTGTCGCCAGGGTAGTCCGATCCCAAAAGGGGCAAGGTCTTTTTGATGTGGCCAGTTAAGGGCTAATAACTTAGCGGTGGCCTCGCTACTGTAAATGGGTAGGGTTGGAAAAGCTTGTTTAAGAGCCAAAAGGCCCTTGGCGTGGTCAGTATGGGCATGGCTGCAGATGACAAAATTAGCGGGGGCAGCTTGCTGAGGCGACTGGCTAGAAGGGGGAATCAGGGGGGCAATGTCGGCAAGACCACAGTCTAATAAGATGTGATATGGCCCTAATTTTAGCCCTAAGCAAACCCCCTCATCACCATGCCCCACTGCGTAGGGCGTACAAATCAGCTCATCCACTCAGCTCATCCACAAGTCGGTGCGATCGCGTCCGAGATAGCCCTTTAGTGAGCTGACCCATTACCGTGGTAGTTGTCAGTATCATAAAACCCGTTTTGGGTGCCGAAAAACAGGCACGCCAGGCTAAAGACGACGGCGAGGACTGGCAGAATTGTCTTGATATCCATGCAAAGTAAACTCACTATGATTAAGCAGTTAGATTGATCGTACCAAGTTCATTTTGGAATGCAATAAAAGCTAAATGACTGTTACTAATCGCAACGTTACTGGCTACAAACCTGGCTGCAAACCTGGGGAAAAAACCCTCATTGGGTCTGAATGGTGCGATCGCAACACCCTGGCAGTCGCACCAGACCTGATCGGCTGTACCCTGAGTCGTCAGTTGCCTAGCGGTGAAATCATCCGTGGCCTGATCGTCGAAACCGAAGCCTATCTGCCCGATGACCCGGCCTGCCATGCCTATCGCGGACAGACGGCGAGCAATGCCGCTATGTTTGGCCCACCAGGGCATAGCTACGTTTACCTTATCTACGGGATGTATCATTGCCTCAACGTCGTGACCGAGGCGGCTGGCACAGGCAGCGCGGTTCTCCTCCGTTCCCTGAGTCTGGATATGCTGCCGTCTACCCTTGAGGCCAAACACGCCCGTCAGCCCCATCGGGTAGCCGCTGGCCCTGGCAAACTCTGCCGCACCCTTGATATCGATCGCCGTTTTAACAATCAGCCGTTTTCGCGACCCCGAGGGCTCTGGTTAGAGCATCGCTCTCCTGAGTTTGACACCGCTCTACAAACAGGCACTCAGCGGCTAACCCAAACCACCCGGATCGGTCTCTCTAAAGCAGTAGACAAGCCCTGGCGGTGGTATCTAGACGGGCATCCTGCGGTTTCAAAAAAAGGAGTACCCCTTGTAAGTTAGAGCCTTCTGGTTGGGGAAGGGGAAAGGGGAAAAGGTTAACAGGAAGTCCCCTCACCCATTACCCACTACACTATTGCCCCTCCCAGGACAATCCCTGCCATAGCTGAGCCCCAACTAAAGCACCAACTCTTCGCCACTGTCAGTAAACTCCACTGCTTTGACGTCCCAGTCGCTATTTTCCATTAGGGTTTCTTCTACGCTGCCAAATAAGGTTCGCTGTTCGCAGCTAGAGAGGGAGACAAACTGTCTTTGGGAGTCAGGGGCGAGGCGCAAATCGACAACGGCCATGCCAGTTGATTCGTCAAACTTAACGCGATAGCCGGACATGTCAAAGGCATTAAAGTCGCTGGCGGTGGCAATGACCTGACCAATGGCTTCGTCCATGGCTTTATCAGCTTGGACCTGCACCGTTCTTTTGACAAAATCATTGCATTGGTCATCCATGACGTAAATGGAGACCTCTATCAGGTCGGCTGCCGTCTCGCCCTCATCTGGCGCTTGAGATGTAACCGGATCTTTTGGGTCAGGATCGGGACTTGTTTTGTCAGTGTCAGTCGTAGGGGTACTGTCGACCGGCGGCTCTGCCTCAGTCGGGGTTGCTGCCGTGTCAGGTTCAGCAAGGTCGCCGGATGGATTACAGGCGACTGTCACAAAACTAAGGGCCAATACCAGGCCAAGGAATGATTTGGGAAACCGAGCCATGGGATGAAATACTAGTCCAGAGAACTTACAGAATATGGAGTCAAACAGTAGGCTCTAAATTATATTAGCCGGGGGTATGTTGGCGATATTAGAATCCGCAATTTGAGCTGAGGTAAATCCTTAAATAACGGTTTACAGTTTAGCGGTTTACAGTTTAGACCCTACCTGATCTAAATCCTATAAAAAAGAGGCTTATTGCTTTGCGATAAATGTGACAGTTTACCGAGTGAAGGTTACTGAGGAAAGGTTACCTAGGAAAGGACGGGCACAGAAATGACCGAAGCCAGTTGGAATCGTCACCATATCATTTCGCTAGAAGATTTTAGCCCAGGTGAGTACGAAACGTTTCTTAAAACCGCCCTGAGCTTTCGAGAAGTGCTCTCTCGTAAGACAAAAAAGGTCCCGACGCTGCAGGGACGGGTCGTGACCAATTTGTTTTTTGAACCGTCTACCCGCACCCGGAGTAGCTTTGAGCTAGCGGCCAAACGGCTCTCCGCAGATACGCTCAATTTTTCGCCCAGTACGTCTTCTTTAACCAAAGGTGAAACGATTCTGGATACGGCTAAAACCTACCTGGCGATGGGCACTGACCTGATGGTGATCCGCCATGCCCAGGCAGGGGTGCCGGCCACTATTGCCCAAGAGATGGATCGTCTGGGGGCGGGGGTGGGGGTGCTCAATGCGGGGGACGGTCAGCATGAACATCCGTCCCAGGCGCTGCTCGATCTGTTTACGATTTGTACCAGCTTAGATAATGGGGCCCCGAGGGTCGAGCTGCTAGCGGGTAAGAAAGTTGCGATCGCAGGCGACATCCTCCACTCAAGGGTAGCCCGGTCTAACCTGTGGAGCCTGACCGCCTGCGGTGCTGAGGTGCATCTGGTGGCCCCGCCAACCCTGCTCCCCAAAATTTTTGAGGAGGCCTTTCAAACCCCTTTAGTGACGCCAACCGGCACCATCAAGCGGCAAGTTTATGTGCATTGGCAGCTAGCGCCAGCCCTACGGGATGCCGATTTTGTGATGGCGCTGCGGCTGCAAAAAGAACGCATGACCGAGCACTTGCTGCC
>JBCDDJ010000163.1:0-12841 GCA_039180385.1 Cyanobacteria bacterium P01_G01_bin.38 | reverse complement strand
TCTTTCCTGGTGATGTCGCCAGATTAGAAGCCGAACATATCGAACCCCTGCCCCTCCCCGAATGGGAGCATCTCAACTACATCGCCTCAGTCGCCACCATCGATGTCAACGCCCATTTCTCCTTTTTGGTCGAAAATCTCATGGATATGTACCATGGGCGGCTGCACGATGACCTCCAAGCCTGGGCCAACCCGGTCTTACAAACCATCGATCAAAGCCCCACCCAGATTGACGCCCATTACGCCGCCGAGACTTACTACAAAATCGATAAAATCTGGTCCGTCTCCCAGCTATTTGTCCCAGCCCTGCGTCAGCTGCGACCCACCCACCTGGATGTCAGCTACTTGTACCCCCACTGGCGCTCGGTCCTGGGCCAAGATTTCAAAATCTACTGCCTGTTTTGCCCGGTCAGCCCCACCCAGACTAAGGCCTATCTGCTACACTTCACCTCACTTAATGCCTTTCATCGGCTCCATAAGCTGCCGATCTGGTTTCGGCGCTTTATCAAAGACAGCCTTTTCAACTCAGCCCAAGGCCTCCTCGACGGCCTCGTCCGCCAGGATGTACTGATGATGGAAGATGAGCAACAGGCTGTTGAAACAGCCCCCCATCAGAAAGGACCAGAATTTAATCCGGTGATTGGCAAAGTACAGCAGTTGATCATAACTCAAGCCAAATAAGAAACCCCAACCAAGACTGGCCGGGGCTTCGGTTTTATATAAGAAGTTCAACTGGGTGGGGTGGGTTTGACATATTTGGTTCAACTGATTTAATCCTACGGGCATCCACGGACAATGCCAGCGGCTCAGATCACACATCCCAAGTGCGGTGACACACACACATCGCTCCATTCACCGTGCGGCAATTGTTTCAAACAATTGCAACTATTGATAGATATAAATAATCCTTATTGTTCAAAATTTATTGATACTAAAGGGTACCTCGATAAATTGCAAAAGTGGTCTAAATATGAGACTTTATCGGCATTATGGCGAGTGGGGTGCCCATACGCCACTTTTGACCGGATAAGCACCTATTGAGGGAAGTTATAGGCGTCTACCATGGCACCATACAGACCGCTTCGCCTGCTCCATCAAGTCAAAGCGGATGTTTACAACCAGTTCAAGGGGTAGACCTTGGCCGACTAAAAAAGCCCCCACCATATTTGGCCGGGGCTGAGATGACTAGCTATGGGGAAGTTCAATTACCAAAGCTTGCTAGCTTTTATTGCGCTCTCGCCGATTGAACCGGATCAAATCATGGAAAGTCGCATCTTCAGAAATCTCCGCTGGGGTAGAGACCTGCTGCTTGCTGCGGCTATCCAGGGCTTCTAAACGAGCGGACTGGAGATTCTCAATCGCCTTGGATTGGGTATCAAGATGCTCAAGCCGTAAGGTGTGGACGTTGCTTTTGCTTCGGGCATCCAGCGCTTCGAGGCGAGTAGACTGGATATCTTCCACAGCTTTAGACTGATTATCAAAATGCTCTAACCGAGCAGATTGGATGTTGTCGATGGCTTTAGACCCGCCGCGATTTAGCACTTCATAGCGGCGCTGCTGGAGGTTGGTGGCTTCAAACTCAGCCGCGTTGGCGATGGGGGCAACGGCGACGGTAGCAACAGTCAAGGCAAGGGCGGTCAAGAAATGACGTTTCATAATCTAACTCCTTGAAACTCAGTGGTTTCGATTCATTAGTTATAAGAATGCCTTGGTCATCTGAGTGGCCCCTGACCGATAACTGAAAGTTGATTAAAGGGTTTCTGAGAATAGCTGAGACGATTTGGTGACAAGCATCACAAACTTATGAACGGTTGCCAAAAGCAAGGGCTCTGCCATCGAAAACCCCTGAAAAACAAGAACCTCCGCGTTTAGTGTGCTCATCGGCTATGCTCAAAACGGTCAATTATTGGCTGCAGCCAGACGGTATCCTCATCAGGTAAAGCCGGTTTTAGGGGCTGAGTGTAGTCAATTACGAGATCAAATCGAGCGCGATGGTCAAAGACCGGCCCGCAAGGACCATCGCAAACATCATCCAACACAGACTGCAAGTTCAGGGTGGGTTCCGCATCCTATTGTTTGCTAACCTGCCTTGATGATGGCTCAAGTGATCATAGGTTTAAGACAAGGGGGCAAAAGTATTCTCGATTGGGTCAGACTGCCAACATCGATCGCACTCCATCAGCGTATGTACCTTCCAAGCTGGGTCAGTGTTTGGGTAGTCGCTGCGATAGTGCCCCCCTCGGCTTTCGGTGCGAAACTGAGCGCTTTTAAGAATGAGCGTGGCGATCTCGAGCAGGTTGCGCAGTTCCCCCCATTGGCGTACCTGGTTTGGGTCAAAGTCATCGGGTAAGGTGTATGACTGCCCGGGTGATAGCTGAGTAAGGGCGGCGCTCATGGGTAGGGCATCGAAGGTTTGCTGATGGGTTTTGAGGGCTGCGATCGCATCTGCAAACCCCTCTGCTCTGCGACAAATCCCAGCCGTTTGCCAGACCAGCTGTGACAGTGCCTCTCGTAGCTGGGAGATTTTCTCAGCTTGATGTGCCTCTGAAACTGATAACTTTTGAGGGACTGCTTGAACGCTTTCAGACGGGGCCAAATCTTTTAGATTAGCAGGGCTCAGGGCTTTAAGCTGAGCCCCAAACACCAGACACTCAAGCAGTGAATTGCTTGCCAGTCGATTGGCCCCGTGGACCCCCGTGCTGGCATTTTCGCCCACCGCATATAAGCGAGGAATCTGGGTTTGGCTGCTTAAATCGGTGGTAATGCCCCCCATCCAATAGTGGGCAGCGGGCGAAACCGGGATGGGCTGGGTAAAGATATCAATATCAGCCCACTTTTTGCACTTGCGAATAATATTGGGAAATCGATGGCGGATGCGATCGGGCTCAATGGGGCTAAGATCTATCCAAACCACCGGGTCTTCTGCCACGTTTTCGATCATGTCAACGGCGGTCTTGGTCACCTTTTGCAAATGTAAGAAAATAGCCCGGCTGACTACATCACGGGGGGCCAACTCACCGTCGGGATGATAGTCAAAGGCAAACCGTCTGCCCTCGGCGTCAATTAAGTGCGCCCCCTCGCCACGCACGGCTTCGCTGATTAAAAAGCGAGGCGCGCCTACCTTTGTGAGGGCGGTGGGGTGAAACTGCACAAATTCTAAATCTCGAATCTGAGCCCCAGCCCGCCAGGCCATGGCAACGCCATCTCCCGTGCTCGCCGTGGGATTAGTCGTCTGGGCATAAACCTGCCCCCCCCCCCCGGTCGCCAGCACAACCGCTTTGGCTCGCACCCAGCGAATTTGGCCCTGGTAAGCGACACAAATCCCCTGGCACTCACCACCGGCATCCAGCCAAAGGTCTAGTACAAACGCCTGGTTAAAGACATCAATATTGGGCCGCGCCAGCACCTGGGTCGCTAAGGTGGTCACTACCGCCCGCCCAGTTGTATCCGCCGCGTGCAGCACTCGGCGACGAGAGTGGGCAGCCTCCAGGGTCATCGCCAGGGCCCCGTCTTTGCGATCAAAGGCCACCCCCATGTCTACGAGGGCGTCGATACATTCCCTGGCTTGGGTAACCAACAGCTCGACCGCGCCTAGCTCACATAGACCAGCTCCAGCCTTGAGCGTATCGGCAATGTGCAGATCAGACTGATCGTCGGGTGCGATCGCAGCCGCAATGCCCCCTTGAGCCCAGTCGCTGGCAGAGAGCGATAGCGTATCTTTGGTCATTAATCCCACGTGCAAAGCAGCAGGCAAACAAAGTGCCGAATAAAGCCCCGCCGCCCCGCCGCCCACAACCAGTACATCAAATGGCTTATCCAATGGGGGAGGTGAGTCCGACAGAGCAGCGTTGACCAATTAAAATCGCTCCTGGCAAATAGGTATTAACCTACTGTACCAAGAGCGATGATGAGATTATTAGGGAATCGTTAAGGGATAGGCCAACTAACCAGTCTGGCAATGGTCAGATACCCAGAGCTTGCGCCCCTATTTATAGACCCCGTTATTGTAGCGATCTGCCCCTTCTACGAGTTCTGGGATAGGGGGAGAAATTGTAAACACATCTATATTGTCCTTGATGCGCTGGATTTCAGTATCGCTCAAACCCGGAATCTCAAGGACGTCTTCGAGGGTATCGTAGGGTGCATTTTTAACAACTTTGCCCGCAATGGTTGGATACAAACCGCGATACTTGGCGAAAGCAGCGACGTTAGTATTATTGACATCGATTTTTGAACCGTACTCGGTGGCAAGCTTATCGTCTACTGGGTTGCGGAACTTTAATCCTAGCACCGGAGTCGGCTTGATCTGACTCTCAACAAGCGCCGCCGAAGCTGCCTTAACGCCCCCCATCAAGAGAGACCCCACCAACAGCCCAAGCACCATGAAGAGGCTAAAAATTCGTTTCATTTTTTCTTCGTTAGATTAGTCAAAATCTAATACACAGCATTAGTTAGAGCCTAGCATTTTCGCTGACCAATGTAGCTATGAGATCCTGAGAAACCCGAATTCTTAGTTGAAACCGTCAGGTCTCGAGGTAACTCGGCAGAGAAACCAGGTTTCTAAGACTTAACCGGCACCGAAGAATTGCGCCCATAGGCGACCAAAAATCGATCCAGATCAGGAAAGGTGCAAGCATGGGTGACCAAGGGAGCGTCATACCCTTTCATCATCACCGAGTAGCGCTTAAAGGTTTCCTCATTGGCCCCAAGCTTGGTCAGCTGCTGATAGGTGGTCTCGCCAATGGCAATATCGAGCCCTAGCTGCTTGGTAGACGTCTCAAACCGAAAAGCAGCATTCACCGTATCACCGAGGGCGGTGTAGTCTGGGCGATCGCCTGTGCCGGTATTGCCCACCATGGCATAGCCCGTATTGACCCCAGCCCCCACCCGCAGTGGAAATGGCAGCGGATATTTTTGATGAAGCTCACTGGTCATCTTATGGATAGCGTTGATGGCCTTAGAGATTTGCAACATTTCTTGGGCTTCGATCTCTTGGGTGCCATGGATCCAAACCGCCATGACGGCATCACCAATATACTTATCCACCCAGCTACCATACTCAGAAATGATTTCACCCGCGTGGCGGAACCAGGTCCCAATCACCTCAGAGAGAACCTTTTCGTCAATTTGGCGGGTCATTACGGTAAAGTCGCGGATATCGACCACCATGACTGAAATCAGACGCCGCACATGGAGGGTGGCCGTTGCCGTAAAGTCGTGGGAATCACCAGACAGAGAATGACTGGTCGGCTCAGCTGACGGGCAGAAAAATCGCAGCTCAGTCTGACCAAAGGTCAAAGCGTCCCCGTTGTGAAGCGTCACTGGCACACTGACTCGACGACCATTTACAAAAGACCCATTGCGACTACCGAGGTCGATCAGGTAGAACTCGCCAGTCTCCATCCGCTGCAGCATGGCATGGTTGCGCGAGATCCAGCGATCTGGCAAAACAAAATTGTTATCGTCGCTACGACCGACTGTCCAGCAATTGCTGCCAATCAGCGACAAATGTCGCTGCCCAGAGTCGGTCTTCAGCACCAAATAGGGCCCTGGCTGTGTGTTACTTTCAAAATCCGACACGATTTGCCCCTATTGCCCAAATAAAGCCCTTATTCTAACCTCGGTCATCGTTAGATGCCACATAGCATACGCAGGCTACTTACGTATAAAGCGTACCTTTGTTAACTGGCACTGGCAGGTAAATGTAACACCACTTGTTAAAAACTTTAACAAGGCTATCGGGCATCATGCTATCACCTTTAAGTAAGCCCTTTAATCAGGAGGCTCCCTCACGCCCTCAGCCAGCATGCCGCAACGGCCTCGCCCCCTTAGGCCAGCGTTGATGCAGCCAAAAACAAAGCATCTACCACGATAGTACTCAACACTGCCCCGGCAAAGGCCCACCAGTGGGCTTTATTTGAAGCCATGGGCAAAGTACCCAGAACGATCAGGACAATCAGCAAAATTCCGGCACGAACAATCGCCAGCGGATTTTGAATATGGCTCAGGGCCGTTTGCAAGATTATCGAGGCATCAGCAGGCTCAACCCGCATGAGCTGACGCCAGTAAGGGATTAAACCCACCCAGTAAAAATAGCCATCTGTAATCGCGGTGCCTAGCAAAGAGCCTAAGTAAAAATAGCTACCGACCCTGACTTTTTGAAGCGATAGGCAAATTAGGACAATGGGCAGACCGATGGCTTCCATGGGCAAGTGGGCCAAGGGCTCCCACCGAAACCAACCCCAGTAAAGACTGCCAGCCAGCCAGGTCCAGGTAAACCCAATCGCGAGATCGCCCCAAAGCCTGAGTCGGGCCTGCTGCAGCATCTGCAACCCGAAAAAAAACAGTAACCCACTTAAAATCAGACTCAGCCAGGGTTGCGATCGCACCAGCGGAGCCTGAAAAAAGACGGGCACAGAGACTAAAAAAGCAGCGGCGAAAAAAACAGACAGTCGAGGTTCGGCAGATGTCAAAGGCTCAAACGGTGCAACGACCTTTGAAACCTCTGTCTTAATAGGAAGTGGGGTCAAGGGCTTAGACAGGCTTTGGGACAGCAACGTGTTTATGAATAATGATTAACTATTGTTAACATAACACGACTCTATTATCGGGAGCCTGTCCTGAAAGGCACGGCCCGGAGTTGATTAAAGGTATTTGTGATTAGAGTACGGGGTAATGCTGCAATTCGTTACATCCTTAATACAGGCTTCAGGATGTGGGGAAAATTTTGACGACAGAAACATGAAGTCCCCTTGAATCCTGTGAATTTTTGCGGTTGATCGATGGGATCGTCAGTAAAATCTTGCTGGTATGTTTTGTTTTGTAAAAGACGAGTTCAGGAGCCAGGAGCCAGGCGTCAGGAGCCAGAATGAAGTTCTAATGGATGCTGACGCCTGGATTCCAGATTCTGAGTTCTATTTTTTTAGAGAAAATATCTTGTTTTTGAGAAAATGCCTTGCTTAATAGGGCTGACCGAAGTTTGACGAATCCTATCTCGGAACTCTTATGTTTAACTCCATAGCGCTCACATCACCCGTGCTGGCAGTCGATACCGCCGCTGCCAATATCAATCTGGTGCAGGCCATTGTGATTGGGATTGTCCAAGGGCTGACGGAGTTTTTGCCGATCAGTAGCACAGCCCACGTTAAGGTGGTTCCTGTGGCCTTAGGGTGGGGTGACCCCGGTGTTTCGTTTACGGCGGCGATTCAGTTGGGTAGCGTGGCGGCGATTCTCTGGTACTTCTGGAAAGACATTAAGTCCGTCACCGTCAATGCCATTCGGGCAGGCACTCAGGGCAAGTATCGTTCCCCTGATTTTCGCCTCGGGTTGGGTATTTTATTAGGCACCATCCCCATTGTCGTCTGTGGCTTGGCGATTAAGCTATTTGTGCCCAATTACGATAATTCGATTGTGCGCTCTACGGTTGCGATCGCAATTACCTCCATCGTGATGGCCATTTTGCTCGGCATTGGCGAATTTATCGGCCAGCGCGAGCGGGGCTTTGAGCGACTGGGCATGGGAGACGGCATTGGCGTGGGGTTTGCCCAAGCACTGGCACTGGTGCCTGGAGTATCGCGCTCGGGCTCCACCCTGACAGCAGGCCTGTTTATGGGTCTAGAGCGAGATACGGCGGCGCGGTTTTCCTTTCTACTCGGGATGCCCGCCATCTTGATTTCGGGTCTGGTGGAGCTTAAGGGGCTCTTAGAAACGGGCCTCGGAGGGAATTTGGTGCCCCTAATCGGTGGCTTGATTGCGGCGGTGATCTCGTCCTATATGGCGATTGCCTGGCTCATTCAGTTTCTCAGACGCCATAGCACATGGGTCTTTGTTTGGTATCGTTTGGCCTTTGGGATTGCAATTTTAGTCGGCGTCGCCACGCATTCGCTGCAAAATGTTTAATGATGGAGACTGGATGTCGTTTTAGCGTTTTCCCCTGATGGCTACACGCAGTCAGTCCATTCGTCCAGCTCGCATTACCCAGGTCTTTCCTAACTCAATTGCGGCGGAAATTGGCTTTGAGGTGGGCGATCAGGTAGTCTCTATCAACGGTCAGCAGCCTAGGGATCTGATTGACTACCGATTTTTGTGCGCCGATGAGGTGCTCGAGTTAGAGGTGCTCGACGCCAAAGGCGGTCGGCATCAGATTGAGATCGAAAAAGACTTTGACGAAGATCTGGGGCTGGAGTTTGAGAATGCCTTATTTGATGGACTTATACAGTGCAATAACCACTGCCCATTTTGCTTTATCGATCAGCAGCCTCCAGGCAAGCGTGAAACCCTTTACTTCAAAGATGACGACTATCGGCTGAGCTTTCTCTACGGCAGCTATCTCACTCTGACCAATCTGCCCCCCGCCGAGTGGGAGCGCATTGCCCAGATGCGCCTATCCCCCCTGTACGTATCAGTCCATGCCACTGAGCCCGAGGTGCGCAGCCGCCTACTCAAAAACCCACGGGCGGGGTTGCTGCTCGAGCAACTAACCTGGTTTCAAACCCATCGATTACAAATCCACGCTCAGGTGGTAGTCTGCCCTGGCATTAACGATGGCCCTCACCTGGAGAGGACCCTGCGGGATCTGGCCTCCTTTCACATCGGAGAGGTCCCGGCGGTGATCTCAGCGGCGGTAGTCCCTGTGGGGCTGACCCGGTTTCGCCCTGAGCAAGACGAGTTAGTCCCCGTTACCCCCGACAAAGCCAGGGAGGTGATTGCCCAGGTGCAGGCCCTGCAAGAGGCGTTTCGGTCTAAGACTGGCAGCACCTTTGCATGGCTAGCCGATGAGTGGTTTTTAATCGGTCGGCAGCCGCTGCCCCCCGAGAGCCACTACGAGACCTATCCCCAAATTGGCAACGGGGTCGGCTCAATTCGGTTATTTCTCAAACAATTTGAAGCGGCGGCGACCCAACTTCCCGACCAAGTCACACCGCCTCGACGACTCACCTGGGTGGTAGGTAACGCGGTAGAGAAAGCGTTTGAGCCGATTGTCAATCGCCTCAATCAGATTGACGGTCTAACTCTAGAGCTAGCTGCCCTGAGCAGCCAATACTGGGGTCAGTCGATTACTGTCACAGGCTTACTGACTGGACAAGATATCGATGAAAGTTTAAAGGAGCATGATGTAGGTGCGGGTATCGTCTTGCCGTCTCTGATGCTCAAAAAATCAGATACCGAGGCATTAAGTGACACTTATTTCTTAGACGATATGAGCGTTGCCGAGCTGAGTCACCGACTCAACTGTCCTATCTGGCCCGTCGATAACATCGACGAGCTGATAGCAACTTGCTTACTATCTATATAGTTTACATATCCTTTTCTCTATATCTCAAGTCAGTGTGATAAGCCCCTCTAATCACGACTGGATACAACTGCAAGAATCCTTTATTAGATTGATATTCTTAAACGTTCATCTTTAGGATCAGACGCGGGGCTGTTCATCTATACCAGTGAGTCAACTTACCCATATGCGAATCTTTAATTCTTCCGCGCTATGCTTCTTAACCCTCGGGGGCATGGCAGCTTTGACGCCCAATCAGGTTCAGGCGCAAGAGACACAGCCTTTTTCAACCGTCGATGTCGCATCAGAGCCAGCGGAGGCTGTATCAGAGGACCCGTTTGCGGCGCTTGCAGATCTCGATATCTCCCCACAGGCGGGTCCTGATAATCTTGCGGGTTCTGATAGTGCAATGGTACCTACTCAGTCGGTCAATGCACCTGCGGTCGCACCCCCTGCTCCCCGGTTTGCCACCTTATTTACCTCCGCTCAGCGCGAAATCCCTGAAGGCTCATCGCTCCATACCTTGATTCGCACTGATGCAGATACCCTGGCGCAGACCCATTCTGGGCAGACACCAGATGATCAGCTACCAGACCTACCGCCCACCGAAGCGTCGGAGCCTGAAGCCGAGGGTCCTGAACCTGAAGCCGAGGTGTCTGAGCCTGAACCTGAAGTCTCTGAGCCTGCGGTGGAGGGAGACCCCTCGCCGGATACACCGGATACCTTAGAAACTGAGGACTTTTTTGACAATCAACCGGCCTCAGCTGAAGGAACTGCTCCAGAAGATGAGCTGAGTCCCGACGATCTACCCCGCGAAGATTTGCTAGCTGACCCCAATCCCCTCTCGTTACCGACCCTGATTGAAGAAGTCGAGATTGATGAGACCAGCGTCATCACCCTCGAAGAAGCAATCGAACTGGCTTACTACAATAACCAAGATCTGCAAGCAGCCATCTTAGACCTAGAATCTGCTGAAGCCGCTCTAGACGAGGTAGAAGCCACCCGATTACCCACCGTAGACGCGAACTCTGATCTGACCTTTCAAGAAGATCAGGGCAGCATTTTTGAAGAAGGCGAGGGCATTGACACAACCCTGGGAGCTTCCCTTGAAGTCAACTACGATTTGTTCACATCTGGCTTTCGCAGTTCCAGTATTCGCGCTGCAGAAGCCCAGGTCAGACTGAATGAGCTAGAGGTGGAGCGTCGCCAGGAAGAACTGCGATTGACCACAGCTAACCTTTACTACGCGATTCAAGAAGCCACCGAAGACATTCGGATTAACCAGGCATTTTTAGACGAAGCGGCCCAAAACCTGCGCGACAACCAACTCCGTCAGCGAGAAGGGATCGGCACCCGTTTTGACGTACTGCAGGCTGAGGTGCAGTTTGCCAATGCTCGCCAAGCCTTAATCCAGGCCCAAAGCCAGCAGCGGATTGCCCAGCGAGATTTGGCCCGACAGCTCAATCTGCCCAGTACTCGAGATGTGCAAGCCACCCAGGTTGCGAAAGCCGAAGAATGGCCCCTCACGCTAGAGGAAAGCATCCTGCTGGCCTTTCAAAACCGCGCTGAACTAGAACAACAGCTTGAGCAACGTGAAATTGGCCTACAGCAGAGTATTGCTGCTCGCGCAGCGATCAGGCCTCAAGTGAGTCTATTTGCCAACTACAGCCTTTCTGATACCTTCGATGATGGCGACGATATTGCCGATCTCTACTCCTTTGGCGCACGGCTGAGCTGGCGGCTATATGATGGCGGGGCAGCCAGGGCCAGCGCCCGCCAGCAGGAAATTACCGCTGAAGTGGCCGAAGAAGGGTTCGGCGAAACTGAAGACCAAATTCGATTTGAAGTTGAAGAGGCTTATTTTAATTTGCAGGCCAATGCCGAAAACATTGACACCGCTCAAGTAGCAGTCACCCAGGCTCAAGAAGCGCTCAGACTGGCTAATTTGCGTGAAGATGCCGGGGTAGGCACACAGCTTGAGGTGTTAGAAAACCAATCTGACCTGGTTGACGCAGAAGGTAACCTAGTAGATGCACTGTTGGGTTACAACCGTGCTTTGGCAGCCTTACAAAGGGCCGTCAGCAGCTTAAAGGCAACGCTGTAATGTGAGGGCGCAGGGATATTTATCTTTTAGTGTCCGGTATTCGCAAGTGTTGAAGACGTTTCGTCTAAAGACGTTAAGAATAGCTGGCCAAGATGATTGCCGACGGCAACTTGCTCAGCCGTACACAGCTTTTTAATCACTTGGTCAGCACTGATCAGGCGCTTCAGCACAACTTGGCCAATGGGTTGCTGAACCGTTCCTTCGGGTTTGACCTCGATCATCAGCACGTCATCTTCAACTTGATAAAGCCACAATTTTTCAGTGTTTTCTTGAATACACAGTTCAAGCCTTTGAATGTCAGGCTTGCGCTGCCAGGCAGCTTCATTCCAGAGGCCGCCAAACTCCCAGACTCGACCCGTTGTCCAACCGTCAGACAGGAAAAAGTATTTCACTGACTTTCGCAAAATGTTACGTTTCCACTGGCATTATCTCTGGTTAGCTCGACTTTTCAACAGGCTATCCTGCCATTTTGACCAAAACTTTTTTCTAGTCCAGACAATTTTTTATCTGGTTTCTGTCCGGATTGAGGGACAAAAAGGCGGAACTCTTAAATGGTAGATGCACCCTGATATTTGACCTTTGGCCTCCTTCGGGAAGCCATAAGGTCTTTTTCTTTTGGGGGGTATCTGAGGGCGGACCCACGCCGTGATAGGCTAACGCTTTAAGTTTTGTAGCAAGGGAAGTCATCATGGCAAAGCTGCGCGTGGGTCTAATCTTTGGGGGCCGTTCTGGCGAACACGAGGTCTCGATTCGCTCCGCCCAAGCCATTGCCAATGCCCTGGCGACGGGTACCAATGTTGATAAGTACGACGTGCTACCCGTCCACATTCGTAAAGATGGCAGTTGGCTGATCGGTGAAACCGCCCAGCAGGTGCTCTCGGCAGGGAATCCGCTACAGCTGCCCGATGATGGGTCCGATGAGTTGCTGTCGGTTCGTCTCAGCGAGCGCCTGCCGGTCTTTCAAGACGCATCCAGCATTGATATTTGGTTTCCGGTGCTTCACGGACCCAATGGCGAAGATGGCACAATCCAGGGCCTGCTACAGCTCATGCAGGTGCCCTATGTGGGCTGTGGTGTCCTGGGCTCCGCCGTCGGCATGGATAAGATTGCGATGAAAATGGCCTTTGCCCAGGCGGGACTGCCCCAGGTGAAGTATCGGGGGGTGTTGCGATCGCAAATCTACTCCAACCCCTGCGTTTTCCCAAAACTCTGCGACGACCTCGAAGCGGATTTAGGCTACCCCTGCTTTGTCAAACCCGCTAACCTGGGCTCCTCAGTGGGCATCGCCAAAGCCGCCAACCGCCAGGAACTCGAAGCCGCCCTCGACAGCGCCGCCAGCTACGACCGCCGGATCATCGTTGAAGCCGGGGTCACTGCCCGCGAAGTGGAATGTGCCGTCCTCGGGAACGACAACCCTAAAGCCTCCGTGGTGGGCGAAATTCGGTTTAACAGCGACTTTTATGACTA
>JBCDDJ010000162.1:0-13148 GCA_039180385.1 Cyanobacteria bacterium P01_G01_bin.38 | reverse complement strand
GCTCAAGTGCTGGCGAGTCTCAATCATCCATCGATTCCCAAATACATTGACTATTTTCAGATAGAAACCGCAGACAACTGCTTTTTTTATATTGTTCAAGAAGTTGCTGAGGGTAAATCCCTGGCAGAGCTAGTGGCTGCGGGTGAGCGGTTCTCAGAGGCAGAAGCCCGTCGTGTTGCCATAGAAATCTTAAAGGTGCTTCAGTATCTGCATGGGCTAAACCCGCCCATCATTCATCGTGATATCAAACCTCAAAATATTATTCGTCACGAAGATGGGCGCATCTTTCTGGTGGACTTCGGTGCAGTACAGATGGTGTACCGAAACACGATGGCATTTGGGAGTACAGTTGTTGGGACTTATGGCTACATGGCTCCAGAGCAGTTTAGGGGGCAAGCCTATCCAGCGACAGATCTGTATGGCCTGGGGGCGACTCTACTCAACCTGCTGACCCACCAAAATCCAGGGGATTTGCCTCAGCATCGCCTCCATTATGATTTTCGTGCTTACGTCACAGTTTCAGATGAGTTTGCTGATTGGCTGTTGGACGTGGTGGGTTCATAGGGGCACATCAAAGCATCTGAAAGGTATAGAACTCAAGCCCACATTCCGCCCTTTGAAGTGTCACACTCAAGTATTAACGCCAAAGCCCTCTGAAGATATGGGTTTCAGAGTTAAATAGTGCTTTTGTACTGAATGGCGAGAATTCTCAATTAAGTCTATCTATTGATAATCTTGCCAGAGGAAATGGCTGTAATCCCCATTGCTTCGTTTAATTATTTGATGTGCCAGTCGGAAGTGCGGAATGTGGGATGTAAGTGGGGTTGCTTCAGGTGGGGAGGTGCCACTCATATTGGGTAATCTGTCCCTTCTTTTCACTGATCACGGCGGCGACGAAGCCGGGGGCGGGGTTCAAAATTTTGAGTTGCCAGTTGCTTTCCACAGAAGGGCTTAGGAGTTGGGGAGTGGGGCTGAGCTGGACTTCTACGCTTTGCAGTGACTGGGTGAGGCCGCAGCCGAGGGCCTTGAGGTAGGCTTCCTTGCAGGTCCAGTATTGTAAGAACTGCTGTTGGGCCTGGGATTCGGCCAAAGTTTTGATGACTTTCAATTCTGAGTTACACAGGCAGCGGCGGCTGAGGCTTTCAAAATGGGTCAGGGGGCGCAGGTATTCGAGGTCAATGCCGAGGCGCTGGCCATGACCCACGACGCACAGGGCTAAGTCCTCTGAATGGGAGAGGTTAAAAGCCAGGTTGGGATCATGACTCACCTGGGGTTTACCGTATTCGCCATAGGTAAAATCCACCTCAGCGGCGGGGCAGCTTAGATAGCGGCTGAGGATATGGCGCAAACTGCCGCGACTCTGGATAAAGCGGGTGCGATCGCGATCAAACCGAAAGCGGTCGGCTCTGATTTTTTCGGCTACCGACAGGCAGGAATGACAATCAGCGAGGCGCTGCTGGCTCAGACAAATCCGCCAGATGTGGATTTGGTCAGGATTGAGCGTAATCGGGTCAGGGGGCGCGGGCCAGGTCATCAGATTAGCAAAACCAGCGGATTTACGGATTCGACTTGAATTTTTGATTTTTCTGTAAAGTGCTCGACCAAATCTGTTGGGTACTAAAAATAGTGTGTCACCATGCTTGACTAAATGGCCCAAATTTTTGGGGTCGTTTGGTTTTAGGGTGATAACCTCTGCTGGCCGGGTTTAAGGCTGATTTGCGGCAGAAGTTTGATTGCTTGGTGACTGCCTACCGTCGTTTGTTTAAGATTTCCATGGTTCAATCTCCCCCCAGTCCCACATCTCCCAGTCCCACGTCTTCCAGTCCCACAGTCCAATTTTCTACCTTGGTTGAGCTGTTGCAGCATCGCGCTGCTAATCAGTCTACCGACCTAGCCTACCAATTTTTAATTGACGGTAAGAAAGAAGGTCTGGCCTACACCTATGCTGAGCTAGATCAGCAGGCCAGAGCCATTGCCGGGCTGCTACAGCAGCAATCGGTTAAAGGGGAGCGGGCGCTGCTGCTTTACCCTCAGGGAGCGGAGGTAGTCGCTGCTTTTTGTGGCTGTCTCTATGCGGGGGTGATTGCGATCCCGGTGCCACCGCCGGATGCAGGGCGGATGAAGCGGACCTTGCCGCGCCTGCGCGAAATCATCAAAGATGCTGACGCGACCCTGGTGCTGAGCACCGAGCGAATCATCTCCATGATTCAAGAATCGGGGCTGGAGTTTCCTGAGTTTCAATCAATGCGCTGGCTCGACACCGAGCAGGTCGATTTGGCCCTGGCCGACCACTGGCAAGATCCCAATGTAGATAAAGACGTATTGGCCTATCTGCAATACACCTCAGGGTCTACATCGACGCCCAAAGGGGTGATGCTGAGTCACTACAATCTGATGCACCATTCGGCCTACCTACAGCGGGCCTGTGGATATAGCCCAGATGGGGCCATGGTGACCTGGATGCCCTACTTCCACGACTACGGTCTGGTGGAAGGGCTGATTCAGCCTTTGTATACCGGAATGCCCTGCTACATCATGGCTCCCCTGGCCTTTGTGAAACGTCCGCTGCGCTGGCTCCAAGCAATTAGCAAGTATGGGGCAACCCACAGTCAGGCCCCTAACTTTGCCTACGACCTTTGCGTGCGCCGCATTAAACCTGCCCAAAAAGAATCCCTGGACCTCAGCGGCTGGCTGAGCGCGGGCAACGCTGCCGAGCCGATCAACCCCCGCGTCATGCGTGAGTTTGCTGAAGCCTTTGAAGAGTGCGGTTTTCGCTGGGAGACGTTTTCACCAGCCTATGGGCTGGCGGAGGCGACACTGCTGGTCTCGTCTACACCGGTGGGTCGTGCGCCGATGATTGCGCCCTTAGATGCGGCTGCGCTTGAGCGGGGTCGGGTCCAGCTGGCTGATGAGAACACGACCCTGGTCCGGGAGACCGTGGGCTGCGGTGAGCTGGTGTGTGAAACTCAGGTTGCGATCGCAAACCCCGATACCCTGACCCGCTGCGCCCCGGACGAAATCGGCGAGATTTGGGTGGCTGACCCCGGTGTCGCCAGCGGCTACTGGCAGCGCCCAGCGGTCTCCGCCGAAACCTTCGAAGCCACCTTTAAAGATACCAAAGGCCCTCAAGCCGGACCGTTTTTGCGCACCGGAGATCTGGGTTTCGTTAAGGACGGAGAGCTGTTTATCACCGGACGCATCAAAGACTTAATTATTATTCGCGGCACCAATCACTATCCCCAAGATATTGAATGGACTGTGCAACAGGTGAGCCCAGCCATGCGACCAGACTATGGGGCCTGCTTCTCTATTATTGAGGACGGTGAAGAGCGGCTGATTGTAGTACAGGAGGTCGAGCGCTCCCATCAGCAGACGCTGCCCACCGAAGAGACTTTGGCCGATATTCGCCAGGCGATTTCCGAGGCCCACGAGCTGCAGGTCTATGCCATTGCCCTGGTTAAGTCGGGCAATGTGCTCAAAACTTCTAGCGGCAAGATTCAACGGCGGGCCTGCCAGACTCGATTTTTGGCCGGGGAGCTAGAGGTGATTACTGACTGGAGCGAAAACCCCCGACTGACCGCCAAGGTGCGCAGCCTGGAGCAAGATTTAGAGTCTTTGGCACAGCAGATTGGCACAGCTAAACCTAAAGCTTGAGTTGACCGCTCCGTGATCTGAGTAACGGCAGTCGGTCACTGCCTGTGATTAAGTATTTGAAAGTTTTCTGGCGAGATGCGAATGAAACCTTTAACGCAGTATCAATTAGCCGAAAGGCTGGAGCAGGCCCTGGGCGATCCGGGGCGGCCTGAGAACCCGATATCATTTCAGCAAACCGCTGAGATCGATGAGCAAGAGGCGTTTCCCCACGAGCAGATTGCCTGGCTCTACAACTGGCAGCTCCAAGATTACTACGTACCCACCGCTGAGGGGGGCAAGTTTACCTCTTTTGAGGAGTTTGTCTCTTATGTGCGGGTATTAGGCAGACGGGATTTGAATGTTGCGATCGCATTCACCACCTTGTTTTGGTCTTTCCTCACCTGGATGGCCGGTACCCCCGCCCAAAAAGAGCGCCTGTCTCGCTACATCCGCGACGATCACGGGGCCATGTGTCTGGCCTACTCCGAGCGTAACCACGGCAGCGACCTGGTCGGCGGCAGCGTCACGGCAGAAAAAGTGGAGGGTGGCTATATCCTCAACGGCGAAAAGTGGCCGATTAATCGGGCCACCATCTCAGGGCTAACCTATGTTTTGGGCCGCACCAATCCCGAAGGGGGTAACCGCGGACTGACCCTATTTATGGTCGAGAAGGATCGCCTGGACACCAGTCAGTATTACAACCTGCCCAAGATCAAAACCCACGGGATCAAAGCCGCCGATATGAGCGGCATTGGCTTTAACAACTGCTTTGTACCCGATGATATGGTGCTCGGGGCAGAAGGCCATGGCTTGGAGCTGGCCCTCAAAGGGTTCCAGATTACCCGCGCCCTGTGTGCCGCCTTTTCCCAGGGGGCCGCTGACACCTGCCTGCGCACCACCCTTAACTTTGCAATCCACCGTCAGCTTTACAACACAACCGTGGTTGACATGCCACACGCCCGGCGCACCCTGGTCCATGCGTTTCTCGATATCCTCACCTGCGACTGTGTAAATATCGGCGCAGCCCGAGCCTTCCATGTAGTGCCCGAGCAGTTTAGCGTCTGGTCCGCCGTCGATAAATACTTTGTGCCGGTCACCCTGGAGCGCATGATGCAAGACGTTTCAGTGGTGCTAGGGGCGCGCTTCTACATGCGCGACGAGCATGACTGGGGCGTGTTTCAAAAAATGCTGCGCGATAGCGCCATTATCAGCGTATTTGACGGCAGCTCGGTGGTTAACCTGCACGCCCTGATCTTGCAGCGGCGGCAGCTCGCCAAAGCTCGTACCCGACGCAAGCCAGAAAAGCAAAGCGCCCTGAAAGAACGTCTGGTGAATAGCTTTGACCTGGCGACCCCGCTGCCTGAGTTTGCGCCCAAAAAGCTAGAACTCTTTAGCCGGGGCGCAGACGACGTGCTACAAGGGCTGGAGATGGTACTAGACGATCTGGCGGCGCTGGCCAATGACCCGACCGTAGAGACCGAAATTCTCGCCCACCTACAGCGCCAGGGGCAGAGCATTTTAGATGCCCTCAATGATCAGGATGAGGCCATTGCCCAGTCCGCTTTTGAGCACGGCCATGAGCAGTCCTACGAAAGTTTTGAGCTGGCTAAGCAGTATTGCAGGCTCCACGCTGCGACCGCCTGTCTGCTGATGTGGCTCAATAATCGCCAAGCTTTGGGGAACTTTTTCGCCCAAGGAGAATGGCTGGTGCTTTGCCTGCACCGTCTGCTCTCCCCCAGCGGAACCCCCAACCCGTTGCCGCCATCTTATTACGAAAACGCCTACCAGGTGTTGCTGCGGCTTTATACCGAGGACAAATTGTTCTCGATCGTGCCTTTCCAACTTGCAAACTCATCGATCAACCAGGAGACCTCCACCCATGCAACAACTCCAGAACTCCAGCTCAGTAACATCGCCGGTTGAGGCCATTCAGCAGTGGTTGGCAAGTCAACTGGCTGACCTGCTCTCAATTGACCCGAGCACTATTGATGTCAAGCAGCCCCTAACCCGCTATGGCCTTGACTCCATTGATGCTGTCACCCTGGTGGGCGACCTCGAAGACTGGCTCGATCTTGAGCTGCCCTCTACCCTGCTGTGGGACTACCCTACGCTTGAGAAGGCGTCGGCATACCTCGTAGAAGAGTTTGACGTTTCTGTCTAGTAGGGCGAAGGGCGAAAGGTGAAAGGTGAAAGGCGAAGGGGTAGCGGCTTAAAGGTTAAAGGTTGTATGAGGGGCGAGTTTGCCTGATAGTAAGGACTTTTAACTTTTAATCTTTAACTCCCCCCTTCGGTCCTAGCCAGTCAAGCCTTATCTAAGGGCGACAATAAGGGGGGCGGCTTGAATTTTTCAGAGTTTTCATTTTGGTGGGTGCTGTTGCTGGTGAGCGCGCCGTTCTTTGCGGTGCGTATGGTAGGCAAGTCGCTCAATCTGTGGCGAGGGGCCTTTGACACGGTGGGGCTAGCAGCGCTGTCCTTGTTTTTGTTTGTCAATGCCAGCACCACCAGCTTTGCCGTCTTTGTCTTTGAAATCGTTTTCAACTACCTGATGGTCAAGTGGATGCTAACCCAGGAGGGAAAGCGGGCCACTTGGATTGCTACGGCGCTGATTGTATTTGATGTTGGCGTGCTGGCCTACTTTAAATACCTGACTTTTTTCATCGAAGACTTTATTGGCTTAACCGGGGCCATCCCACCCGACTGGCAGGGCTCTTTTCCCCTGCCGGTGTTTAAGTCTATCCCGCCGGGAGTGTCGTTTTACACCTTTCAGATGGTGGCCTTTGTGGTTGACTCTCTCAAGGCCCGCCGCAAGAAGCCGATTAAGTTTCTCGACTACGTCAACTTTGTATCGTTCTTTCCCCAGATTGTGGCGGGGCCGATTGAGCGACGGGGGTCGCTGCTGCCCCAGATTAGCGGCTTCCAGTTTAAGTTCACCGCAGAGAATTTTGACCTGGGCTTTCGGTGGCTGTCCCTAGGGCTGTTTATGAAGCTGGTGCTGGCCGACAACATCGCCCCGTTTATTCAGCTGCCGGAGGCCAGTAACGCCTGGTTGGTCTGGTTTTATGCGTTTTTATTTACCCTGCGCATTTATTTTGACTTTGCGGGCTACAGCTTTATGGCGGTGGGCATTGCCCGCATTTTAGGCATTCGCCTGACGATTAACTTTTTAGCGCCCTATACCTCTAAGAGCATTAATGAATTTTGGCGGCGCTGGCACGTATCGCTGAGCACCTGGTTTCGAGATTATGTGTTTTTGCCTCTGATGGGTAAGCGCAAGCACTGGGCACCGTTTTACTTGTTTTTGACCTTTACCCTGTCAGGTTTTTGGCACGGAGCCGCCTGGAATTTCATGATCTGGGGGGCTTACCACGGGGCGCTGCTGCTATTGCTGCGCTATGCGGGGCGACCCTTTCATCGGTTTGTGGGTCAGCATCTGCCCCGACCGCAGGTGGTGTCCTGGGGGCTGACCTTTGGGGCAGTGACCCTGGGCTGTTTGTTCTTTATGGAGACCGATACGGCTCGGCTGATGACTAAGCTGCAAACCCTGGTGACGCCCTGGGCCTACTCCCCCGCTAACCTGATGGGAGCCTTTAGCCAGTTCAGCATCAACGAAACCATTGCCCTGGGAATGGTGCTGCTATTGGCGGGGGTGTTTTTGCTGCTGGAGCACATTGCCGTCTGGCAGGAGCGTGCTTCTGAATATGAGCTGTTGCTGACGCCCTGGGTGTCGAAGGTGTTACTCGGGCTGACAATCTTGCTGGCGGCGAATATTCCGTCGGAATTTATATATTTTGAGTTTTAGAAAATGGGGCAGGGCGAAAGGCGAAGAGGGCAGGGCAAAGGGAAAACCGTAGGGTGGGTTACGGGTTGCCGGGCTCTTGGCGCGGCCATCGACTCCCTCAAATCCGCCATCCCGAATACGTGCCGTTGACCAAACCCTCAAAAATTCAATCACATACAAATTTTCAACCATGGTAAGCAGGGTGATCGCAAATAACCCAGATGAAAAAAGGGGGCCAAAGCTATGGACCTGGCTAGCCGTAGCGGGCCTGGCCTGGGGCTTTGGCTATCTCTATAACGTCCACCTCGGCGGTGAAGCCCGCTGGCTTAAGGACATGTATCAAAAAAAGATTGCTCTCGCCCAGGCGGTCGATCAGCCAAAGATTCTGGTGACCGGCGGCTCTGGGGCTCACTACACCCTCAACTCGGCACTGATCGAGCAGCAAGTGGGTCGCCCGGTGATTAATCTGGGCATCGATGGCCCGGTGGGGCTCGATGTAATTTTGCCCAGTGTTCTCGACGAGGTAAAGCCTGGGGACACGGTAGTGCTGGTGCCAGAATATTTACTCTTGCTTGATGACGATGGATTTGCCGAGCGCTCTGGCCCCTTTAGCATTGCCATTGGGCGTCCAGGACTGGGGGGCATTCCAGCCCGGCAGCTGGCCCAGGACTGGCTGATGATCGGGGTGCCCTCACTGCGTGGGGCCGTTAAATCAGCCATGGATCTGGTCGAACAGGGAAAACTGACAGGCTATTACGACGATCCGCTAACGCCCCAGGGGGATCCGACGGTGGAGAAGGAGCGCGTGGGTGATTGGTGGCAGCAGGCGATTAAAAAGCCGGTTTCCCAGCATTCTGTGGACCGTATTCGTCAATTTAAAGCTGAGGTAGAGAGTCGGGGGGGGGCGCTGATCCTTTCGCTGCCCTGGGTCTATGCTGAGGATACGGGCGAAACCTTAGACAATATTCAGGCAACGGCTGAGGCGCTGGGTGAGATTGCGCCGCTGCTGTACGAGGCAGATACCTTTAACATTCAAACCGATGTCAGCCTGTTTGCAGACACGCACTACCATCTGAACGCTGAGGGCCGTACGCTGCGATCGCAGCAGCTAGCGGACCAACTCCAGGAGGTGTTACCGGCACCATGACCCCTTTCCAAGGGCTGGGACGATCAGCCTTTACCCAGTCTTTAGAGGCAACCCATGCAACTGCCCCTCACATTTGTATTGTGGGCGGAGGGTTTGGTGGGCTTTATACGGCGCTTTATCTGGAGCGACATCGTATCCTCAAAGCGGCCCGGGTAACGCTGGTTGAGCCCCGTGGTCAGTTTTTATTTACACCCTTGACGTACGAGCTACTGACCCATGAGTTAGAAACCTGGGAAGTGGCCCCGACCTATAGCAGCTTGATTCACAGCACTTCGATTGATTGGCAGCAGGACCAGGCCACTCAAATCGATCTGGCCCAGCGTCAGGTGACCCTGGGCAGCGGTGAGGTACTGACCTATGACTATTTGGTGATAGCGACGGGGGCCCGCAGTCGCCCGGTGGATATTCCAGGGGTAGAGGAGCACACCCTGGGCTTTCGTAGCCTGTCTGAAGTTCTGACCCTAAAGGCTCGGCTGGCCCAAGTTTTAGTGGCCTACCCAAAGGTAGCGGTGACGGTTGTAGGCGGCGGGCCTAGCGGCGTTGAGCTGGCGGCCAAGGTGGCCGATCGGCTGGGGCGGCGCGGGCAGATCACCCTGGTAGACAGCGGCGATCGCATTTTGAAACCCTTTGCCGTTGGGTTGCAAAAAGTGGCGATAAAAGCGCTGCAGCGGCGCGGCGTGCAGCTTGTATTGGGAGCCCAGGTGACCCAAGTCGAGGCAGAGCGCGTGCTGGGTCAGCAAGGGAGTGAGCCGTTTGAGCTTGCCAGCCACCTGACAATTTGGGCGGTAGGTACTGAGCCGATGCCGTGGTTGGGGCAACAACCGCTCGCCCGGAACCAGCAGGGTCAGTGCTTGACCTTGCCGACCCTGCAGCTGATGGACTACCCAGAGGTGTTTATGCTGGGCGATGGGGCTGCCATCACCCCGGCTCAAAAAAAACAATCAAAATCTGCTGCCCCTAATACCGCCCAGGCCGCCTACCAGGCGGCGGCGACGGTGGCCCACAACGTGTCGGCCCTGGTGCAACAGCGTCAGCCCAAGCCGTTTCGCTATGTGCATCTGGGGGATATGCTCACCCTGGGCTACGGGGTGGCCGGTGTATGGAGCTTTGGGATTGCCCTGGGCGGCCAGCTGGGGGGGCTGATTCGCCGGGCCGTCTATATTCACAGACTGCCCACCCGTGAGCATCGCTGGCGGGTGCTGCGTCGGGCCTGGCAGCAATTGATCAAAGGCAGCGTGCGGTTGGTCAAGCGCGGGTTGGGGATTGGGTATTGAGGGTCGGCGGTGGGTTTTGCAGGGGCGCTAAATTTAACGGTTTACAGGGAGGGTGATATAAGGTCATGACTCAATCTAAACACGCAGGGCAGTCGGTAGGCTGGCTCAAACCGCTGGATCGCTATGGGTTGGATCTGAGATCGCTAGCCCTGCTGCGCCTGGGGTTAGCCCTGGTGCTCTTGACCGACTTATGGCTGCGGGCGGGAGATTGGGTTGCCCACTATAGCGATCGCGGCGTGGTGCCAAGGGCGTTGCTATCGGATCTTTGGCAACCGGGCTACTGGTCGCTCCATGCCCTGAGCGGTCAGCCGTGGGTACAGGGGGTGCTGTTTGCGATCGCAGCCTTTTTTGCCCTGCAAATGCTTGTGGGCTATCGCACCCGCATCGCCGTGATCGTCTCCTGGGTGTTGCTAATCTCGCTACACAACCGCAATCCGCTGCTGATCTTTGCCGCCGATGACGTACTGCGGGCGGTGATGTTTTGGGCGATGTTTTTGCCCCTAGGGGCGCGCTACTCCATCGATGCGGCGTTGAATACGGCCCCCGAGCCACTCCCCAAGCGCATCTTTAGCGGAGCGGTCGTTGCCCTGGGAGTACAGCAGTGTTTTATCTATATTTTCTCAGCCGTCTTTAAGACCACCAGCCCAGATTGGTGGCCCGATGGGACGGCGGTTTACTACTCCCTGAGCTATGACCAATATGTGACCCCGTTAGGCCATCTGCTGCTGGGGCTAGGGCCGCTGCTTGGGGTGCTGACCTTCGTCACCCTGGTTTTAGAATGGGTCGGGCCGCTGCTGATTTGGAGCCCGCTGCGCACCGACTTTTGTCGTGCCCTGGCGGTGGTGATGTTCATTGCCCTGCACCTGGGGTTTGGGGCCACCCTGAATCTGGGCATTTTTCCCTTTTTGAGTGTGGTCACCTGGCTGGCCTTTATCCCCAGCTCAATGTGGGATGGCTGGGCTAAACGCGCTTTTGGCCCCAAGCAGCAGGGCGTGCAGATTTACTACGACGTTGAGTGTGGCTTTTGCAAAAAGGTGGTGCATCTGATTCGCACCTTTTTGATCCTCCCCCCGGATACGCCCCTGCAAACGGCCCAGAGCGACCCGGTAATCAATGAAGCCATGCTCACCCAAAACTCCTGGGTGATTGTGGACTGGCAGGGCCGCCACCACTATAAATTTGAGGGCATTGCCTATGTGGTCGGCCTGTCTCCGGTATTTCGCCCGTTGGCTAAACTGCTGCGCTGGGGGCCTGTGATGGCAGCGGGCACTCGCTTTTATGAAACCATCGCCAACAACCGTCGCGCCGCTGGGCGATTTACCAAGCCGTTTAAGTACAAGCCGCTGCGCGTGAGACCTTCGGCGGTGCTGAGTGCGATCGCACTCGTCTTGCTACTCCTGACCTTTGTGTGGAATCTCCGCAGCATTACTAGCCACTATGCCTTTATCGATGGCGATAGCCCAGTGCTGACCGGGCTAAAACGGATCACCAATAGCCGCACCCTACAGAGACTTAACGGCCTCAGCCGAGTCACCCGACTGGATCAGTCCTGGAGCATTTTTGCGCCCAGCCCCCCTAAAGATGACGGCTGGTATGTCTGGGTCGGCGAGCTAGCGGACGGCAGCGAAGTGAATTTACTCGCCCCAGGTCAGGCCCCTGATTTTGACAAACCGTCCCTAAAAGAGCGTAATCGCCTTTACCGCAATATGCAGTGGCGCACCTTTTTTATTAATCTGGGCCGTCAGCGCGGCGAGGCCAGCCTGGCTGAATATGGCCGCTACCTCTGTGAAACCTGGCGAGGGCAGCCGCTTGAGGGCCTCTCTGCGCATTTCATGAGCGAACGCACTGCACCGCCCGGTGAGCCCCAGAGCGTAGAGCAGCAGACTGTTTTAGAGCAGAAATGTGGGTAGGAGATTTTAGATTTTGAAAGGTTTTGGGTGATGGGTGATTGAGAATCGGTTGGTTGCGATCAATCTTGCCCTGGGCAACCACAAGGGATTACCCCTACCCTTCTGCTCTCCCCACCTCCCCACCAGGCCAAAACTTTAAACTTAAAGCAGACACTTTGATGCGTGGTCACCCTGATAAGATCGGAGCTTAGCATTTACAATGCATAACAGTCAGGCATTTTTCTCCGGTCAAAGCCTCCACCCAAGATGTCGATTTCAACGCAGTTCCAGGCCGTCTTTCGCAGAGCACAGCAGTGGTTAACCAAAACGCCTGAACGAGCCCTTGACCAGGCTTACGAGGCTGCTTTGAATATTAAAAAAATCGAAGACGATTATTTTGGTGGCGAGCCGATCACCCCTGGCTATGGCAACTACGGTGAGAGTACTTACAGCTACTTTCAGGGAGAAGTTAAGAAATATCTGATGGTCATCAAAATGAGGATGACCGAATTTCGCACCAGCGGCACCGTGTTTCGCATCGACAACAGCCGACAAATGGATGTGGAGATCTCAGAGCATGTGGATGAGGACTATAGCCTCGATCTGATTGATCGACCAGCGATTTTCTTTAAGAAGCTGCGGTTTATTGACGATATCTTAGAGCGCTATGACGCCTCACTGGAGCCGGTCGGTGCGATCGCAAAAACCAGCCCCCTGTCTCTGGCTACAGGTTCGCCAGGCCAAGGTGACACCGATCCCCGCCGAGCCCAGCGCACAAATCAGTCCGAGCCAGAATCCAATCAAAAAAAGCGCGAGGGTCTGGCCGATGCCAGTGGGGTGCTACCCCGCTCGATCTTACGCACCGTCGACCGGGTCAAGCAAGACCTCGATCCCAAAGCCGAAGCCCAGGTGGTGCGGGATTTTCGCAGCTCTCAGGGTAAAACCAAAGTGGCGCTGCGGTTTGTCTTACTGCTGGTGATTGTGCCACTGCTGACTCAGCAGCTTAGCAAAAATTTGATTGTGGGTCCCATCGTTGACCAGGTTCGAGAAACGACCCAGGCGGAGGTATTTCTCAACGATGAGATGGAAGAAGAAGCCCTGCATGAGTTGCAACAATTTGAAGAGAAACTGCGCTTTGAAGTACTGATTGGCAAAGTTGCTCCCATCGGGGAACTCAAAATCGAAGAACAGGTGCGCGATCGCGCCTTTGAAATCGAAGAAGACTACCGTGAACGCAGTAGCAGCTCTGTCAAAAATGTCTTTGCCGATATTTTTGCCGCCCTCTCCTTTGGCGTGTTGCTGACGATCTGCAAACGCCAGGTAGCCACCCTTAAGGCGTTTATGGATGAGATTGTCTATGGTCTCAGCGATAGCGCTAAAGCCTTCATCATCATTCTGTTCACCGATATGTTTGTCGGCTTTCACTC
>JBCDDJ010000161.1:0-13158 GCA_039180385.1 Cyanobacteria bacterium P01_G01_bin.38 | reverse complement strand
TCGAGCCGACCCTGATATTCCTGGGTGGCCTCTGGGGCCAAGACTGTGCCCATCAAAGCGTCACTTAAAGAGGGTGCCCCAGTTGACTCAAGTGACTCAAGTCCGCCGAAGACGGCTTCATCGACGGATAGACTTGACCCGGCGTAGCTGCCGCTGAGCCCTTCTGGCTGCGCGATCGCAGGTCCACCCAGCAGCATCACCAGGGCCGAAAATCCGATCCATGCTGTGTAACGTTTGTAAAAAATCATCCTTAACCACACTCCGCTGACGCCCTTTATGCTCTTAATTTGCCAACCAGTAAAGCAAATCTAACAGGGGGCTATGACACTCTCTAAAAAGGCGATCATAATCCAAGATCTAATAAAGACAAGTCCAGGAAAAAGCGCCGTTGCTGAACAACAACGGCGCTTTTCGATTGTTCAGCAATTAGGACAATGGCTTAGACTGTCACAGGTGTGCGACTGACGGTTTTCAATGCTTCGGCCAGACTGCGGACGACGGCGACCATGGCCACCTTGTCATTGAGCTTGTTGACTGCGGAGCCTACGCCTATACCGGCGGCCCCTGCTGCGATCGCAAGCGGTGCGGTCACATCCGACAGCCCTGACGCACACAGCACAGGCACTGATACCCCTCTAGAAATCGCATGGGCGGCCGCCAGCGTGGGGGCCGCTTTTTCAATCAGCCCTAGCGCCCCTGCATGGGTGGGTTGACTGCTGATGCCTCCCTCGGTTTGGATGATATCGGCACCGGCTGCCACCAAAGCCTCTGCTAGTTGGACCTGCTCATCCAGATTAAGGATATGGGGCACCGTTACCGACATCGTAATGTGGGGCAGCAGCTCACGGGTCTGCTGCGTAAGTGTTAGCACCTCATCCGCCTCAAATCGAATGCCCTGGGCATAAAAGGCATCAAAATTGCCAATCTCGATCAGGTCAGCCCCGGCGGCCACTGGGGCTAAAAATTCCTCAGCTTCTACCGCAGATACACAGATGGGCAAGCTGATGTATTGTCGCACCTGTCGCACTAAATCTGCATCCGCTGCGATGTCTACAAACGTTGCACCACCTTGTTGGGCGGCCTTGGCCACTGAAACAACGTGGGCAGTGTCAAAGTTGGTTAAACCGCTAATAATTTTAAGGGCACGGCCCTGCTCAAACGCCCGTTGAAGGGTGGGTTGAATGGTCATAGTTGGTTTCGTTGCAAGCTATCTTGCCCCATTGTGCCAGAGGGCGGAGATAGAGGGTAAAGGGTAAAAGGTAAAGGGTAAGGGGTAAAACCCTTTCAGGGTAGCTATCAGACAATTTCACACCATCCCCTCTTAAAACTTTTAATTTTTAATTTTTAAGTCGCTCTAGCGAACAAAATTACTCCCCTAGCTTTTTGGGGATAGCTTTTCTAATATTTCTCGTCTGACTTCGTTCGGTGACTGGTTGCCGTCGATTTTTAGCAGCCGATGGCGATAGCCGTAGTAGTCGAGCATGGGGGTGGTGACCTCCAGAGCGGTTTCGATGCGGCGACGCAGGGCATCTGGGCCATCGTCGATTGCGCCTCGGTTTTGCGATCGCTCGATCAGCACGTGGGCGGGCACCTCTAGCCACACCGCATAGTCCACCGCTTGCTGCACCGAATCTAAGAAAAAATCCAGCTCCTCGGCTTGAAAGGCGGTACGGGGGTAGCCATCTAACACCCAGCCGTTGGCGGCATCCACGGCTTGCAGCCGCGCTTTGATAAAATCAATCATCATTTCATCGGGGGCCAGCTCCCCCCTTGCCAGCAACGCCTCGACCCGTTTGCCCAAATCAGTGCCTGCGTTAACCTCGGCCCGCAAGACCTCCCCAGTTGAAATCCAAGGCACCGCAAACTGTTGGCTGAGTCTTTGTGCCTGGGTACCTTTGCCAGAGCCGGGGCCACCGAGGATGATAAGTCGCATTAAAATGACCTCCCTATGATTGGTTGACAGGCTACCCTTCAACTCTACAAGTCGATTTGACCGTCAACTATTGATATCAGCAGCAAGAGTGCTTTGATAGGATGGAATTTAACTACTCAGCCCGGCCGCAATGAAGACTGTTATTCCCGTTCCGATTCCCCAAAAACCTTATCAGGTCAAGATTGCACCCGATGGTTTGCAATATTTAGGGGCCTGGCTCGCCGGGGGAGAGAAGCCCCTTATCCACGTCGGCCAAAAAATATTGCTGGTTTCCAACCCTGTGGTGTTTAAGCATTATGGGGCGGCTGCGATCGCAGCCCTGACCCAGGCAGGGTATCACGTCTGTCAGTGCATTTTGCCCGCCGGGGAACGCTACAAAACCCTGCGCTCGATTGAAAAAATCCACCATGTCGCCTATGAAAATCGCTTAGAGCGTAGCTCTGCGATGGTGGCCTTGGGCGGTGGGGTGATTGGCGACATGACCGGCTTTGCGGCCTCCACCTGGCTGCGAGGGATTGCGGTGGTGCAGGTGCCGACTACGCTGCTGGCGATGGTGGACGCGTCGATCGGCGGCAAAACCGGCGTCAACCATCCCCAGGGTAAAAATCTGATTGGCGCATTTCACCAGCCGCGCTTGGTCCTGATCGACCCCAAGGTGCTGGCAACCCTCCCCGGTCGAGAGTTTCGGGCGGGCATGGCAGAGGTGATCAAATACGGGGTGATTTGGGACGAGGACTTATTCACCCAGTTGGAAAATGCCCAGCGACTCGATCAGCAAAAGCAGATGGGCGACGACCTGCTCCAGACTGTTTTGACCCATTCCTGCCAGGCCAAGGCCGATGTGGTCAGCCAGGATGAAAAAGAAGCCGGTCTGCGCGCTATTTTGAACTATGGTCACACGGTCGGCCATGCCGTTGAGAGCCTTACTGGCTATCGTCTGGTCAACCATGGTGAAGCCGTGGCGATTGGGATGGTGGCAGCGGGTGCGATCGCAGCCGCCATGGGCCTCTGGTCGCAAGCCGACACAGACCGACAGCTCGCCCTGATCAAAAAGACCAAACTGCCCACCCAACTCCCCGAGGGGCTTAATATTGACGATATTCTCGTCTCCCTACGCAGCGACAAAAAAGTCCAGTCCGGCACCGTTCGTTTTGTGCTTCCCAAACGCATCGGCGCAGCCTTCGTCAGCAGCGATGTCACCGACGACATCGTGCGGCAGGCTTTAGCCCGAATGTGTCTAAATTAATCAGGTGGGCAGTGCCCAACCTACGGTATTTTTCCCCTTTCGCCTTTTTCCTTTCGCCCTTCGCCTTTCCTAAACCATGCAAACCCAAGATCGCCCAGTCACCTCCTCCGCTTTTCCTGTCCGCACCGCCACGGTCAGCCGCACCACTAAAGAAACCGACGTTCAAGTTACCCTCAGCATTGATGGTCAAGGCAACTGCAATGCGGAGACCGGCATCCCTTTTTTGGACCACATGCTGCATCAGATTGCCTCCCATGGGCTATTTGACCTGGATGTGCGCGCCCAGGGCGATCTCGAAATTGACGACCACCACACCAACGAAGACGTGGGCATTACCTTGGGGATGGCGCTGCACAAAGCCTTGGGCGATCGCAAAGGGATTGTCCGCTTTGGGCATTTTGTGGCCCCGTTGGATGAGGCGCTGGTGCAGGTCTCCCTTGACTTTTCGGGGCGTCCTCACCTGGGCTACGGGCTTGAGATCCCGACCCAGCGTGTCGGCACCTACGATACTCAGCTGGTAAGGGAGTTTTTTGTCGCAGTCGTTAATCAAAGTCTAATGACGTTGCACATTCGACAGCTCGATGGGATCAATTCTCACCACATTATTGAGGCTACGTTCAAAGCCTTTGCCCGGGCCATGCGCATGGCCACTGAAATTGATCCTCGTCGGACGAACGCGATTCCCAGCTCCAAGGGCGTTTTACAAGTGTGAAGATAATTCCAACCGATAGAATTAAGTACAGCGGGACCCAGACATGAGACCAGGATAAGGCCATGACAGCGACTGTTCCTAATACCCAAATATCTCAGACTATCTACCCCACCGGAGACGGCGCGCCCGTGGCAGAGACCTTTGATCATTTGTACGCTCTGCTGGTCACGCTGGAAGTCTTGCGTCAATATCTGAAAGGCCAACAGGCAACTGTTCTAGGTAATCAGTTTCTGTACTACGCCCAAGGATTACTCAATATGAGGGTAGCTCCTGATGTCATGGTGATTTTTGATGTAGAACCGGGTGGACGGGATAGTTACAAAATCTGGGAAGAGGGCTCGGTGCCAGCCGTCATTTTTGAAATGACCTCAAAAGGGACTCGTCAAAAAGACGAAATTAGCAAATATGACCTTTATGAATCGATGGGAGTCCTTGAATACTGGCAGTTTGACCCCAAGGGTGAATGGATTACTGATCAGTTGCGCGGCTACCGTCTAGAGGACGATCGCTACAAACCCATCCCAGATAGCATCAGTCAGGTGCTAGGACTACGATTAGCAGTAGCAGGCACGCTCATCGAGTTCTATGAGCTAGAAACTGATACAAAGCTCTTGATTCCCGATGAATTAAAGGAGCGAGCCGACCAAGAAGCCCAGCGAGCTGACCAGGAAGCCCAGCGAGCCGACCAGGCAGAAGCTAAGTTAAAGGCCCTCAAAGCAAAACTCCAAGCTCAAGGCATTGAGCTAGATGATTAAGCCATTGGCAGAGTGACAGAAAACAGGCTGGTCTGATGCCTACCTTACGCGAGGGGGAGTGATAACGCGATCGCACTTAAACCAAAACTGGTAGTTCGATGAAAGAATTTTCGCCAGTGTGCACGGTGATGGTAATAATTTGATTCTCCATCAAACGGGCTTCCCCAGATTGCGTCCCCGAGCCCGGATTGACTGGATAAGCTGGGAAACAGGCTGCACTGATACTGAGCCTGAGGATTTGCCTCGCCTTCAGACAAAAGCAGGTTGGCTGCAGGGCAATCCGCACGCTATTTGATGGGTCTCGGTGTTGCTCGACTCGACAATAGCCCTGAGTCAGGTTGTAAATAGCTCCGTCTGGCTGTCCTCCTGACAGTACTGCACACAAGTCATAGCTTGTCGTATCTGCATAGCAGTGCAGCGTAACGTTGACCTCCCCCGAAACACACAAGTCGGCCTCTAATGGCTCCGTAGTGTAAGTCAACACGTCACTGCGACCGTCGATGTGCGATCGATCAAAGGCCCCCGGCGGGAAGCTGGCGTGCCCACCCAGCGCGGGTACGGGTCGCCACGGATCGTGGACAAAAATATCAGACAGCTGCGAGGGCTCGGCAGGCAATTGAGATGGGTTTACCAGTCTGCCATCATCTTCTCGTATACCCGCCAGACCACTGCTGGCCAGGTAAAGAGGCCAGGTTTTGGATTGCGGCCAAGTGTCAAAGCTGCGCCAGTGATTGGTCCCCATTTCAAAAAGATGTACAGATGGCACCCCCGACAAATCATTTTCTTGCCCTTTGAGGAAATGGTTAAACCAGCGGAGCTGAAGCTGATCAATAGAGTTGACTGAAGCTGGCCCAAAATCGATCGAGCCTACCTTGCGGCTCCAGGGAATGTGGCTCCAGGGGCCAATCCAAAGGTGTTGAGGATAGTAGCTACGGGTGATCATTTCTTGATAGAGTCGCAGATTCCCCGTCAGATAGGGGTCAAACCAGCCACCGACGTGAAGCATCGGTAAGTCGACCTCACTCAAGTTGGGTTTAAGTGATTGCCAATAGGCATCGTTGCTAGGATGGGCCAGCCAATCATGCCAAAAAGAGTCAGGGGCATATCGCTTAATAACATTGGGATATGAAGGCGTTGAACCATTCAACGGCAGGTTACGAGAAGCTGCGTAAAGCGCTTGAAAGGCGGCTTCGTCTTTTTTTATTCGAGCAGTTTCTGTCGCTAGCTGAATTGCCCAGCCCAATCCAGCCTGGAGCCGCAGCGCTCCGTTTTCATAGGCCCAGTCATGGTAAAGGTCGTAGCCTACCATCGCGGGGGCCAGGGCCTTGAGAGCGTCTGGCTGGGCCTGGGCGGCATAGAGCTGGGTCATGCCTTGATAAGAAAAGCCGTACATGCCGACATGGCCATTGCTGCCAGGGAGTTGGGCAGCCCATTCAACGCTATCGTAGCCGTCTTCAACTTCGTGGGCAAAGAGGTCGAAGGTTCCCTCGGAGGTGCCGCGCCCTCGCACATCCTGAATCACGACGATATAGCCGTGGGCGGCATACCAGGTGGGGTGGGCGTAGACAACGGTGGATGCGATCGCACGTCCATAGGGCTGTCGCATTAGCAGTACCGGAAAAGGGCCGTCCGCCTCGGGCACGTATATATCCGCATCAAGGCGAACCCCGTCGCGGGTGGTCATCGAAAGGGTTTGTTTAGAACAATTCATCATCCAAACGCTCTAAATCGGCAACGTCTGATAGGTCGTAGCGCAGCTCTTGCAGATTTTGATTGCGGCTGCGGCGAGAGACGCGGCGATATTTCTTAGCTTCGAGTTTGGGTTCGTGTTGGACCTGACCGGCTTCCCCAATCTTGACCTTTTCAGCCGTCTCCATATCTCGGCGCTGCCCCAGGGACTGCTGGTGTTGGATAGCGTCTTCTAGCAGGGCTAAATAATGCGCGTAGCGTTCCCAACTGCCCCGGACCGCGCAGCCCGGCTCATCCCGGTGCAAACAGTTGCTAAACTGGCAGTGCCCTTCAGTCAGCCGGGTTCGAATTTCTGGAAAACAGTGCCCCAGCGCTTCGGGGGGACAGGTCATATCTGGCTGATTAAAACCAGGGGTGTCGGCAATGAATCCGGTCTCGGACAGCTCGAATAGCTCAACGTGTCGAGTCGTGTGACGACCTCGCCCCAACTTGCCAGACACTGCGCTGGTGCGCACATCCTCTTGGGGAATAAGGCAGTTGATCAGGCTCGATTTACCGACCCCTGAGGGGCCAGCAACTACTGTAATCCGGTTTTGGAACTGTCGGCGCATCTCCAGCTGATCTGCCTTGATAAGACTGGTCATCAAAGGCTCATAGCCCCATGCTTGCAGCCGCCGCTGCCAGTCTAAGACCTCAGCGTCTGTGAGCAGATCGCGCTTGTTCAGGCATAGGCTGACGGGGATGCCGGTGGATTCTGATTTGACCAAAAAACGGCTCAACTGCAGTGGGTCAAGGGTTGGTTGCTCCAGGGCAAACATCAGCAAAATCTGATCGACGTTTGCCACCGGGGGACGATCGAGGGCGGTTTTGCGGGGGGCGACGGCTGCGATCGCGCCCCGGTGGTCTTGCCAGTCAAACTCTTCGACCTGGACCCGATCGCCCACCAAGACCTGCTGGCCTAGTTTTTTGAGGCGAGCCCGTCGCGTGCATAAAATGGGCTGTGCTGAGCCAGGTTGCGTTGAGAACTCTCCGGTGTCTAGACGCACCCAATAATAATTAGCCTGACCAGCGGTAACCACACCCCAGGCTGAGAGCGGCCTCACCGCCGAACTTTGTGCTGAATCGTGCTCTCCGTGGCGGACTACCTCACTCACCAGAGATTACTCAGGACGCCGTACAAACACAGCAAACGATTCGTCTGGTCGGGGCTCAATTTGCTCAATGCCATAGCCCTCCATTTTCAGGCTATCGGGGACCTGCTCCATCGGTTCACCCGCATCTAGCCAGACCTCTAAGAGTGCGCCGGGCCGCATTTGGTTGAGCTTTAGTTTGGTTCTAACAAAATTAAGCGGGCAGGGTGTTCCCCTGAGATCAAGCTTGGCGTCTGCCATGGTTGTGTCTACTTTTGCGCTGACATTAGCCCCAGGCTAGCCGCGAAAAAGCCCTCCCAAAAAGCCTTCAATCCCGCCCTTGCCTATTTCATCGCCGCGAATCTCGGCCAGTTTAACCAGCAGCTCACGCTCCTCTGTCTTCAGGCGAGTCGGAATATCTACATTAATGGTGAGCAGGTGATCCCCTCGACTGACAGGGTTCCCCAAGCGAGGGACACCGTGATTCTCGAGGGTGAGTACGGTCCCTGGCTGGGTTCCTGCTGGAATTTGAACTTCAATTGGCCCATCTACCGTATCCACATTAAGTTGACAGCCCAAAATTGCCTGGAGATAGCTAATTTTTAGACCTGACAAGATGTTGATGCCATCTCGCTTGAATTTTGAATGATCGTTGACAAATAGATAGACATAGAGGTCACCTGCCGGGCCACCGCGCTGACCAGAATCGCCTTCATTTGAAACCCTGAGGCGTGTACCGTTATCGACACCCGCCGGGACTGTGATTTTTAACTTTTTAGTTTCTTGCTTATGGCCACTGCCCCCACAGACCTCGCAGCGGTCTTCGACGACTTCTCCTGAGCCGTTGCAGGTGGGGCACGCCGACACCTGGGTAAAGCTACCAAACGGGGTGCGGGTAGCGCGACGCACCTGGCCTGAGCCACTACAGGTTGAGCAGGTCCGAGGCCGAGTGCCGGGTTTAGCCCCAGACCCTTTGCAGGTGACACAGGATTCTAGATGGCTGATTTTGATTTCTTTTTCGCCGCCAAAGACCGCTTCTGTAAAATCAAGCTTTAGATCGAGGCGTAGGTCGTCCCCTCGCATTGGACCCCGACGGCGACCCTGACCGCCCCCCCCTGAAAACCCGCTAAAAAAGCTTTCAAAAATGTCCGCAAAGCCCCCCATGTCGGAGAAGTCTTGGAACCCAGGTGCCCCCGCAGCGCCGCCGACGCCCGCCTCGCCAAACCGATCATAGCGAGCCCGTACCTCAGGTTCTGAGAGGACTTCGTAGGCTCGATTAATTTCTTTGAAAGTATCTTCAGCCCCTGGATCCTTATTGACATCCGGGTGATACTTACGGGCTAGACGCCTGTAGGCACGTTTGAGCTCATCTTGGTCAGCACTGCGTGAAACACCAAGGACTTCGTAATAATCACGGGCCATAAAGCGTCTAGTCTAATGAATTACAGTTATGTGGATTTCTGAAATATCCAAACAGTATGCAACAGCACACACCATATTCTACGGAACCCTGCCTCAATTTTGACTCGCTAATGATTAGCGATTTCCGTACCAGAGCATTCGGTTGCAGGCTACTGGCTTATTCTATCGCTTCATAATCAGCCGTGAGCGTCGCATCCAGGTCAAATTCGGGCTGGTTCATCGAGCCCATATCGACCGTGGGAGCTGTGGCCGCGTCTGCTTCCGCAGGGGCTGAGTCCTCCCCAATGCCGCTAAACGGATCGATCTCAGCTGATACATCCTGGTTAGAAACGGTCTCAGAGACATCTTCGACAGAAGCCTCTTCCGACACATCGTAGTTTTCTTCGTTGGCCTGCTGATAGAGGGTGGCTCCAATCGCAAAGATGGTTTGTTGCAAATCCTCCAGGGCCTGCTGGAGTTCGTCCACCTCAATGGTTTTGTCTTGCATCGCCGCCCGCAATACCTGGGCATTTTCTGCGGCCTCGGCAGACTTGGCCGCATCGATCAGGTCGGCGTTGTCGCGCATAGTGGCTTCGTAGCTATAAAGCAGTGTATCGGCCCGATTTTTGAGATCGGCAATCACTTTACGCTGTTCATCTTCGTCCGCAAACATGTCGGCTTCTTCGCGCATGCGCTCGACCTCAGCCGGGGTAAGCCCTCCGGTGTTGGTAATGCGAATGCTCTGCTCGCGCCCCGTACCCTTGTCTCGAGCGGCTACTTGCAAAATGCCGTCAGCGTCAATTTCGAAAGCCACCTCAATTTGGGGGACGCCTCGAGGTGCGGGCGGAATCCCGGTTAACTCGAATCGACCCAGGCTTTTGTTATCCCGCGCCATGGCCCGCTCACCCTGCAGGGCATGCACTTCGACCGAGGTCTGTCCGTCCGTTGCGGTGGAAAATACCTGCGCTTTGCTGGTGGGGATGGTGGTGTTTCGCTCAATCACTTTGGTAAAGACTTCACCCAGGGTTTCAATCCCGAGGGATAGCGGCGTCACGTCTAACAGCAAGAGGTCTTTGACCTCGCCCCCAAGGACCCCAGCTTGAATAGAGGCCCCCAGTGCTACGGCTTCATCTGGGTTGACAGAGCGATCGGGGGTTTTGCCGCCAAAATAATCAGTAATGGCCTTTTGTACCGCAGGAATGCGTGTAGAGCCGCCTACCAGCAAGATCCGGTCGATATCGTTGGGCGATAGCTCCGCATCCTTGAGGGCCTGGGCCACAGGCTCCAGGGTGCCCTCAACCATGGTTTTGGCCAGATCCTCAAATTGCGATCGCGTCAGCTCGGTCTCCAGGTGCTTAGGTCCGGTTTCATCTGCGGCAATAAATGGCAAATTAATCGAGGTGGTCATCATCGTTGACAGCTCGATTTTGGCTTTCTCTGCGGCTTCTCGAATCCGCTGTAGGGCCATGCGGTCTTGAGATAAATCTAACCCTTCTTGCTCTCGAAAGCTGGACAGCATCCAGGTGACGATGCAATTGTCAAAGTCATCGCCCCCCAGGTGGTTGTTACCTGAGGTCGCTTTAACTTCAAAGACCCCATCCCCGAGCTGCAAAATAGACACATCAAATGTGCCCCCACCTAAGTCAAACACCAAGACAAGCTGATCTTGATCTTGCTTGTCGAGGCCATAGGAGAGGGAGGCCGCAGTCGGCTCGTTGATGATGCGTAAAACCTCTAAGCCAGCGATGGTGCCTGCATCTTTGGTGGCCTGACGCTGGGCATCAGTAAAATAAGCTGGTACCGTAATCACCGCCTGGGTGACCTCTTCCCCCAGGTAGGCTTCGGCGTCTTTTTTGAGCTTTTGCAAGATCATGGCCGAAACTTCCTGGGGCGTAAAGCTCTTACCCCGGATTAGCACATCGACCGTATCGTCCTTACCACGCACACAGTTATAAGGAACCCGCGTCCGCTCAGATTCAGTATCGTCCCAACGGCGACCGATAAATCGTTTAATGCTGTAGACTGTGTTTTCAGCATTAGTCACTCCTTGGCGCTTGGCGAGCTGACCAACCAGGCGTTCTCCATTCTTGGCAAACCCCACAATACTGGGGGTTGTGCGACCTCCCTCGGTACTGGTAATCACCATCGGCTTCCCCCCTTCAAGGACTGCAACGCAGCTGTTGGTGGTGCCTAAGTCAATGCCGATAACTTTTCCCATAACCTAACTAATCCTAAAAGCGCTTAACACTGCTGACCTTGCAATTTGACTTTGCCATTCACGGGGGGCGATGATCTGCGACAGGCCTGGGTTGGCAGACCTCTAGACACTCACTCTAATAGATTTCAAAAAGTCTAAAAGTTTGCCCTAGACTACGGCACCGATCGACCGCTCGTCAGGACAAACCTCTACACTTCAAGAAAACTTTAATCGAGCTGAGGCCTCAGTAAACGTAACCGTAAACATAAGCCCCTCAGCTCAACCGAGGTGATTTGCTAGGAGGCGTCTTCACCGTCAGAAGCGTCGCTGGCGTTTTCCGGGGGGGCGGCCACTTTGACCATGGCATGTCGCAAAACCCGTTCACCTAAAAGATACCCTCTGACCAACTCTTCGATAACAGTGCCTTCTTCATAAGCATCAGTGGGTTCACGTAAAACCGCCTCGTGTAGATTGGGGTCAAAGGCTTGCCCTTCGGACCGCATTGGCGAAACCCCAAGCTTTTTGAAACCTTCAACGAGTTGCTTATAAACCCCCTGGTAGCTTTTATGAATCGCCATTTCTCCATCGGTCTGGGGCTTGATGTGTGCGCGGGCCCGTTCAAAGTTATCAATGACTTCTAACAGACTGTTTAAGGTATTGCACTTAATCAAATTCTCCGACTCTGCCTTTTCTCGCTCAGTGCGATTGCGGAAATTTTCAAAGTCAGCGTTGATTCGCAAAAACTGATTGGTGCGCTCCTCGACCTGTGACTTGAGGGCGGTAATCTGCTGCTCTAAGTCGGCTACCACACTTGCATCGACAGTGGACGACTCTGTCTCAGCCCCTGCGTCCTCTTCTTCAGGCGTCTGAAAATCGCTCTCAAAGTCAATTTCGACGGACGCGTCTTCTGCTTTTAGCTCCTCTACCCTATCCGTCGGTTCGGGGTCGCCACTTTGGATATTTTCAGCAGGGTTGATATCCTCTTCCATTCTCTAACCTCTATGCGTTTGCCGATTAATATAAATACGGACCTACAACAATCTAATATATTTCAGTTAATGTATCTCAGCCGCAATCTATTCTAGCGATGGGTTGCCTATCTGCCGATAGTGTCTTGGCAGATGGCCCCAGGCTGACCCAATAAATTTTGGCGGCAGTCCTTGCAAAAGTGGGTAGGCTATGGATGCGAGATCGCACAGGATATGATTAAAGTTAGCTTAATTTTAGGATGAGCAGGCTATCATCTGAGGAATACCGCACTTCCCCGTGCTATTTCAGTTAACTCGGCTATATTGACTGTATCGTTCGACGCCCCCAGGCCATTTTGAGTTTAGAAACTTGAGCTCAAAAGCTGTCAACTCTCAAGCTGACCCTGGGCAAACTGCTGTAAGGATTTTCTGAATCGGCTATGACCAATTCTTCTTCTCGGAAAGCGCTTGTACTCCAAAGAGGGTTTTCCCCATTTAGCAATAAGCTGGTCCAGGCTGGCTACGTCGATACAGATCAAATGCAGCAAGCCCTGGTCGAAAGCCGCAAGACCGGACGCTCACTGACGGATGTATTAGAGTCGATTACGGGGCAGCAGCTGTCGCCGGAGTTGCTCAGGCAGTATAAAAAGCAGCAGCTCTTTGAACTAAAAATTTTATACGGCGTAGAATCCCTCGATCCGGAAGTTGACAACATTTCCGATACCAAGGTGGGTCAGCTAATTGACAGCCTGATCTCCGTTGATATTTGCCGCCGTCACCGCTTGTTGCCCCTGTCCCAGTCAGAGGACGGGGATACAAAAGCGGTCTTGGTCGCGATGGTGGATCCTGAAAACCTCGAAGCCCAGGATGACCTCAACCGAATTTTTAGGCCCCGTGGATTGAAGCTGCGGCGGATGGTCATCACTATTGAAGACTATCAGCGGACAATGTCCACCTACCTGGACGAGCAGGTCGCCAAGGAAAAACAGCGTGATTTTGAGCAAGCCGTCGATGTCAATGCTGATCTTGAGGATTTAGATCTCGGGGGTGAGGACCTCAAAGAGTCCTTTGACGAAGAAGCGGATTTAGGGGCTGCGCTCCAAGATGCTGGGGCTGCGCCGGTGATT
>JBCDDJ010000160.1:0-13223 GCA_039180385.1 Cyanobacteria bacterium P01_G01_bin.38 | reverse complement strand
ACTCAGTTACAGTTCCTGCTTTTCATCTCGGCAAGTATGAGATCACTCAGCGCCAGTGGAAAGCTGTTATGCAGCACAACCTATCAGCGCATCAGGGAGAAGACCTACCGGTAGAGAACGTCTCCTGGTTGGATGCAAACGAGTTCTGTGCTCGACTGTCGCTGCTGACCGGTAGAGAGTACCGTCTACCGAGTGAGGCTGAGTGGGAATATGCCTGTCGCGCTGGGACAGCCACTCACTATAGTTTTGGTGATAAGATCTGCCTGCGACTGGCAAACTACTGGGATATAGAGAATGAGGCGCAACTCAAGCTTGAAACGACTACAACAGGTAGCTTTTATCCTAATGATTTTGGTCTCTACGACATGCACGGCAACGTGTACGAACTGTGCCAAGATACGTGGCGATGGGACTACACCAACGCGCCGACTGACGGTAGTGCTTGGCTTCATAGCGAGGCACCTGAGCTAGTCGTCATCAGAGGTGGGTCGTACGACTATTACTCATACAACTGTTGTTCAGCCTATCGTAGTGAGACAATACCTCACTACAGATACAGTGGTACTGGCTTTCGAGTGGCTTGCTCAGTAAACTGATACAGACTACTCATCTGAAGCGAAAACGCGGGCTGTGTTGCAAGAAGTTAGTTAGGAGAGAATTTCCCTGTCGACAGACCCTTGATTAGCCAGCCACTTCAAAGATTTCGTGGATAAAATAGAGCTGTCCTATAACACCGCCTTTGTCGATATCTTTGACCTGTAGTGACCCCAAAATTAGGACAGCCCTAAGAGAGCGCCAAAATTACAGTATTTGAGCACTTTTCTGAGCTAGGAGAGTCGCAAACATTGCTTCAATGGGCTTGCCGCTGCTGTCTTTGCGATGAAACGTCCCTAGTTGCTCATGGTATTTACAGATCTGCCAATGGGCGTAATGGTTAGGTAATGCCTGGGGAGCAAAGGTAGATGGAAAGTCTATAGGGCAAGGCAACTCTGGCGAGGACACAGGGACAATGATAAAATGGTAGCCATGGGGTTTGGTTTGGGCTTGCATGTTCTCAACTACCCGGGGCAGAGTATCTGGCCTTAAAAACTGGAACACAACGGTGGAGATAGTCAGATCATAGTTGTCACTCAGGGTGGCTGTTTCAATGTCATATACATGTGATTCAAACATATCCTCAGCATTTTCTTGTTGAATCACCGATTGCAGACGACTAATAGAGTCGGCATTTTTATCCAACGCTGTCACCCGATGACCTTTGGCATGTAAATAAGTTGCGTTTCGGCCTTTTCCACAGCCTAGGTCTAAGATGTTCAGTTTTTTATGATCTGACAAAGGCCCTTGGATTAAGACTCGAACGTCGCGATGAGGAGCGGCAAAATGATATTTTTTTTGATAATAGTCTTCAGGGCGACAATAAAATTCTACGAAACAGGACAATGAGCCTAGGGGCGTTACTTTATGCCAAGCGCCTGGTTGAACAAAAAAGTCGGTGTGTTGCGGGGTAATAATGCTTGTAGACAGGGTGTCCCCTGCTTCGTTCAACGCATCGTATTGTAAGCTGCCTGTTTGGACAATAATTTTGGCCCAGGTGCCTGATTGGGTACTGTGCTTGGTTTGAAACGTCTCTGGCAGAGTTGTTTCTGTCCACGGGGGCAGCGTTTTATATTTAACGAGCGCGTCTGTGAGTGGTGACATCGTTATCGAACACAGGGAATCTTCACACCACAACGATAGCTCAAATTCATACTTTAAACCTTGGTCACATCCAGACCTGTAGTGTACCCCACGGGAAAAACTCATAGTTGAGGACTGGATATGGGAGCAGCGTGCCAGCTTCTGGTATAGTTGGCTTTGCCCATGTCACTCGACATTTACGGTCACCTTCGTTGCCCCTTACGGCCAATGGGTATGCATAGAGGTGTCCCTGCAACGGGATCATTGATGATGCGACAGTCTAACCCAAAAACTGATTGAACAAGCGCTTCAGTCATCACCTGATGGGGCTGACCTCGGGCATACACTCGGCCTGTTTTCATAGCGATTAGATAATCTCCATATCGGCAAGCCTGGTTGAGTTCATGCAGTACCATGACGATGGTGCGGCCTTCGCGCTGGTTGAGATCGTAAAGCAGATCCAACACTTCTATCTGGTGAGCCAAATCGAGAAAGGTGGTCGGTTCATCCAACAGTAAAATCTGGGTGTTTTGAGCCAGGGTCATAGCAATCCAGGCTCGCTGTCGCTGCCCGCCTGAGAGACTGTCAATGGGGCGCTCTGCCAGATCTTGGAGCTCAGTAATTGCCAGGGCCGATTCAACCTGTTTCTCATCTTCTGCACTCCACTGTTGGAGCCAGCCCTGATAGGGATAACGCCCTTGGGCAACGAGCTCACGAACCGTTAGTCCTTCGGGCGCTGTAGGGCCTTGAGGCAACAGTCCAAGTTGTTTTGCCACGGCTTTAGTTGGTAGCTTAAAAATCGACGCGCTGTCTAGATACACCACCCCATTCTTAGGCTTGAGCAGTCGCCCCAACCCTTTGAGCAGCGTCGACTTACCACAGCCGTTTGGTCCGACTAGCACAGTGATTTTGCCAGCAGGAATAGCCAGATCAAGTTCATCAATCACTGGCTTGTTGTCATAGGCCAAGGTCAACTTACGGGTAGTTAAGGCTGCTGAAGAAGCAACATCAAGCGCCGTGAACGAAGACATCATTTTCGAGGACATAATATTCACCGTCGGGTGCGCATTAGCAAATATAAAAAGTAGGGTGCGCCGATAATGGCAGTGATAATACCGCAGGGTAACTCAATCGGCGCAAACAGCAGCCGACCGAGCAGATCTGCTACAACAACTACCATACCGCCTGTCAAGGCAGCAGTTGGCAGTAACCCCTGATAAGATGGGCCAACCAGCTGCCGCGCGATGTGAGGGGCCATTAGTCCAACAAAGCCAATGCTGCCTGCTGTAGCAACGGCTGCGCCAGCCAGACCCACACTGCTTAACAACAGCCAGCCTCGCTGCCATTCCAAGCGACTTCCCAGACTGCGAGCGATATCATCCCCCATCTGTAGGGCATTCAGTTCGCGGCTGAAGAGCAGCGACAAGCCACCAAAAACCATCAACCAGGGTGTAAACGCTAAGACCTGTGCCCAGCTGCGCCCGTAGACGCTACCAGCTAACCAGACTAAGGCTTGACTGACATCGTAAATGTTGCCAAAGGTAATCATTAGTTCGGTGAGAGCAGCGGCAATCAGGCTAAAGCCTACGCCCACTAAAATCAGCCGCAAGGGAGAGCTACCCCCTTGCCAAGCGAGGAGATAAATCAGCAAGGCTGTTGTCAATGCACCGCCGAAAGCTGCAAAGGGTAAGACAGCGATGGGGCCTGATGGAAACACGACAATTAAACTGACCGCGGCCAGGGCTGCCCCAGCGTTGACGCCAATAATCTCAGGAGCCGCCAGCGGATTGCGGGCGATGCACTGGGTGAGGGTGCCTGCGATCGCAAGCGCCACCCCAACTCCCCAAGCCACCAGAGTTCTCGGCAACCGCAGCGTATTCACAATAAACCCATAGTCTGGGTTATCTGTCGGCAGCCCCAAAACGGTTCGAATCACATCCAGCGGTGGCACTGGATACTCTCCTTGCCCGATGCTCCACACCATTGCCACCAGAGTTATCAGCATTAACCCTAGCAACACCTTCGGCACGCGCCGATCTAACCGCAACGACAGCCACTGTGTGCGCAATACCCACCCTTGAGATCGACTTGTGTTTTTGATAGCAGATTTTGTAGAAGGCATCTCAGCGCCCCACCTTAGAGCGGGTCAGGTAAATAAAGAACGGTGCGCCCAAAAGCGGCATGACGATCCCCACTGGCAGCTCCTGGGGTTGAATGATCAGTCTCGCACCAATATCAGCCAGTAATAACAAAATGGCCCCCACCAGGGCTGAATAGGGCAAAATCCAGCGGTAGTCAGCCCCCGTCCAAACGCGCACGACGTGGGGGACAATCAGCCCAACGAAGCCGATAGGGCCTGCGATCGCAACTGACCCACCGGCCAATAGCACCACGCTCAAGGCTGCGGCCCCTTTGACCCAAAGGGTCTTTTGCCCCAGCCCTTGAGCGACTGATTCTCCCAGACTCAGAGTGGTAAGCTGTTTCCCCATCGCCAGCCCCAGTGCCAGCCCGACCGCGAGGTAGGGCAGCACCTGCATCACCAGGTCGATATCGCGACCAGCCACTGACCCAGCCAGCCAAAAGCGAATCTCTTCTAAGGTACGTTGGCTGAGAATTAGAATGCCTGTTGTTAATGACGACACCAGCGCCGTTAAGGCGGCTCCAGCAATGGTCAGATTCAGCGGCGTTAGCCCACCCTGCCCTAGCGACCCTAGCCCGTACACGGTCACCGCCGCCACCGCTGCCCCCAACAGCGCAAATCCGGCGTACACGCTTAGCGAAGCGGCATTGAGCAAAAAAACAGCCATCACCACCGCCAGGGCAGCCCCAGCGTTAATGCCCAAAATGCCCGGATCGGCCAGAGGATTTCGCGTCAGACCCTGCATAATCGCCCCAGCGACCGCCACCGCTGCCCCCACCAATAGCGCCGTGATTGAGCGCGGCACCCGCACCGTGCGAATAATCAAATGCCCGGTGGACCCGTCTGGGCTCGTTAGCGCCTGATACACTTCCCCTGGGCCAATATCAGCGACCCCCAAGGCTACGCTAGCGACAAAACACCCTAGCAACAAAAACAAACCTAGAACGATACCCGCTGCCAGCAGTGTTTTAGCTTGAATATGTGACCGCTGAACAGTTCTCGCTGGCACTGGAAAGGCATCCTCTACTTGATAAGAAATATTCCTGTCAATGATACGCGTTTTGACACCGTTCAAACAAGCAAACCGATAGATTAGAAGGGGTTATTTCTAGGTTTTACCTAGCGGACAAGCTTTAGTATACTAAAAATTAATGAAGGCCATTGTCATTAATACATGTTCACCAATATGTTCACCAATATATATTCACTATCTGCCGCTGATCCTCAAGCCGTCATCGATATCCCGCCGCCGCTTGAGGATGCTGTACGTTTAAGCGGGGATTAGCGCTATTACCGCAAATAGCAAAAAGAGTCCGCCGCCCAACGCGGTGAGCGTGCGCTCTGAGATCCGCCCGCAGAGCCAGCGACCACAGTTAGTTGCGATCGCCGCGCAGATGGCATGACCCAAGACAGCCCCCAATATGACGCCTACAGGAGAATGAGCTGCCGCCATCGCAATGGTGGCAATTTGGGTGCGATCGCCCCACTCAGCGACAAAGGTTAGCCCAAACGCCTCAGTGACGATTGCTAGGGGAGTTTCTTTTTGATGCTTTTGAGCTAGGGTTTGTTCAGCCTTGGCCACGGTTTCAGCAGCCTCTTCTGCTTCAGTCCCTTTGGCGGTAGCAGACATTTGGCTGGCTTGGCCTAGCAGCTTGACTCCGAAGAACACAAATAATCCCACCTCTGCCCATTTGACCATGGCTTGGGGCAGCAAGATAGCCGCTTGGCCAATCAGCACCGATAAAACTGTCATCAACGCCAGAGCGGCAACGGCCCCAGCAAAGACCCAGCGACGGTGATGACGCATAGCTAGAATGGCAGCGATAAAAAAGGTCTTATCGCCTAGCTCAGAAACTGTGATCAGCAACAAACTGGCGGTAAACGCGGTTAACATCCTCTCAAATTCCTCAGATAGCAGCGGTATCTGACGCGAACTTGATGAGGCAGCAAGACTCCACCAAGCCCACGTCAAACGTGAACTTAGTGAAGGTCTCGCTAATGTATAGATTCGCTAATGCATAGATTAATGACTATGATTAGTGGCTATATCATCCCCTGAACCAGGCTCATCACCAGTATGTTGATTCAGAGGGTCTGGCTAGAGGCCGACAGCTACTCCCCTTCAACTTAGTATTGTACGTCAGTATAGGTTCGAGCGAGAACATGTACAGGAAGCAGACTGCTAAGACAGCTGCTCTCGGATAAGGACCTGCGATCGCAGCCCCCAACGGCGTCGCCAACTGGGTCAGAAAAAATCGGGTGGCAAACACCCGCCCCTGCACCTCAGGCTCAACCTTCGACATCCAAATCGCCTGACTAGAACTGTCGGGGAAAGGAGAACAAAAACCGTTCATCAGGGCTGTTCCAATCTTGAGCCCGGTTTGTTGCGCCAGAGCCAGCACAATCAGCCCCCCTTTCCAAACAGCGCTGGCCATCAGCACGCTTTGAATAAGTCAACCACGGCAGTTCCGGAAGAGCCAGCTTTTCTCTTATGTCTATAGGTTACCGATCGGTGCCTACTTATATTTTGGCTTACTAGTTTCTATATTGAGAACGTTCAATAGAATTGAGATGAATTCAATGATAGCTCTGCTGATACAGGGACTTAGTGCCTATGATTGAAATTAAACATCCACAAGAGCAGGCACGTTTACGCCGCCTTGCCCTAACTGCACAAGGTTTGCTGCAGGCTCAGCCCTATGGACGTGGTTTGGCGGGGGCACGTAAAGCGATTAACCACCTAGGTTATGTACAGATCGACACCATATCGGTGGTGGAACGAGCCCACCATCATGTTTTCTACTCTAGAGTGCCTAAGTTTAAGCCAGCCATGACAAATCAAATGTTGCTCAATGGAGACATTTTTGAGTATTGGGCACACGCGGCAGCTTTTCTCCCCATCGCCGATTTTCGCTTCTCCTTACCCCACAAACACGCCATTAAAAGCGGCCAAACCCATTGGTATAGAAACCGTGATCAGAAGCTCATGGGTGAACTGTTGGTACGCATACGTTTAGATGGCCCGATACGATCTCGAGATATAGAAACTAACTCCACAAAACGTGCAGGCTGGTGGGACTGGAAGCCTGCCAAAAAAGCACTCGAACAGTTGTATATGGAAGGTGACCTAATGGTCAGCGCCCGCGAAGGTTTCCAGAAAACATATGACCTGACCGAGCGGGTACTGCCATCTCACGTAAATTCACAAATGCCCAGCATGGAAGAATTTGCGGCGCATATTGTCGATCAACAGTTGCGCTGCCATGGGTTGGCTTCACTCAAAGGGCTGACCTACCAGCGCCGAAATGCTGAACTACGCAAGGCTGTAAAAGCTTTGGTAAATGAAAGGTTGGCGCAGCGCACTTTAGAACAAGTACAAGTGAGTAGTGGCGAAGTCTTTATATTGGAAACGGGTGCGTTCGAACGTCCTCTTCCCCGGTTGAACAGCCGTATGTTGATTCTTTCGCCATTCGACAATAGTGTCATTCAGCGAGAACGACTCAAAGCACTGTTTCAATACGACTACCGGTTAGAATGTTATTTACCCGCAGCAAAACGTCAGTATGGCTATTTTTGCCTGCCACTACTTTACCGCGATGAATTTATTGGGCGGATGGATTGTAAAGCCCATCGAAAAATCAGCCATTTAGAGATCAAATCACTCCATTTGGAGCAACATAATTTTGATGAAGATTTAGTCATTGCTGCATTTGTAGACGCCATCACACAATTCTGTCATTTTCAAGAATGTGACTCAGTATCTTTGACTAAAGCCCACCCAAAACATCTCACTCAACGTTTGCACAGTGTGCTAAAAGCTCCGTTTCCCTTCTCTTAACCCTGGGATTCTAAAAGATAGAGTCAATGCATTGCTGATCTCTATTACAATGCTTTGTTAAGTAGCCTCAACAGCTTTTGCAATGCACTTGAACCAAAGCTTGGTGGAAAGAACTCATGGTCATAAAGGCGGGTGAAATAGGGGCTGCGATCGCAAATGGATTGCCTCTCGACCATCTCTAGAAGCCCATTGCAGCGTGGACAGTGTGAGGGCTTTACGAAAAAAGAAAAAATCAAAGGCTATGATCTTTGTAATCTTCAGAGGACTCAGGATCCATCTCCCACCGGCGGGTGTCGCGCGCTTGCATCATTCTCAGTGTCCGCAGTGGATGCTCGTCAGGGGTGGCAATGCCTTCGGAGGCGGCTAAATCTTCGACCACATTTTGATCAGGGGTCGGTGCGGTGCCGCCGACGGCCTCCTCACCGCTGACTTTTGCCTGATATTGATTAACATCAATGTCGCCGCCGGTCGGGGCTTGCCCTACAGCTGATTCGTCTCGCAGTTGATGCAAAATTCTGCCGAAGCCGGTATCTCGATCGGTCAGCTCCTCGGTGGATAGGTTGGCTACCTCAGCACTAGACGGCATAAAGTCTTCTGACTGCCCCGAATCCTTTGATTCAAAGTCATCTAATTCAAAGTCATCTAATTCAAAGTCATCCGGCGGGTTATTCGCATCGGTAGGGGGTTGATCTGTATCATGGGTCATAGAACTTAACCTCCTGCTTGCTGCCGCCGGATGTCGTCCAGCGTGAGCTATCTGTCAGTAAAAGATTTCTACCTCAATTATATTGCGCTCTCCACTAAAGCCGTTAATAAAGATTTTAGAACAGAGAAGTTCCCTCTGCTCAACCAATATCTCAGATATCTTAGGCATCGCTTAGGGGACAGATTGTTGCAAATGTAACACTTTGCCAAATTTACGTATAAAGACCGAATTTCAAGGTTTCTCAGCGATGAGCTAGCATTCTTGCATATATAGAAGATTTCCGGTTAGGGTAAGGACTGCTAATTGAAGTGCTAAACCAATCTTATTAAGAACCGCCCTATGCAACTTAATAATCGCCCTATGCAACCAGTTGCCTCTGCTGATCAATCCGAACGCTTTGTCTCGCGAGTTAAGCCCCTGGTTAAGGCTGTCTATGAACCGTTAGGGGTAGATGTAGAGGGACTGTGCGATCGCATTTACGAGCTACTATCCCCGCATGTGAGTAATGCCGAGCTCAACCCCTTTGATCGCTGGAGTCAAGCCGATGTGTTGATGATTACCTACGGCGATAGCCTCCTGGAGGCTATCGCGGAGACGGAGCAAGCCAAGCATCCCCTCACGACCTTGCATGATTTTTTGAGCAATTATCTGCAAGATGTGGTGTCTGGCGTACACATTTTGCCCTTTTTTCCCTATAGCTCAGACGACGGGTTTGCGGTGATTGACTACCTACAAGTCAATCCTGATCTGGGGGATTGGGACGACATTGGTCAAATTGCTGAGCAGTTTGACCTGATGACAGATTTAGTGATGAACCACGTCTCTAGTCAGAGTGAGTGGTTTCAGCAATTTAAGCAGGGTCAATCCCCCGGCTGTGACTACTTCATTACCCTTGATCCTACAGCGGATGTCTCTGAGGTGGTGCGACCCCGGAGTACGCCGCTGCTGTGCCCGGTTGATACCCCCGCGGGCACCCAGCATGTGTGGGCGACCTTTGGCCACGACCAGATTGACCTCAACTTTGCCAACCCCGATGTGCTGCTAGAGTTTCTGCGCATTATTCTGCACTACCTCAACACCGGCACCAAATTCTTGCGGCTAGATGCGATTGGCTATCTCTGGAAGACCCTGGGTAGCCCCTGCATTCACCTGCGCGAGACCCACACGTTGATTAGACTCGTCCGCGAGGTGGTGGCCCTGGTCAAGCCAGAGGCTAGCTTGGTGACCGAGACCAACGTCCCCAATCGTGAGAATCTCAGCTACTTTGGCAATCGCAATGAGGCCCACCTGATCTATAACTTTAGCCTGCCGCCGCTGGTGGTCAACGCGCTGTTGCAAGAACGCTCTGATCACCTCAAAACCTGGATGATGAGTATGCCCCCTGCCCCGCTGGGCTGTGCCTATTTTAACTTTACCGCCTCCCACGACGGCATTGGCATGCGCCCCACCGAAGGGCTATTGGGCCCTGACGAATACGACACCTTTTTACGGTGTATGCGAGCGTTTGGCGGAGAGATCAGCATGCGGGCCAAGGCCGACGGCTCTGAAAGCCCATATGAGGTTAACATCTCCTTGTTCGATGCGATGAAAGGTACGGCCCAAGGGGAAGACGAGTGGCAAATCCCCCGGTTTATTTGCTCCCAAACCATTATGATGTCCCTGGAAGGGATTCCGGCGTTTTATATCCACAGCTTGCTCGCCACCTCAAACGATCACGAGGCCGTACGGCGCACGGGGCGAAATCGCTCTATTAATCGTCATCGCTGGGATTATGGTGAACTGCTAACACAGCTAAAAACCCCAGACTCAGCCCAAGCGATTGTGTTTCAAGAACTCTCGCGACTGATCAAACTGCGGCGTCAGCAGCCAGCGTTTCACCCCAATGCGACCCAGTATACGCTGCACCTGCAACCCGCGTTGTTTGCATTTTGGCGACAAAGTATAGACCGTGGTCAGAGTATTTTCTCAATTCATAACTTGACGCCCCGTGCCCAGACGCTGATGCTCAGAGAGATTAACTTAATTGGCACTGACCCCTGGTTTGACCTGATCAGCGGCACTGTGATTGTAGAAGGCACGCCAGAATTTGTGCTCCCTCCCTATCAATCGGCCTGGATCACGAATAAGGGAAGGGAGGATTGATTTTTCCTGCTTTCAGAATATTTCCGTTTAGGTTGAGTTTCTAAGAAACGTATCAATATCTACGCAGGTGAAAAATTCTTTGCCATGATTGGAAAAGTCCTTATGAGTCTTGCCTATGCTGGTCGCTGTCTTTATCACCCTCGGCTCCCTCCTGGTCCTTGACTTTGCTAGCTTCAACAAGGCTGAGGATCTGAATTATAAGTAGATCTTTTTAGATGGTTACGCTCTGCCCCAGGTCCTAGGACCTGGGGCAGAGCGCTCAATCACAGATCGGTTTCCATATTGTCTAGCTCCACCGCTTTGGTAAATCGGGTTAAAAAGTCTGGGAAAGCACTTTGAATTCTCTCCCAACAGTGAATAAACGGGGTTTCCTTCGGGTTTGACATGTAGACCTCGCCAGCATCCATGATGCATTCAGCAAAGACTTCGACGGCGCGTTCTTCGGCATGGCGGTCGAAGTTTAGGGCGTTGACAATGGCGTCGTTTTGGTAGGCTGCGACTAGGTCCAGGGCGGTGCGATAGTAGGTGGCTTTGAGAGTCCGAAAAGTCTCTTTTGTAAGGACATGGCCATGGACGGCGAGCTTTCGGAAGAGGGCTTTGGTAATGTCAATACTCATTTTAGAGAGCCCGGATTCTCGATCGCGCTCAGACAGATCCTTATGCTTGTGATCGTAAATGTTCAGGATTTCGGTTTGGCAGACCCGGTGGTGGGCATGGTTGCGCTGAATTTCGGAGAGGATGCCAATTTCTAACCCCCAGTCACTGGGGATGCGTAGACCGGGGATAATATGGGTGACCAGGGAAAACTCTCCCGAGAGGGCATACCGAAAACTGTCGAGAAAGTCGAGGTATTCGGTGGGGCCGAGGGTGAGCTTCAAGGCTCGCAGCAGCGGTGTGACCAACAATCGCGTCACCCGACCTTTGAGCTGATTTTCACTGACGCGGGCGTAGTAGCCTTTGCAAAATCGATAGTCAAATTGGGGGTTGGCAACAGGATACAGCAGCCGGGCCAGCAGGCTGCGATCGTAGGTGGTGATATCGCAGTCGTGCAGCGCGATCGCATCGCATCGCTGAGAGGCCATCATATAGCCAAGACAGTACCAAACATTGCGGCCTTTGCCCCGAGCCTGGGGGGCCAGGTTTTGAACCGCAAGCTCCTTGTCAAGGGCCTGGAGGCGAGGGCCATCGTTCCAGAGAATGCGATGGTGCTGGGGCAGTTTTGAAAAGTAGTGGTGGGCATAGCGCCACTGTTCTTGATCGGCACAGTCTAGTCCAATGACAATTTCTGACAGATAGGGGACTTTCTGCAATTCCTCAACAATATGCTTGAGCGCATCGGACTCAAGCTCTGAAAACAGGGTCGGGAGCATCAGCCCCAGGCGTCGGTGTTTGGAAAATTTAAGCAGGTCTGCTTCTAAGTCTTCGATGGGGCGATCGGTCAAGTTGTGTAGGGTTGCGATCGCACCGTGCTGAAAGAGATCGGCCATGGTTCTCCTAAAGATACACAGCCGAGGATAGCGTGTCTTAATGGCTTCACAGTGATACGTAAGACACAGATTTTGAACCTGATTTATGTTCTAACCAGGAGATCTTTCACAATCGCTGTAATCGCCTCTGCCCAACCGCCTGGGCCTGTTTGAGCTGGGGTAATAAGATTTGATACGCCAGGTGTCTCAAACCTGGCTCGATGAGGATTGGGGATCAGGACACCGATGTCGGCAACTTGCAACATCGACAAATCGTTGGGGCTGTCCCCCAGGGCAACAACTGTCCAGTCAACCTGGGGAGAGAGGGCTTTATAGCGCTCCACTAGCCAGGTGAGGGCCATACCTTTGTCTGTTTTTGCCATCACATGGCGAAATCGTCCCCCTTGGGTGGTTTGTAGCCCCGCGTCTGTGAGGGCCGCAACAAAAGTTTGATATGCTGTTTCACTATCATCCCAGCGTAAGGGTTCTGAGCCAGAGCGTTGCTTAGCGGCGGTGGCCCCAGCTAAAGGTAAGCCGGTCATCTCGGCAATTTCCGTTGCACTCAGGTCAGCAAATCCTTGAAAACGATATCCATATTGCTGTCGCAAACGATTGATTTGGGCAATCAGCTCAGAGTGGGGTGGCCCAAATACTTTGAGGTTCGCCCTGGGGGCCGTGGCGGGATGGTCAAGCTGACCGGGGGGGATCACTACCGCTGCCCCATTCTCGACGATGAACGGATCTTGAATCTCAAGCCTCTCCCTCAGCCGGGTCTGCTCCGCTTCGGTTTTGCTAGAGTTGAAAATAATTGGGCAACCGTGGGCCTTGAGCAGTTTGATGGCGGGCAGGGCGGCTGTGTAACTGTAAGTTTGGTGATCGAGTAATGTTGCATCTAAATCGGTAGCGACCAGCAGGTTCAGCATCTGTATTCTTAAGAAATCCCACATATGCCCTGATTTTAGAGCACCTGCCGATAGGATAGCTATCAATGTGGATTAAACAAATCAGTGGGTTGGGTATGCTCTGGGCGGCTAAATAGTGAACGGTTTTCTGGGAAGGCGAGGAGGTGAGAGGGTGAGAGGGTGAGATGGTGAGGCAAATGACCTACCGCTTTCAGTTTCAAGTCATTTGGGATAATTGGGATCTCTTGCTCACTGGTGTGTGGCTTACCCTACGACTGTCGGCCCTAGCGACGCTGCTGGGGTTAGCGGTGGGGATAATCGGGGCCTTGTTTAGAACCTCGGGTAATCGGGT
>JBCDDJ010000159.1:0-13310 GCA_039180385.1 Cyanobacteria bacterium P01_G01_bin.38 | reverse complement strand
TCCGAATCCTGTCAAGGGTCGATTGCTCAGCGACTCTGTCTATGAGCCATTTTGGCTGAGGTGTGAAGAATTAGACATTGCCGTCAGTATTCACGAAGGAACCCACAGTCGCCTGCCCACGGCGGGAGCCGATCGCTTCAATACTCGCTTTGCGCTACATGCTTGTTCTCATCCGATGGAGCAAATGATGGCGGTATTGGCATTGATTGAAGGCGGTGTTTTAGAACGGCATCCTAAGCTCAGAATTGGACTGCTAGAGGCTGGCTGCGGCTGGCTTCCATACTGGCTATGGCGGCTCGATCGCGAGTATGAAGATCTTTACTGGGAAATCGCAGACACTATAAAAATGAAGCCGTCTGAATATATCCGCCGCCAGTGTTTTATTGCGATTGAGCCCTCTGAGCCCTATTTATCTCAGCTTATCGAGTTCATCGGCGTAGAGAATCTAATTTTTGGCTCTGATTATCCTCACATGGATCATGATCCAGATGTTGTTTCAGCAGTCGTAGCCTTAGAGAAACAGCTCTCCAAGAACACCGTGCAGAAGATTCTTTGGGATAACCCCGCTCGTTTCTATGGATTAGAATGATAGGTGAGTTTTGCTTGAGAGGAAACTTAGAGATGAGCACCATTGCCGACTATGAATTCATCACCAAGATTTACGAAAGCGCTAATTCTATAGTTTATCGGGCTGTCTCTAACTCAAGCGCTCAACCCGTCATCCTCAAAATTCTCAAAGAAGATTACCCAACCCCTTTAGAATTGACTCGATACAAGCAGGAATATGAAATCACCCGCTCTTTAAAGACCGATGGCGCGATCAAAGCCTACGATTTACTACCCTATGAAAACACACTCGCCATAGTTTTAGAAGATTTTGGGGGCGTATCGTTAGAAATTTTGATGGGCACTAGAAAGTTCTCACTCTCAGAATTTATCTCCATTGCCATTCAAATTACCGAGACGCTCAGCGACATTCATGGCGCAAATGTTATTCATAAAGATATTAATCCTTCTAACATTGCCTATAATCCAGAAACTCAGCAGCTCAGAATTATTGACTTTGGTATCTCAACCACTTTTACACGAGAAAATCCGACAATTAAAAATCCGGGTGTTCTGGAAGGAACGCTAGCCTATATGTCGCCAGAACAAACTGGCCGAATGAATCGAGCGCTTGATTACAGCACTGATTTCTACTCTCTAGGTGTCACTTTTTACCAGTTCCTCACTCAGAGGCTACCGTTTGAAACTCACGACGCTCTGGAACTAGTTCACTCCCACATTGCCAAACAACCCGTACCGCCTCACGAAATTAATTCAGAAATTCCGCGAGCTGTTTCCGACATTGTCATGAAATTGCTATCTAAAACGGCTGAGGAAAGATATCAGAGTGCCTCAGGAATAAAAGCAGATTTAGAGGAATGTCTAAAACAGTTACGACAAGTTGAGCAGATTTCAGAGTTTCCGCTCGCGCGTTACGATGTTTCTGGTCGATTAAAAGTTCCGCAAAAACTTTACGGACGGGAGGCACAGGTAAAAACCTTATACTCAACATTTAGACAGGTTGTTGAAGGCAACCCGAAGCGCATTGAAATGATGCTCGTTAGTGGCTACTCTGGCATTGGTAAATCCGTACTCGTTCGAGAACTTTATAAACCTGTTACGCAACAGCGTGGCTACTTTATTTCTGGAAAATTTGATCAGTTCCAGCGAAATGTGCCATATTCTGCGATTGTTTCTGCATTTCAAGTTCTGATAAGACAATTACTGACCGAAAGCAAAGCTCAACTGGCTCAATGGTGCGAAAAACTTCTCGCTGCTTTTGGTGTTAATGGTCAGGTAATGATTGATTTTCTTCCTGAAATTGAGCAGATTATCGGTCCTCAACCTTCGGTACAGCTGCTGGAACCAACGGAGTCACAAAATCGCTTTAATGCAATATTTCTGAAATTTATTGGAGTCTTTTGTCAACGAACTCATCCTCTGGTTCTCTTCTTAGACGACCTGCAATGGGCTGACTCTGCCAGCCTGAAGCTAATTGAGTTGATATTTACCCAAAATCATATGGGGTATCTGCTCTTGCTGGGGGCCTATCGCGACAATGAAGTTGACCCCAATCATCTCACCATGCTAAGTATCGAACATCTGAAAGAGCAGGGAGCGATCGTTAACACAGTGGTCCTCAACCCCCTGAAGCCCAGGGAAATTGCTCAGTTGATTGCAGATACTCTCCACAGTGATCCAGAAACCGTTGATTCTTTAACAGCGTTAGTTTTTCAAAAGACCAGAGGAAATCCTTTTTTTATTAATGAATTTCTAAAAACAATTTATCAAGAAAATCTTCTGACTTTCGATCGACAGCAGAAATGCTGGAAATGGGATATTGCGCAGATTAAGGCTCTAGACATCACGGAGAATGTAGTATCTCTGATGTTTGAAAATTTAAGAAAACTCCCTGATACAGCTCAAAAAGCCACCCGTCTAGCTGCTTGTATCGGGAATAGCTTCGATCTTGGTACACTTTCAACCATTTGTCAAAAACCGGCTTCTGAAACCTTTAGAGATCTTTTGCCAGCCATCCAATTAGGATCAATTCAGCCTATTTCAGAACTGGAAACAACTTCGAAAACACCGATTGAGTCAGAATTAGTCATTCAAGATTATAAGTTTCAGCATGACCGAGTACAACAAGCAGCCTATGAACTGATTGATGACCGCAAAAAAAAATCTGTTCATCTTCAAATTGGTCGATTACTGCTCGCTAAAACAAGCGAAGAAGCGCTAGAGGAAAAAATCTTCGCTCTGGTTGATCATCTTAATGAAGGACGGGAATTCATTCAGACCAAAGCCGAAAAGCTGAAGCTAGCAAAATTAAATTTGCAGGCTGGTAAAAAGGCCAAAGAGGCTGTGGCATACGCAGCTTCTAGAAACTACCTCATTCTAGCCGAGGCAGAATTTCCAGGGAATATTTGGCAAGAGGATTACGAGATGGCGCTCGACCTCTACAAGCAACTAGCAGAGGTTGAGTATCTCAATGGTGATTTTGAGCAGTCTCAATGCTTGATTGAAATGTCACTTAAGCGAGTGAAATTAATTCTTGAACGCACAGAATTACATTCCCTACGAATTGTTCACCATACTGTGTTAGGACAATACAATGAGGCAATTAAGTCAGGTCGAATTGCGCTAAAGTCGCTGGGAGTCGATCTACCAGTAGAGAACTTTCCAGCAGCTTTCAAAGCAGAGATCGCAGAGTATCACAGAAATTTGCGAGACTGCAACATAAGTTCGCTATACAACAGCGCTGAAATGGAAGTACCAGAGAAAAGGGCCGCTTTAAAGTTATTGACTCATATCTTCCCTGCCGCCTGGGCCTTAAACCCAGTACTGATGCATCTTGTCGGAACTAAGATAGTTAATCTGAATATCAAATACGGCCACACCGAAATGTCTCCAGTAGGCTATAGTTTCTTTGGGGCAATCAGTTCATATGTATTGCGTGACTATCGTTCAGGATATGAATATGGCTCTCTCAGTGTAAGGTTGTCTGATAAATATAAGAACTTGGCTTCAAAGAGTGTGGCCTGCGAGCTTCATGGAAATATGACAATGCCTTGGTTAGGCCATATCAAACTCTCTGAAAGAGTCAATACAGAAGCAGTTGACGCAGGATTGCAAGCTGGCAACCTGCAAGCTGTCGGGTATACCATGACTTACAATTTGTACAATCTACTCTATCAAGGAAAAAATCTGAATTTTATTCTAAAAGAAGTTTCCCGTTGCTTGTCGTTTAGCCAAGAGACAAAAAATCACTGGGCAATCAACTGTATATTCGCAAGTGAAATTCTCATTAAAAATCTCATAGGTTTTACCCAAGATAAATTCTGTTTTGACGTAGAAGAATTAAATGAATCTAGCTTTCTAAAAAACTGTCAGGAAGAGAACACTCTTGCAGCAGTTTGCTTATATTATATCTTTAAGGCTCAAGTTCTCTATCTTTACGGTCAACCAATACCATTAAGTCATCTAAAGCAAGCGGAAAGCCTATTTAATTACATCCCAGGAACAATCTCAATTGCCAAACATAATTTTTACTATTCACTGACACTCATTGCCCTCTATCATCAAGCTTCACCGGAAGAACAAGAAAGGTATTGGCAGCAGCTTGAAGCTAATCAACGGCGTATGCAAGAGTGGGCAGATAACTGCCCAGAAAACTTTTTGCATAAATATCTTTTAGTCGCCGCAGAGATGTGCCGGATTTCTGGAGAATTGTATCAGGCAATGAGGTTATACGACCAGACTATAGCATCTGCCAAAGAAAATGAATTTATTCAAAATGAAGCCATAGCTAATGAGCTTGCAGCTAAGTTCTGGCTAGCTCAAGGCAAAGAGGACTTTGCCCAGCTTTATCTAAAAAGGGCACACCAATGCTATCAGATTTGGGGAGCTAGCCGTAAGGTAGAGGATCTAGAGGAAAAATATCCTCAATGGTTTGGAGCAAGATTATCGGAAACCAGAAAAACTTCTTCAACTATTGCAACAACTAATAGCAGGTCGAGCGAAGCACTAGACTTGGCTACAGTACTGAAGGCATCACAAACGATTTCGGGTGAAATTGTCCTAGAGCGTTTGCTTGCCAAACTCATGAAAACGGCAATTGAAAACGGAGGTGCTCAAAAAGGCTCTCTAATTTTAGAGTATGACGGTAATTGGGCGATCGAAGCTGGCTGGGCAATTGATTTTGATGATGTCGATATACTTCAATCCGTTCCGATAGAGGCTATAGATAGCTCTACCCAGCTTCCTCTCCTACCTGTGGGCATCATCAACTATGTTGGTCGCACGCAAGAGACAGTAATTTTAAGCAATGATGCTTATGAAGGGCAATTTACCAATGACCCTTATATTAAGGCTATACAGCCAAAATCGATTCTCTGCATGCCTCTGATTAATCAGGGCAAACTGAGTGGCATTTTGTATTTGGAAAATAATCTCGCTACAGATGCTTTTACGAGCGATCGCATCGAATTATTAAACATCCTCTCTACCCAGGCAGCCATCTCTATCGAAAACGCTCGTCTCTACGAAACGCTAGAACAAAAAGTCTCAGAACGAACTCAAGAACTCTCACAAACCCTAGAAGTCCTAAAAGCTACCCAAGCGGAACTCATATTTGAAAACGAGCTGCTCAGAAGTGCCGAGCAACCGGCTACCTTTGACTATCAAGTCGGCGGCAGCCTGCCTATGGATGCACCGACCTATGTCGTGCGCTCCACAGACCGCTATCTCTATAAAGCTCTGAAGCGCGGCGAGTTTTGCTATGTCCTCAATCCCCGGCAGATGGGCAAGTCTAGCCTCATGGTGAGGATGATTCATCATCTCCAAAACGAAGGGGTTCACTGTGCGCCGATTGACATGACCCGTATCGGTAGCGAAACCGTCACCCCTGACCAGTGGTGCAAGGGGTTAGCCGTTGAGCTAGCGCGGCGGTTTAACCTGCTCAAGAAAGTTAACCTCAGAATCTGGTGGAAAGAGCAAGAAGACCTCTCCCCCATTCAGCGACTGAGCGAATTTATCGAAGAAGTGCTGCTGGTTGAAGTGGGCGAAGCAGGAACTCCCTCGAGCCAACTGATCATCTTTATTGATGAAATCGATAGCGTCTTAGGATTGAATTTCCCAGTGAATGACTTTTTTGGTTTAATCCGCTCCTGCTACAACCAGCGCAGCCTTAATCCGGCCTATCGGCGTCTGACCTGGGCCTTCTTTGGCGTCGCCACCCCTTCAGATCTCATCACCGACATCCAGACGACCCCGTTTAACATTGGTCAGGCCATTCAACTAGATGGCTTCAAAGAGCATGAAGCTCAGCCGCTGCTGCAAGGCTTGACCGAGAAAGTAAGCAATCCTCAAATCATCCTGAAAGAAGTGCTGGCCTGGACAAGCGGACAGCCTTTTCTGACCCAAAAGCTCTGTATGCTGATCCGCAATTCTGCTTCTCCGATTCCGACCAATAGTGAAGCCGATTGGATTGCTAACTTGGTGCAGACGACTATTATTGACAACTGGGAATCTCAGGACGAGCCAGAGCATTTACGGACGGTTCGCGATCGCATTCTCAAAAGCCCCCAGTCCACTCAACTCCTAACCCTCTACCAGCAGATCTTATCCCAAGAGACGATTGACGCCACCGATAGCCCCCAAGTCAGAGAGCTGTTATTATCAGGGCTAGTCATTAAGCATCAAGGAATGCTCAGCGTCAACAACCGTATCTATAAACTAGTTTTTGATTCTGTTTGGGTTGAGCAGCATCTTAAGCGGCACACCTGATTTACCTTGTGAGGACTGTGCAAACAAAAGAGGCCCTAGGACGGGCCTCTTTTTGATGCTGTGCGATTTCGAGCGGTAGCTATTGAGTAAATCAGACGGGTCTATCGCTTGACAACGTTAGGATTGCCCTTCGCATCCACCTCTAACTCCTCGCGACGAAGGGTTTCGCTCTCGGTAATAACCTCTTCGTCCACTTCCTTACGAATGCTCACCTCTTCACGAACAAAGGCCTCCTTTTGAATGTTGGCCTGCTCAGCGTAGGTCTCCATACGGGCAACCTCACCTTCGCGAAAGTCCGGTGCGTTTGTCACAGGTCTGACGTTAGCAGGCGTTGTCCGCTCAACCACAATCCGCTCATTTTGTACAGGTACAGAGACTTCCTGTGTTTCGGTCTCGACGCGCTTGCCGATGGCAATCTCGCCTGTCTTAAAACGATCTTTGTCAGCAATCAGGCGCTCTTGATAAAGACGAATGGGCTGATGGGCATCGTGGTCCATTCCGTATAGACCTGGCTCACTGTCGTAGTCATACAAATCAGCCTGGCCAGCTGTGCCGGTCACCGCCGCTGCCGCACCCGCGGGCGCTTCGGTAACGCCGTGTAGGGCAGAGCTACCAGGATAGGCGCGGTACTCATCGACTTTGTATTCTTTACCCATAAACTGGCGAGTACGCTGCTCACCCAGGGCACGATAGCCGCTACGTACCCGGTCTTCGTAGTCACGATCAATGGTCATGTCGTCACTATATTCGGGCAGTTCTTCTGCTTGTTCCTTAGTCAAACCGTCCACATAGACACGTCGCTGATCATAGTCAAAGCGAGCGATGCCAATTGGTAACAACACAGTTTTACCAAAGATCCAAAACCCAGTATCCACGATCAGATAGCGAATGTTGCCGTTAGCTTGCTCAAACAGAGCATCCTTAACAGAACCTACTTTCTCATCATATTGAGCATAGACACTATATTCATCAAAGTGAGCAACTTCGTTGTTATCACCGAAGGTTTCACGATAATCAGGATATGCTTCTTTAAATTTGATCAAAGCCATAAAGTAGACCTCATATTTGGATTACATTTCTAACTTAGGCAATGTTTCCAAACTCGACATGATCCATAAGAGAGATCTCCAGGGTATAAATCTCTGTCAACGGTGAGAGTCAGCCTGTTTTGTAAAAACCAACTTGCCACATGTGCAGGTCTTTAGATAGAGCATCTTTGAACAAAGTGCCTCTCAAAAATATCCTCAAAGAAGCGTTCTCAGTGAAGTTGTTAACACGTCCAATATAGCGAAAAAAAAGAGAGAGACTGCGCTTGCAGCTCTCCCTCGTGACATCAGCGTGTAGGTTTTTGAGACAAAGCGTACGTCAGTCCGCTACGCGCTGACGCGGCTTACGGGCTCCGACAGTAGAGCCAATCAAAGCGGCCACCAAGCCCAGCAGTGAACCAAACAAGAAGGACCAACCGGCTTTAGCCGCATTGGCCGCATATTGCTGTGCCTCTTGAGGATTAACATCAGGCACTGCCGCGCCAGGATTGGTCAGGGAAACGCCGCCTGGCTCCTGGATCTGGTCAACCACAGCCCCTGCGTTGGAGGCAACCATGCCGAAGGTGCCAGATACTCCGTTAGCCAACAGCCAGGCGCTGACAGCTAGCGTGGTTGCCCATAGAATAGTCCCATTCAGCATTGCAGTTTTGTTGTTCATGGGGCCACAGGTGCTGGCCATGACCCAGCTGCCCAGGAACAGGGAGACTAGCAAACTGACAATTGACCAGATCCCAATCCCAATGCCGACTGCGCCAGCGGCGGTGCCCGTAGCACCCGCGGTGAAACCAATTGAGGTGCCCAGGGCGCTCAAAACCAGCTGTGAAGCGATCGCAACTACAATCCCAGCGAAGATGGGCCCCCAGCGAACCCGATCGTGATACTCTACAACCGGGCTCACAACGGCGGCTTTAGGAACAGCATTGTAGCCCGAACTAGGTCTCTCTGCATATGACATGGTTGATTCCTCTCAAAAGTGATTCAGCGATCACCGCCAGTGCGACGGTCGTTTTATCCTTTCACCTTATAAGTTCGTAAGTTGACCAGGCTCTATCTTTTGACGGAAGCCCTTAATTCTCTTCAAAAGGGTTGCAAATCTTAATGGAGAAACAGGCAGAAATTGTCAAATCTATCTCTATTGAGTGAGGAGAACTGATGGATTACCTTCGAAGATTGGATAGTTATTTAGACTTGGGTAACCCTATGGCACTGTTCAAAATCGACGATCGATATCCAAACTATAAAGAGCGCTTCTTCGACGGCGATGATATCAAAGGGATGGATGTCTATGTTCGTGGGGGGGATGAAAAAGTTGGCAGCGTTCACGATCTGTTAGTCGATGAAACAGGACGAATCCGCTATTTGATAATCGATACGGGATTTTGGATATTCGGTAAAAAGGTTTTGTTGCCGATTGGCCGTTGTCTGGACGACCCTGAGCAGCATCGAATGTATGTCATCCATCTGACCAAGGAACAGGTAGAGAGCCTGCCTGAATATACCGAAGATATGACAGTAGATAGCAACTACGAGAATCAGGTTCGGGCTGTCTATCGAATGTCCGGTGCTGAGATGTCTGCGCCGGTTGAAATGTCGGTTCCTGTCGAGCAAGCAGGCGTGAAAGGGTACGCCGTTCTGACCCCTACGTCTGAAACGGTTGCTAACTCTAGCGAGCCGTCTGAGGAATCAGACGACTATAGTCAGGAATCTGACTTGTACGCTATGAACGATGAAAGTCATCGCCGCTTACGTCTTTATGAAGAGCGCCTGGTTGCTGACAAGCACCGCGAGAAAACCGGGGAGGTGACCATTACCAAACGGATTGAAACTGAGCAAGTTGATGCCGCTGTCCCTGTTCAGAAAGAAAAAATCGTGATTGAGATTGAGTCAGTGGTCGGGGCAACTCAAGTCAATGTGCCTGACGGTAGCTTTCAAGATGGAGACGTGGCCCAGGTTGATGTTTACGAAGAGCGACCCAATATTCACAAAGAGGCTGTTGTACGCCAAGAGGTCAACATTCGTAAAGAAGTTGAGGAGGATGTTGTGACCAGCCGCGAAACGCTGCGTCGCGAAGTGTTAGACATGCAGGAAGAGTCGCTATAGAAATTGAATCGCTTTGGAATTTTTAAGACTCTAAAGCAATACACAACACATGAAAAGAGGACTGGAAATTTCCAGTCCTCTTTTCCCGATTTCAATCTAGCTTGGCTATCTAGCTCTCAGAGCCAGGGTTTTCGACATTACCAGGGCCTTCTTCGTCAGGGGAGATAATGGTATTCTGATCTACGCCAGGGGTAGGCTCTTCCATCTCATCTTCGATAGGCTCTTCCGACGTGTAAGTCGCGCCATCTCCAGACTCTGTGCCAGGGTTAACCACGTTCACTGGAGACTCATCATCAGGGGAAACAATGGTGTTCCGCTCAGTTGCAGGCGTGACATCTGTTTCCTCAGATGTGGCCGCTGGTAAACTGGGGTCAGCTGCTTCGCTGGTGTCTGCACCAGGATTGACAACGTTGACGGGTGAGTTATCGTCGGGGGAGATAATCTCGTTTGTCTCAGTTGCACCTGCCGGTTCGGTCTGGGTTTCAGCCTGGGCAACCGCCGCAAATGACATTGCAGCGAGCGTGGTCAAAGAAATAAGCGTAAAGCGCTTCATACGTTCTCCTCTAATTTATACGTGGTAATATCATGCGATCTGAGCTTGCTTCTTAGATGCCTGTTTAGACAGGCTGAAATTTACAAATGTATGATTTTGAAGGTCTCACGTCGCATGTTGTTATCTTAGGTCAAGGGCTATGCCCAAGGATCTCACATAAGTTCTAGAATTTGTTATTTTAGCTCCGCCAAAAGATATAAAGGGTTAACTCGGCAGAAAGCCAAATCCTATGATTGCGACTTGATGGCTACCCTGCTTGCGGATAAGCCGCTTCGCCAGTTGTTCATAATGTCTTTTACCAGCAGCTCTTGTAGCCATACTTGACCAATCACCACCAGTGGCAGGGCTAAAAACAGACCCAGAAAGCCAAACAACGCCCCGCAGATCAGCTGAGATACCAGTGTGATAGCCGGGAGAAGCGACACCTGACGCTTCATCACGAGTGGGGTTAAGAAGTTACTCTCAACTTGTTGGATTAAAACGTAAAGGGCCAGCACAGCGACTGCTTTCCAGGGGGCCTGTAGCAGCCCTAACACCGCCGGCGGGATAACGCTGAGAACCGGACCTACGTTGGGGATGAAGGTCAAAAGGCCAGCGACGGATGCGTTGGCGATAGGCAGCGGAACATCAATAATAACAAGGCCAACGAAGCTCATCACGCTGATCACAACCATGTTAAATAAAATGCCGACGCCCCAGGCAACCAGCGACGTTTCACATTGATCGAGCACTTCTTGGATACGGTAGCGATAAAACTGTGGAAACAGGAGGACGAAAGCACGTCTATAGGCTCTGGGATTGGCCAACAGCATAATCGTGACTGCTAGTACCAGCACGACGTTAAGTAAGATAGACAGGGTGCTTCTAAAAATTAGAAAGAAATTGTTGAAAAGACTTCTGGCAACTCGAGGAATATCTTGAATAAACATATCGAGCTGCTGGAGTTGCTCAGATAGCTCTGTGGGGACTCGATCGTCCAGTTGCTCAAGCCAGATGCTGATTTGGGCCACTTCGAGCGGGACGGTGTCAAGCCATTGATTAACTTGCTCTATAAAAGGTGGAACCGCAACTGTCAAAACAATTGCCATTAGAGAGCCGATCGTCACCAGCGTGACCGCGATTGCCAATCCCCTTTGTAGTTTCCAATGGGTGAGCTGACGCACGACGCGATTGAGCACCGTCGCTAATGTCACAGCGGCAAAGGTTAGCAATACAATAAACCGGAGCAACCAAAGCAGATAGAGCCCCAGCAGCAGGGCTACGAAGCCCACCAACTTTCCAAACTTCATGATGTCTTTTTTCCCAGGCGTAGCGTAGCTGTAGCGTAAGCAGAACGAGCGGGTCTTGTCTCCTGCAAAAGGCAGGGATTTGGCCATAGTCAGGTAATGTTCTGTTCAAGCGCACTGGCATTAATTGGCAAGACGTGCCGAATAACTCGCTGAGATTTGCATTCAGAGCCGAGATTTGTATCTGTGGATAGAGGTGAGCGCTAAAGGCGATTGTCTACCTTGGGCTACTAGAGCTTTAGGAAAATGGATACCGACAACTATGTCAGCAAATTCTATGCCAGCAGATTCTGTACCAGCAAACCGTGATTATGATTTGGTGGTGATTGGCGCGGGCTCAGGTGGGCTGGCAGCAGCAAAGCAAGCGGCGAAGCAGGGAAAGCGGGTTGCGATCGCAGAAAAAGAAGCCATCGGGGGCACCTGCGTCAATCGCGGCTGTATCCCTACCAAGCTGATGATCTATGCGGCGGACTTTGCCAAGCAGCAATCGTTGGCCAGCGACTATGGCTGGGTCAACCCAGAGGGGCTGTTTGACTGGCCCACGTTTAAGCAGGCCATGGACGACCATATTCAGTCGCTCAGGCAGACCCAGTCTGACCACTTGGGCGACATCGATATTTTGCGGGGGCAGGCCGAGTTTGTAGATGCCCATACCCTCCGCATCGGCGAGCAGACGGTCACCACTGAGTACGTCTTAATTGCCGTTGGGGCTCGCCCCAAAATGCCTGATATTCCCGGTATCAAGCACGCCCTGACGTCACGAGATATTTTTCGTTTGGAGACCCTGCCCGACTCTTTTTTGATAGCAGGTGGCGGCTACATCGGCGTTGAGTTTAGTCAGGTCTTAAGGAGTTTTGGCTGTCGGGTCACGCTGGTTGACTCCAGTAGCCAGGTGTTAGACCGATTCGATAAAGATATTCAAGAGCGGGTCAAGCAGATTTTGGTTGATGATGGCATCAAGGTGATCGACGGTGCTCGTCTCGAAGAAATTGCAAAAGGGACCGACACTTTGGTGGCCACCCTTGATGACGGGCAAACTATCAAGGCCAAACAGATACTTTGCGCACTGGGTCGCACAGGTAACATCGATACGCTTAATCTGGAGGCCGTAGCGGTCGCCACTGAAAAGGATAAAATCGTCGTGGATGACCAGGGGCGAACCAACACCCCTAACATTTTCGCAGTGGGTGACTGCACTGACAAAATGCTGCTGACCCCGGTGGCTCGGGCTGAGGCTCTAGCTGCCGTTGAAACTATGTTCAGCGACCACGATGCCCAGGTCAGCTACCGCTGGGTGCCCTCAGCTGTTTTTATGCATCCAGAGGTGGCGATGGTTGGGCTGACCGAGCGAGCTGCCCGCGAGCAATACAACCAGATTGAAGTTCACTGTGATACGTTTAGCCCCTTGAAGTATGCCCTCGCCTCAGAGTCGCTGGAGTCGCTAATTAAACTGGTGGTTGACCCCAGTACTCAAAATATTCTGGGGGTTCATCTGGTTGCACCTCGGGCCGCCGATCTAGTGCAGGCGCTAGTTCCGGCGCTTAAAAAAGGGCTCACTGTAACAGAGTTAGAACAGACCATTGGCATTCATCCTTCTGTAGGTGAGGAGATTTTTGCCCTTTAGTCTCTTTGTGAGCTCACTCAAACCATGAGTTTAATTTTTGACAGCCGCTAAGATAAGGTGTCAGCCTCTACTCCAGCCTGAGGGGCAGCAATACCGTAAACGTAGAGCCCTGTCCAACCTCTGAGGTGAGTTCAACGCTTCCCCGCAGCAGCTGCACAATCTTGTTCACGATGGCCAGCCCTAACCCGCTGCTTTCGGGCAGATAATCGTCTTCGTCACCTATCCGGAAGTATGGCTCAAACACCCTTGACTGATCTTCTGGGCTGATGCCTCTGCCGGTGTCTTGGATGGCAATTGCCCACCGCTCTGCTTCAGCGGTGTAGCAGATGATGCTAATCGTGCCTTCATCGGTGTAGCGGATAGCATTG
>JBCDDJ010000158.1:0-13313 GCA_039180385.1 Cyanobacteria bacterium P01_G01_bin.38 | reverse complement strand
ACTCTAATAAAATACCGGAAAATAGCGCCAGTGCTACACCAGCTTTAAGTTTGGATACTCGGCAATCAGCTCGTCGTCAGTTAAAGTCTCACCAGACACCTGGGGGGTCCAGAGGACCTCTATGGCCATCAGCCGATCGCTGGAGACCGCACCCAGCTGGCTAATTGCCTGACGCACATCTTGCTCAGTCTGAATAGTAGGCAGCGATAGATGCCCCTGAGTAGCAACCAAAATCGTTGCGACAATGTATTGCCCCGGAGCCTGTGCAATATCGATAGCAGCCTCAGCATCGGTCTCAACAGCGACATCGGCCTGCTTGAGCTGACTGTTCACGTTGGAGAGGGTTTCGCCAGTCAGCTTGCTGCGCTCGGTCAAGGCCATGCGATTAAAGGCTTGCTCAGCGGACAATAACCGGGTGGACTCCAGCTCAGCGTCGGCATAGACCCAATACTCTGGCTTGCGCAACAACGATAGGGTAGACTCTTGCAGGACCTGGGCTAAACCCGCAGAGGAGCTAGTATCAGCAGTTTCGGCCATGCGATTGAGGTCATCTTGCAGGTGGCGGGCTTTAGCCAGCAGGCCAATTTGCAACTTGGCGACCGAGACCATCGGGTTAGCGCTGTAGCTCGAGGTCCCGTAGTCGTCGCCCCCCATGTCACCCCCAGTGGCATTGCGAAAGCTGCGCACCAGGAAACTTGCGATCGCAAGAAACATTAGCATTGTAAACAGCCCACCGCCACCAAAACCAAAGAACGGCAAAATAAACGGGAACCCGAACCCGCCACCGCCGGGATAATACCCACCGCCAGACGGCCCTCGATAGGTCCGAGAGGGCGGTGCATAGCGACGAGGGGCTCGGAACCCACCCCCGCCAATGCGGCCCCCACCCCGAGCAGCCAGGGCACCGTCGGCCTGACTAAAGATCAGGGTGATCACCAGGCCAAACACCAGCAGCGACTTGAGAAAAGGCTTCATCCAGGTTTTGAGTTTGCTAACCATGATCCATTTAGTAAACGTTGCTTTATCACCGAGCATCACCGCTTTGGGCAACCCCGAGAAAATTGCGTAATAAAGGTTGACTTGCTTTCACTGTAACGCTTTTCCAAAGGGAGACGAGGGCAAAAGCCAAGGAATCGATAGGCGGTTTTCCACACCCCTTATTTAGCGTTTTTCACCTCCGTTGGCCCCCCTCAACCGCCGCCTAGCCACCGCCCACAATGGTGACGATTTCGAGACGGTCATCCGGCTGCATCTGGGTTGAGTCCCAAAACTGACGATGCAAGATCTCGCCGTTGTACTCAACCGCCACCAGTCGGGGATTGAGGCCCAACTGGGTTAACAGCTGAGGCAGCGTGGTTTGGGGCGCGCAGGTTTTGGATTCGCCATTTACCTGAAGCTGAATAGCCTGAAGCTGAACGGATGGCCCAGCCGACGACGAGTTGGAATCAGACGAGAATTGACTCATGGGAGTTTCATCCAAAGGTTTGAAGTTGATCCAGTCCGAGTAGTCTGTCAAGTTCTAATACTTGGGTTTGATGGGTGAGTGCGCTGGCGCTTGGTGGGGTCGCTGCGCTCGGTGAGTCCGCTGACGCTCGGTGAGTCGTGAAGACTTCCTCACCCACTCACCCACTCACCTCATCTAACCGAAACTTGCAGCTTGACGCAGCACTATCTTGGCAACAAAGTCTTGGCTGACTCGAGCCGGATCATCGGCTTGCATGATAGCTCGCACCACCGCAATGCGACTAGCCCCCGCCGCCACCACCGGAGACACATTTTCAAGGTTGATGCCGCCGATGGCAAACCAGGGCACCGTAGCATGCTCAGCGGCATAGCGCACATATGCTAACCCAGCGGCTGCTTTACCCGGCTTAGTCGGCGTTTCATTCACCGGCCCAACCCCAATGTAGTCTGCGCCCTCGACCAGGGCCCGAGCCAGTTCATCTGGGTTTGTGGTGGAGCGACCCACAATACAGTCGGGGCCAAGCAGGTCACGCGCGACCTGGATCGGCAGATCTTGCTGACCCAGGTGAACCCCGTCAGCCCCCACGGCCAGAGCCAAATCAACCCGATCGTTGATGATAAAGAGCGCCTCGTAGCGATCGCAAAGGGTTTTGATTTGCTGGGCCAGGGTCAGCCGCTGGCAGTCGTCAGTCGTTTTTTCGCGATACTGCACGATATCTACGCCGCCTTTGAGGGCCGCTTCGACCACCGTCAGCATGTTTTCGGTCGGGGCGGTGACCAGATAGAGGTGCGATCGCATCAATCGCTGCAGCCGCTGCTGACGTAATGGGCAATCATCGCCCTGCCCCAACAGCTGACTTTCCAGCGTGTAAAGCTGATACCGCATCTGTTTGCAGGCCGCCGACATCTCGGGGGACTGCAGCTTGCCATACTCCTCCAAGGTGCGCAGGGCCTCTTGCACCCGGCAAAAGTTGGCCTGTAGCACGTCTTCCAACGTCGATCGAGATTCCTCTTGGGGGTGTGTCAGGGCGGTCCCCGGGTCGCCGGGCGTATTCCTGGCTGCGCGGATCTCAGCGGTGTGCCAAACCGCCAGGGACTGTCGCCAATGTTTGCACTTTTCGGTCAAAGCTTCATCATTGAGCCCAAAGCGACACCATTCTTCAACAATGCGAATTCCCTCGCGGGCACGGTCTAAATTGGCATCTAAAATTCGATAGATCGTTTGCTGAGTGGCTAATTTGCTGTTTGCTGGCATTGGGTTACAGATGGGGTGGGTAATGGGCAGAAAGTGTCACAGTTTGTCAAGCGGGGGCTTGACAAAATTGAACCACGAGATCAATATTCCAAGGACTCGACAGTCTACACTGTGCTCGTTTCCTATTTTCAAGGATCTCGCTCTCCTAAATTTCCAAAGCTCCAGCTCCAGTCCTATAGCCCCACAAAATCACAGGTTTACCATGTTGGGTCAATGCACGCCCCTCACACCGCTCTTGCTAGCTGCTCTGCTCATCCTACCGGGGCAGCGAGTACTGGCTCAATCAACATCCCAGACCCAGTCTCAGACAGAATCTCAGCAGCCCCATGAGAGTGCGCCCGAGAGTGCACTAAGCAGTCAAGCAGCCAGCCAGTATACGGTTTTGCATGTCAACCCCGATGCCGGGAACGATCAAGCGGGCAGCGGCGCACAGCATCAGCCCTTTAAAACCATCACCCATGCCATCCAGGTCGCCCAGTCTAATACCGTCATCGTCTTAGCCCCTGGGCGATATACCGCCGACACGGGGGAGAGTTTCCCACTCCGGCTTAAGCCTGGTATTACCATCCAGGGGAGTCCCGATGCCCAAAACAGCGCCATCATCCAGGGAGGAGGCAGCTTTGATAGCCCCACCCTGTCGCAGCAAAATGTGGCGATTGTTGCTGCCGATCGATCAGGCATGGCCCATGTTGTGGTTTCTAACCCCAATTCCCAAGGCCATGGCGTTTGGGTTGAATCGGGGAGTCCGATCATCCGAGAAACAGCTTTTGTCGCGAATCGCCATACAGGGCTGTATTTAGCCGGGGGCAGTCCTGTCATAGAAGCCAGTTATTTTTTCCAAAATCAGGTGGCGGGCCTGGTGATCTATGGCAATTCTCGGGCTGTGGTGCAGGGCAACCACTTTGAGGCCACGGGCACCGCTATCACAGTGGCCGCAGAGGCCACCCCTGAGATTGCTCACAATCAAATTATTCGCAATGAAGAAGGGATTTTGTTGCTGGGCAACGCCAGCCCTGTTTTTGTCGGCAACACCATTACCCAAAATCGTCGCAATGGGGTTGTAGAAGTGGCAACAGCGGCCCCGGTGGGCTTGCCCGCTGCAACGCCCCAGGTCGTCACCTCATCGGCCCCCGCACCCACGTCTATTGTGTCGCCCCCCTCAGCGACAGAGAGAGCCCCTGCGCCCGCCTCTGCTGAGCCATCGGCAGAGAGAGCCCCTGCGCCCGCCTATGCTGAGCCATCGGCAGAGGCAGCTGCGCCCGCCCTGAGCTCGCCGACGTCACCCCCATCGGTCGAAGCAGCAGCCCCTGCCCCTGCCTCGGTTGCACCGCCCCCATCAACCCCGACGACAGCGGCTGACTTAGCCCTTGATGGGGCAGGCGCGATCGCACTCACTTCTCCCCCGCCTACAGCCCCCCCAATCGCCCCCGTCGTTGAGCAAGTTGGTGGGGCTGAGGAAACCTTAGCGCCCGTCAGAGTGCCCAACCTAGAAGCCAGAGACGAAAGTATCCCCGAAGCGGATCTTGAAGCTGAAACCGAAACCGAAACTGTCTCCCCACCTTTGGCCGAAGCAGATCTAGATGAGGCGGATCTAGATGAATTAGATGATGAATCAGATCTAGATGAATCAGATCTAGATGAATTAGAGCCGTCGATCGAAGTCGAAGCAGCGGGTGATGGGGAAGCATCTCGCCCCGCTAGCGAGGCGAGACCGTCAATTGCTGATCTGCGAAACCGACTCACTGGTAGAGCCACAGCCCTAAATCCAGCACCGACTGTAACACCATCAGAGGCAGTGTCTTCATCACCCACTTCGATCGAAATTCAAGTCATTGGGCCGGATAGCGCCTCAGTGCGGGACGAAGCCGACGAAGATTTGGAGGAAACCCGTCGCTTGCCTCGGGTCCCAATCGCAGCCGCATTGGATGCCCCACCCTTACCCACTCCGGACGAATCAGCGCTGCCCAGCTTACCCACTTCCGACGGGGGGCGATTACTGGTGCCTGGCCCCAACATCCCCATTGGCAGTGGCGGCGACTCAAATGCCGCCTTTGCGTTACCTGCCATTGGCGCATCCTCCCCTTCTCCCCCGCCGCCGCCGCTATCACGGGCAACAGCCTTAGGGTTAAACTACCGAGTGTACGTCGCAGGCCAAGATGCCGAAACCCAAGCTCGGCTGCGAGAGGTTGTTCCCGATGCCTTTCGATCTCAATTTGAAGGACAACCCGTGATGCAGGCTGGGGCTTACCCCGATGAAGCCGAAGCCGAAGAGCGCCTGGAGCTGCTGTTGGAACATGACTTCGAGGCGTGGATAGAACACACGCCCTAAAGCATGAATACACCCTCTAAAACACAACATCGAGGGCGAGGTTTCTTAAATCCAGACGGTAAAGATCACCTGAGTTTGGTTGAGTGGCCTGCCAAGTAGCTATCAAAAGCTGATGCCCCTCAATGACGGTGATAGCAGTCGGGTTGTGTGGCCCTTGGGCAGCACCCAGGGGCTGATAGTCCCGATCAATAATTTCTAACTGCCCCTGAGCGTCTAAAAATAAAAACCCCCAGGGTAAGGCAGTCATCAAGATAGGTTGGATTTTGAGAGCCAGTGACATCACCCGTATGGGATTGACATCTAGAACGCCCCCTCCCGCTTCGTCGCTGCTGCAGAGAAAACGGTAGGGCTGCAAAGTTGGGATGAGTGATCGCACCGATAGACCTAGGTTAAATCGACCTAACAAATGCCCCCGCCGAGTTAAGAGCTGTAGCTGAGTCCTGTGATCGATGGGCTGGCTGACTAGCAACAAATGCCCCTCATCGATCGCTAGCATCTGTCGGACTTCAAAATCCAGAGGGAGGGACCGACACAGCCAGCGAGAAACCCTGATAGAAGATGGCCGTAGCGGACCGACGGTGAGCCGATAGTGACCTTTAGGCGCATGGTTTACCGGGACAATTGAGGCCCACCAGCGACGGGAGATCGCACCTTGCCCAGGGGGCTCAAACTGGACAATGGGTTGCAAGCAATAGGGGGGCTCAACAGGCATCGCATAGATACCCCCATCGCTGACCACCCAAAGGGGTTGAGAAGTCCCCACCAGAGCCTGACAAGGGGCAGGCAAAGTTGCGATCGCGCGAAACTCAGACGGAGATGGCTTAGCGAGATCAGCCAGGGCGATTTGATTGGCATCGGCAATGTAGAGTTCACTGCTAGAGGCATTACTAATGGCCTTGCTAGGGGCATTCGCAGGACGAACCCACAGCTGTTTAACCGGCTGCGCGAGCTGGCCCAGCAATTTTCCTGAGCAGACCGCTGGCGATACGTGTGGTAGCGGTATAGCTGACTGCGGTTGAATCGTCTTGAGCGCCGTCAGCATTTGCTCGGCTGATGCGTAACGCTGCGCCAGTGACTTCTCGAGGGCGGTCAGCACAATAGATTGCCAGTCAGTTGATAAACCTGGAGGGATGGTGACCGGCTGGTTTAAGTGGGCCGACCTCAGCTCAGCGGGCGTCCCTGAGAAAGGTCGATGGCCGGTCAACAGCTCAAAGAGTAAGACGCCGACCGCGTAAATATCTGACGCCGGGGAATAGAGATCGTCAAATCGCTCTGGGGCCATGTAAGCAGGCGACCCTGTTTGCCCAAAGGTCGGCGGCTGTACCTCATGGGTGAGCTTGGCTACCCCAAAATCAGAGATTTTGGCAATCCACTGCCCCTGCTGATAGTGCAGCAAAATATTCTCGGGCTTGATGTCGCAGTGGGTTACCCCCTCGCGATGCACATAGGCTAGCCCAGTGAGAATATCAATGCCTAATCGCAGCACGTCTACCTCTGCAAATCGAGGCATCCGCTCCATGTGCGATCGCAACGTGCCCCCTTCGCAATATTCCAAGACCAGCTGACGACCTTCGTCAAGGGTCTCTATGGCTTTGCAGATGACCAGGTTGGGATGATTAAACTTAAGTCGGTAGCGCCGCTCGTATAAAAAAGAAGGCGTAGGTAACCACCGCCGATTGAGCACTTTAAGGGCAACAATCTCCCCCGTCTGCCGATGCATGGCGCAGTAAACCCGACCAAACTGACCATGGCCAATGAGAGCCAACCGTCGATATTGAGACCGCGAGCTAGACTCTGACTGGGCAGACAAAACCATACCGTGGAGGGGACTCCCTCAAGTCTGTCATGCCTAATATCGGCCTGGAGCGGTGATCATTGATCTTAATAACGGGGAACAGATCTTAATGACGAGACTTTACGGAGAGCTTAGGAGATTTCCAGCAAAGAAGCTACCAGCTATCCAGCCCCCCTAAATCCCCCAATACTGGGGGACTTTGAGCATTCCCCCCAGTATTGGGGGGCTAGGGAGGCCTTCAATCGGTAGAGCCTTTTCGAGAAAACACCTCAATACCGGGGGATAGACGGATCAATCGCAACCGAATAAGCATCAATGCCGCCAATCAGATTTTTGACATTTTGGAAGCCCTGGTTCAATAGCCATTGACACATCTGGGCAGAGCGCATGCCATGGTGGCACATGACGATGGTTTCAACGGTAGGGTCGAGCTGGGTGAGAACGGTGTCGGCCCACTCGGCGTATTCGCTCAGGGGGAGATGGGTAAAGTTGGGCAAGGCTGCGATCGCAACCTCCTGGGGCTCCCGCACATCGATCAGCTGTAGAGCTTCCCCCTCGGTCAGCACTTGCTGCGCAAAGGCTTCGACATCAACTTCCCCAAACCCATCTGGATAACCATTCATAGCGGTACATTCTCCCTAAGCCGTTACAGTTCCTCTACATTTATACTGCTGACGACTTAAAGATGGGCTTTTTGAGTGGTGGGTGAGTGCGCTGGTGAATGGGTGAGTACGCTGCGCTGGTGAAGCAGAAATAAAGTTTGCATTACAAAAGCCAGCCATAATAGAGGCATTAAGCGTAGAGACACTCAGTCAATGGTTTTGCCATGAAAACCACTGCTAAAGCCACCATCGAAGATTTATACAAACTGCCAGATACGGTCAAAGCCGAAATCGTCAATGATGAAATTGTACTGATGCCCCCCACTGGAGATGAACCGGGCTATGCCGGAGACGAAATTTTTGTCTCACTGCGTCACCACAGCAAGCAGACGAAACAGGGGCGTGCCGTTGGCGACAACAAAGGCTTTCGAGTCGATTTGCCTAATCGTAAATCCTTTAGCCCAGATGCTGCCCTTTACACCGGGCCTCGCACTGGGATGCGTTTTTTTAAAGGCTCCCCTGTATTTGCGGTAGAGGTCAGAAGCGAAGGGGATTATGGGCCAGCTGCCGAAGAACGGATGGCACTGAAGCGGGCTGACTATTTTGCAGCGGGAACAGTGGTGATTTGGGATGTGGATTTGCTCAGAGAAGATGTGATGAGGGTGTATGGAGCTAGCAACCCTGAGAAACCAACGATTTATCGACGGGGGGATATTGCTGAGGCAGAACCGGCGGTCCCCGGCTGGAACATGGCAGTGAATAATCTGTTTGCGGAAAATTGATCTTCAGAAGATGCTGATTAATCAAAAACGTTGACTTTCATACAGTCCAACTATCCTATACCCAAGAAATGCTATGACCGAGGCTACATTCAACCAAACTCAGCTTAAAGAAATTATCAAAGTTGCAATTGTCGAAATCCTACAGGAACAGCGAGGGCTATTTTACGAACTGATTACTGAAGCGATGGAGGACATTGCCTTAGCCAAAGCCATTGACGAGGGTAAAGATAGCGAATCTGTTAGCCGCGAAACTATTTTTGGACTCTTGGATCAGGCTGAATGAAGATCGAATTTCGCAAGTCCTTCGAGAAAGATCTTCGTAAGATCAAGGACAAATCACTTCTGGGAAAAATCAAAGCGCTGCTTGCAATAGTTGAGGCAGCAAATTCGTTGGAAGATATCAATAATCTCAAGAAAATAAAAGCTGAGGCAGATTATTACCGTATCCGTATAGGGGATTATCGTATCGGTTTCCTATTCGACTCAGATAAGCTGATCTTTATTCGTTTTCTACATCGAAAAGATATTTACAAATATTTTCCATAACCTGAACCGATAGAAAGCGACATCAAGGGGACTCAAAATCAAGCAGCTGTTGGAGTAAATAATATGGATTTCGCAGTTTGTATTAATAACCAAGACTATACGGCCTCTTTGGATGTCCGAAAGATTTATCAGGTTTCAACGGATGAAAAAGCACAGCGACATAATCTTCTGCGCGTGATCGACGAGTCCGGCGAGGATTATTTGTATCCGGCAAATTACTTCGCTGCTATTGAAATTCCGGATGTAGTCCGGCAGATATTTGCCGAAGCCAGTTAATCAGGCTGTGCAATGTTACTAACCTAAAGGAAACATGACTGGTCACCAGGGGAATATCTGGCTTTTGAAGGTGGGTCACAGGGGCGGCACGAATACATTAATGGGGCCATTATTCCGATACCAGGCAGGACGCCCAATCACAGTAAAATCACCTTAAACTTGGCGAGCAGTCTAAACTTTGGCCTCAAGCGTCACCCCCATAACATCTTCGCTAGTGATCAGCGACTTCAGATTCCTAAACGGCGAATCTACACCTATCCCGATGTGATGGTAATCGCCCAACCGCTTGAGTAAGCTCCAAATCGGCGCGATATGCTGACGAATCCGCTCGCGATTGCAGAGGTGCTCTCAAAATCAACGGAAGCCTATGATCGCAGTGGTAAATTTGCTGCCTATCGCACCATTTCTAGCTTTCAGGAATATGTGCTGATTGACCAGTACTCAATGCACGTTGAGCACTATGTGAAAACGGATAATCGCAAGTGGATTTTTTCTGAATATGATGGCGCTGAGGCAGTGCTGTCGCTATCTTCAGTTGCGTTTGAAATTGAGCTGACTGACCTGTATGACAAAGTTGGCTTTGAGAATGAAATCTCCACTGAGAATTAGCTTGCTATTTCTGAAAATATGCCTTTTCTCGAAGATCATACCTTGCGATTCCCGTATTTTTGCGTGATCTCGCTACTTTGATCGAGACTTAATGCGCTGCCCAACCAGCATAATTAGAAATCCCATGACCGCTATGGAACTCAGAGCAACTTTCAAGTTAGTTAATTCTGCGATGCTGCCAATCAAGATAGGACCTGCAATGAGACCAGCGTAACTGGTTGTGGTGACAAGCGCACTGGCTTCGCTGGCCTGATTTGGAGCGTTTGCACCTGCCAAGGTAAAAGCAATAGGCTGAATTGTTGCTAGCGCGACACCCATTAGCAACATACCACCGAGCGTTAAGAAAGAACTGAGATTTAGCAACATCAAAGTGATTCCTACAGAGGTGACTCCACCGGCTGCTACTAGAACTTTAGAGACCTCTAGGTGTTTAATCGCTAAGCCTGTTGATAAACGCCCCAACAACATAGCAGCATGGAAAATAGCGACGCCACCTGCGCCAAGTAAGGCCGTGAACGTTAACGTAGTGCGTAAGTAAACCGCTGACCAATTTTCGACAGCTCCTTGGGCGAGATTGGCCAAGGCCGCAACAATCACGATTAATAGCATCGCAGAAGTCCAGCGTTTACGATGCTGACCTTTCAGCCGTTTACCAAGCCTGCGAGAAGGGATTGGCTCCCTGAGTAGCAACGCCGATATGAGGACAAGTCCGCCGATTATCGAAGCTGCATATGCAAAGAGAGCTGTGTAGGCCACAGATTTATTGAGCAACCAACCTACAATCAAGGCCGAGAAAGCGGCAGCACCGCTAAAAAGCGCGTGCAAATAAACTACGATGCGGTCTGAGTATTGGACTTCAAATGCGATCGCAGCCGCATTGATGGTCATATCGTAGACACCTGCCGTACTGAAAAGAATGAACAGGAGTATGGCCAGGATCCGGTAACTCGATATCATTCCAAGGCCAGCCAATATCAAGGCAAGTACCATGCCAGAAGCAAGCAGCACAGCTCTTAACCCGATATATTGCATTACACGATTAGCCACAAACATCGCGGGAATCGAGCCCATCAGCCCCAAGGTGATAGCAAGACCAATTTGCCCCGGAGAAAGCCTCAGCGCGTTAATCAAATCATCAATCAGTACCTGCCACGTCCCAAACAAAGCACCAAAAGCACTAAAAGCCACAACTAGAGCCAGTAACGGCCCCTTTGAATTTACTGAATGAGCGCAAAACAGATTCGTGAAACACCCTTTTATAAATTTATGCGAATATGGTTATAAGTAGTCGCAAAAAAATTACAGCTCGGCTACAGCAGATTTGACCTGGTCAATCATATCTTCGTTCCGCCGATAGTAAACCCTCTGCCCTTTGCGCTCTACTTGAACAAGCCCGACATCACGCAGCTTTGCGAGGTGTTTTGACACAGCCGGTTGGCTAATCTCAACTGCCTTTGTGATGTCACTGACGTGAATACCCACATATCCATTGATATCCTTGCACTGTTCATGCCCCTTCTTAAGCATGTCAAGAATTTTCAGACGAACAGGATCTCCCAAAACGGACAGAACATCGTGAATATGGATATTGTGAACAATCACTGATCCAGCTAAAAATATATTCCAATAAGGTTATAGCTGTTGCTTAGGAGTTTGTCAATAGTCTTCCAGCTAACCTTTTTCTCTATTATGCAAATAAGACAGGTTCTACAATGAGAGGAGCTTCAGCTACTTAACAATACGGTTCGTCCAAAGATTGATTAAGACTATTCCTTTTGATTAAGGATCGCTTTGATTAAGGATCGCTAGCTCATAAATTCCTTGAAGCAAGCGATCGCAGTCTAACAATGCCCATGCACACCGACCGCCGAAACTGGATCGATATCATGCAGATGTTCTCTGCGGTGGGTGATGGACAACGTTATAAACCTCTCCATAAACAAAGGTCAGCAACCCAAAATCTGTATACTACAGCGCCTTTGCAAGCCATTGCTCCAGCAGAAAATGAGCTGTTAATCACTGCGGAGACTACACTGTAAGGACACAGCAACCCAAGCAGGTGAGTAGGTGAAGTAACATGCTGACCCTGAGTTATCCACATATTGAAAAGCAGAGCAATCAGCCAGCACGCCTACAGCGATTGCCCCGTATCCGAGTCGCGCAAATTGTGATGGGCTATCTCACCTACGGTTGGCCTGTAGAGGAAATTTGTCGACAGCATCCCTACTTAAAGCCAGCCGAAGCCCGTGCAGCTATGGGTTACTATTTCGACCATCAGAAAGAAATTGATCAAGAAATTACCTAGGAATGGGAGCAAGTGCAGTCAAGTATGAGCCAAGTTGCTAGATCGCCTTTTTACACGCGGATGAAAGCTAAAGGTTTGCTGTAAGTGGATATTCGCGCTGTACTCGGATTATTTCACCACGAAGGACAAACTCAACCCCTATGACATTAACCGAGCTTCAAAATCAAGCACTGCAATTGCCGGACAAAGACCGCTGGCAACTAATCAATATATTGATACAATCCTTCCGGCCAAGTGCTCAGTCAACTGTAAAACCGAAGGGTTTAGCAGCCAGCCTGATTGGTATCGCCAAGACAGATAAAACGCCACCTACAGATGCAGAAGTCAAAACCATGCTGGATGAGCGGTTGATGCAGAAATATCTGAAATGAAAGTTTTGTTTGACACCAATGTTCTATTGGATGCCTTGTTGGAACGTCAACCTTTTGTCAAGGATGCAGCTTTTCTGATGGAAGCGACTGAGACTGGCAAAATTGAAGGATTTATCTCAGCAACAACGATTACGGATATCCACTATCTAGTCAGACGGCAAACAAAAAGTACAAAGGTCGCTATTGATGCGATCAATGGTTTGTTAGCGCTAATAGACGTTTGTGCAGTAAATCGTAGCGTTCTAGAGCAATCACTAGCGTTAGGGCTCCCTGATTTTGAAGACTCAGTGCAGGTAGCTTGTGCAATTTCTACGGGGTTGAATGTGATTGTGACCCGTGATGTTAAAGGATTTATCGGCTCACCAATTCCAGCTTTAACACCTGACGAGTTAAAAAATCGCCTAGCTTAGCAGTAGTGCTTAATGATGCCAGCCTGAAGTTTGCAAGATTTTTTTTCAGGAAACTGTACTACCTGCCAAAGCCGGTTCTGACAGAGCCCCTTGCATATGGCCCAACCACTCAATCAGATTTTCCAACTGTTTATCCGGCTTCACCACGCCCAGCCCTCGGACGGTGACTTTGCCGGGGGCGTAGACAAACCGTGATTTGAGATGACCGGGTAGCTTGTCTTGCAACAGCTTAAAGGCGGGGCCTTCCATCGGGGTCTCCAACAAGACATGCTGTTTGCCCTCGGGTTTAATGCGAGAGAAACCCAGGGGTTTGGCGATTTGCTTAAGTTCGAGCACTTTGATCAGCTGGGTGACCGCCGGAGGAATGTTACCAAAGCGGTCGTTGAGGTCAGCGACGAGTTGCATCAGTTCGCGTTTGGTGTCGGCAGCGACGAGGGAGCGGTAAATGCCCATCTTTTGGTCGATGTCGGGGATATAGTCGGTGGGGATAAAGGCGGTAACTTTGAGATCCACCTGGGTTTCGTCCACCTGGGGAATTTCTTGACCGCGAATCTCGCCGATGGCTTCGT
>JBCDDJ010000157.1:0-13322 GCA_039180385.1 Cyanobacteria bacterium P01_G01_bin.38 | reverse complement strand
GGTCTCGGCATAGGGGCCATCGGTGACCGTGACCTGACCGTTTTGAAATCGCAGCGTTGCGGCACTGCGAACGCTTTGGAGCGCCTCTCCACCAATAAAGTGGCCGCCCCGCCGCAGCTCGTCGTCGTAGGCAAAACACGCCTCTATATAAGCGGTTTGCTCATCTTCGGGCATCTCATCCCACTGCGTGTGATCCAGATAGCCAAGGCAGATAACTTTCATCATTAGTCTCCTTACTTTTCTAACTCGGCGCGGAGGCGATCTTCCTGTTCCCGCAGTTCCGGGGTAAAGGCTTCGCCGAAGTCATCGGCTTCGAAAACAGGACGAATTTCAATCTCGCCTTCCTGAAAGGGGCTGCGCTTAATCCACTCAATCGCGTCTGCCATTGACTGCACCTGCCAGAGCCAAAACCCCGCAATCAGCTCCTTCGTCTCAGTAAAGGGGCCATCGACGACGGTGCGATCGCGCCCCGAGAACTGCACCCTCACCCCCTTAGCACTGGGGTGCAGCCCCTCACCGGCCAGCATCACGCCCGCCTTGACCAATTCTTCGTTGAACTGGCCCATTTCGGTCAACATCTCTTCGGTGGGCATCACCCCTGCTTCAGAGTCGGGGGTGGCTTTCACTAAAACCATCACTTTCATAGTGAAATCTCCTGTTGTGTTGGAATTCAGCTTCAGTTGTGAGCATCATTTGAGATAGTCCTGGTGGCTATCGGCAACCTCCATTAGCGACTTGTATCTAGTAGTCGTCTGGCCGGGCCGCAAATCGACAGCGAAATCAATTTTTTTTCAATTTTTTTTCAACTCCCGCAGCCGCTTTTCTAGAAAGCGACGCTCTGGTTCCTGTTTTACCAGTGCCAGCGCCCGCTGATACGCTTCTCTAGCGTCCGCTATTTTGCCCAATCGTCGGCACAGGTCGGCTCGCGCGGCATGGACCAGGTGATAATTGGCCAAATCTCCCCGCGTCAGGATGTCATCAATAAGTTCGAGTCCTGCTAGGGGGCCATCTCGCATCGCGACGGCAACGGCCCGATTCAGGTGAACAACAGGCGACGGCTCTACTCGCGCCAGCAGGTCGTACAGCGCCACAATCTGTGCCCAGTCGGTGGCCGCAGCGGTCGTTGCCCGGGCGTGGACGGCTGCGATCGCAGCCTGTAGCGTATAGGGGCCGATCCGCCCTGACGATAGCGCCCGCTGCACAAGGGTGTTCCCTTCAGAAATCAGCCCACGATTCCAGCGGGAACGATCCTGGTCTTCTAGCAAGATCAGGTCGCCCGCTGGGGAGGTGCGTGCGGTGCGCCGCGATTCTTGTAGCAGCATCAGAGCCAGCAGCCCCCTCACCTCAGTATCCGGCAGCAGCGCCATCACCAGTCGACCCAAACGGATCGCCTCCGCCGAAAGATCGGCCCGCGTCAGCGACTCGCCGGATGAGGCCGCATAGCCTTCGTTAAACACCAGATAGATCACCTGCAGAACGGTGTCCAACCGTTCTGGCAGATCAGCCCCCGACGGTACCTGATACGGAATGTGGGCGTCTCGGATCTTGGCCTTGGCGCGCACGATCCGCTGCGCCAGCGTGGGTGCCGCAATCAGAAAAGCACTGGCGATTTCCTCTGTGGTGAGCCCACAGACCTCCCGCAGCGTCAGCGCCACCTGAGCCTCTGGCGACAGGGCCGGATGGCAGCAGGTAAAGATCAATCGCAGCCGGTCGTCCTCGACCGCTTCGTCGTCTATTATCGGGTTATCACTGGGGTTGAGCCGCTGATCCAGGTCCGCCAGAGAGGCATCAAAACGAGCCCGGCGTCGAATTGTGTCAATTGCCTTAAAGCGCCCCGTTGAAATGAGCCACGAGCGAGGATTGGCAGGCATACCATCCCGGGGCCACTGCGTCGCTGCTGCTGCAAAGGCATCGTGCATGGCCTCTTCGGCAAGGTTAAAATCCCCCAACAAGCGAATCAAGGTCGCGAAAACGCGACGGGACTCAGCCCGATAGATAGCGTCTATCTGTGACCGTATTTGATGGTTTTGGTGACCATTCATGGGCCCAATTTTGGGCAAATTGCCCCTTTTTCAAACACTCATCCAGTCAATTGAAACTGGCGTTCCATCCAACGATAGCGTCAATCTCTTTGTGCTTGCCATGCTCTGACCCGGTCTACGTCTGGAACACCGACCTCCTGGCTGTTTTGGTCCTCTGAGGTGCGGCGGATTAAACCTGATCAGCGGCCTGATAAAAATCCTGCATCGTCCGTCGATAAAATTCGGGCATGCCCACATCAAACTGCTGTCCTTTAACAACATAGCCCACCATGCCCTCTGCCGCGCGCAGTCGCTCCAGGCAGGTGGTGAGCTGAAACTCTCCTCGATACCGCAGGTTGTTCTCAATTTCAGCTTCCAGATGGTCAAAAATCTCGGGCTTAAGCACATACATGCCAAACATCCCGAGAAACTCCGAATCGGCCATGCCTGCCATATGCAAATTTGCGGTTGCGTAGTCCAGGGTCGGCTTCTCATAGAGTTGGGTCACTTTCAAAAGAGACAGGGACTCTTGCCAGACACCGGTGACGCAGCCTGCTTTGTGGATAATGTCACCAGGCATCACCGTTAGCCCAACAACACTTTGGGCGGTCCTGGTAAAGACCGCTAACAGTTGCCCCGCGCAGGAAATCTCATCTTGAGATTGATAAATGTGATCGCCTAGCAATAGCAAAAAGGGTTCGTCACCCACCCAATGTTTAGCACAAAATACGGCGTGACCAAATCCTTCCTGTTGTTCCTGAATGAGAAAGGTAATCCGCCGACCTAACGCTTGCAGGTAGTCACTATAGGCTTGATTCTCGGGGGAAAGCTTGGCCAGCAGCTCAGCTTTAGGCGGGGTTTGGAAAAAGTCTTGGAAAATTGCCAGGTCGTCTTTTTGAACCACGATGCCTATTTCCTCAATGCTCGCTGAGATGGCTTCCTCCACAATTTTCAAAATGATCGGTTTAGCCCGACCGTCGTGATCGATAATCGGCAACAGTTCTTTTTTAACCACTTTGGTCGCCGGAAACATTCGCGTGCCAAAGCCAGCGGCAGGAATGACGGCCTTTCTGACGGTGGCGGGAATCGTGAGGCTCAGGGCTTGCATAGCTGGAAAATCTCTCTGAATAATTGCGATCGCATCAACCTGATCTTTTTTATCTTTCACCACCAGCTGGGCCGTGCCATCCCCCTGGGAGCCCACCCCTTTACCGCCCAAAATGACGGGCTGTAAAGCGGGATGGCTTAGTAACTGGTGGAGCTTCGGAGCCGTGAGTTGATCGGGGCAGGCCGGGCTCACATAGCGGTCAAATTCGATCTGCACCTGGGTCATCAAGGTGCCGAGCCTCCGGGCATCCCCCTGCCGCATCGCGGCAACCGCCTGTTGTGTAAATTGCGCATTAAGCACGCCAAGGTAATGTTGTACATCCCAGTGGAGCTGATTTTCAGAAAAGGGATAACACTGATTGAGATCGCTGAGGATTTTTTGCGTGTCTTTAGAGCCCCCTAAATCAACGATGACTAAATAGAGTGGCTGCTTGATTGTCAAAGGTTCAAGGGTGGTGCGATCGCCATCAAACGTCATCACAGTCGGCTGATGCCCAAACGCGCAGGCCTGATCCAGGTGGCCACACTGGCTGAGGGTGTTTCTCTCGCCTAAATAGGCCAGCTCCATCTCGTCTTGCAGTGTGAGTTGCAGGTCATACAGTCGATTAAAGGCCCGCGCAATCAAGACACAGATCGCTGCGCTCGACGATAGCCCTTTTTGAATTGGTAAATCGGTGCGATCGTTATCCACTGCCAGCCCCCCAACAGCGTATCGGGTCAAAACCTGATACGCCGTCCCTGCAATATAGCTGGCAAAGCCGCCTTTTTGGGCCTCTGCTAACAGCGTGGCAGGGTCCATCGGCAATCGGATAGGGGCGACCCGGGTGCCATCGTTGAGGGTAGCCTGAAAAATCAAGTCCTGGGGATGGCGTTTCACATGGGCATAGATCCCTTGATTGGTGCCGACAATCAAGGCCATTCCTTTTTCAAGGTCAGGGTTCACCTGGCGATAGGTGCCTGCCCAGTCGCTATGCTCCCCAAACAGACACAACCGACCCGGCACAAATATTCTCATACTGGATAGTGATCAAGAGCTATCAACTTATAACAGATGTTCAACATTGGCGAGGATAAGTTGCTGCTACCTATCGATCAATTCTTACTGCACAAATCTGCGATGCTGCTATAAGGCCACACATCACCGCCCATTACCCACCACCTATTACCCACTCAATGCTAGAAAGTATTCTTTGGATTTTACTCATGGGCTTTTTCGCGGGGCAAATTGCTCAGCGGCTCAAAGTACCTGCCCTGGTCGGGATGGTGCTGGTCGGCATTTTGCTCGGGCCTCAAGGGGGAAATGTTATTAGCCCAGGGGTTTTAGACGCGGCGGATGGACTGCGCACCATCGCGGTGATGGTGATTTTGATGAAAGCGGGGCTGGGGCTGGATCGCGAAAAACTTGCCCAGCAGGGTACCGTGGCGCTGCGGCTGGGATTTTTGCCCGCGATTTGTGAGACCGTTGCGGTGGCGCTGGCGGCGATCTGGCTGTTGGGGTTTGATCTGCCGACGGGGCTATTGCTAGGTTGCATCCTCGGGGCAGAGTCTCCGGCGGTGATCGTACCGGGGATGCTGAGCCTAAAAAGTTTGGGTTGGGGGGTTAAAAAAGGGATTCCAGATGCAATTCTAACCGGCAGTGCATTGTCAGATGTGCTGTTGCTACTGGTGTTTAGTTTACTGCTGGCCTTTCTCTCTCAGGGGGCAGCGGCGGGGGTGATCCTACCGGGTGGGATTTCTCTGAGTGCGGTGCAACTGTTGCCGCTGCAAATTGGATTGCAAATTGCCCTGGGGCTTGTATTGGGCTGGCTGACAGCCCATCTGCTGGTGTCGTTGTTAACCCGGCAAAACTGGACTCAAAACAGCGTTCAAGATTCCCTCGTGGCAGCTGGGTTTGCCCTGGGGCTGGTGGTCTTAGCGGAGACGGTGCCTGTTTTCTCGGGCTACCTGGCGGTGATGGCCTGTGGGTTCTTTTTAATTGAGTTAGATACCCCCCTGGCGCGACGGCTGCGGGGGGGCTTTGACAGCCTCTGGACCGTGGCCCAAATTGTTTTGTTTGTGTTACTCGGGGCCAGCATTCAGCTCTCCGTGTTAGAAGACACCCTCTGGGTGGGGCTGCTGGTGCTAGTGATTGGCACACTGGTGGGGCGATCGCTGGGGTGGTATCTCTCCACCCTGGGCAGCAACTGGACCTGGCAAGAAAAGCTGTTTTTGTTGCCAGGTAACTCCGCAAAAGCGACCGTTCAGGCCGCAATTGGGGCAATCCCCCTGGCCCAGGGTGTTGCCGGGGGCGAGACGATTTTGGCCCTGGCGGCCCTGTCAATTTTAGTGACCGCGCCATTGGGGGCCTGGGCAATTCCCACCTTTGCCCCAAAGCTGTTGGCGCGGGGTGAGGTCGATCCGACCAAGGTGGCAATTTCTCGTCAGATCGTCCTGCTGGCAGCGGTGGATACGTCTGCACTATCGCGCCAGGTTTTGACCAAAGCCGCTGATCTGGCTCGCCGTAGCGACGGTGAGGTCGTGGTACTGCATGTTGTTCGAGGCGAAAAGTTTGAGGATTTGACCCATTTGCGAACCCAAACCCAGCAGCTATTAGCCGATATTCGCCATCGGTTTGTCACGGTGTCAGGAGCCGTGCCCGAGATGATTATCCACGTCGCTCAGGACTGTGGCGCGGCGGAGATTGTCATGGGCAAACGGGGCCATCGTGTTCTTGGAGAAGTTTTGGTGGGTTCGGTCTCTCGAGCCGTGATAGAAGCAAGTCCAATCCCTGTTTTAATAGTTGAGGAGAGTTGAGGCCAAGTGAGAAGAATATCTAGCCAGCCAGAGCAAAATTGCCCTACCGACCGGTGCTGCGTAGCCGATACCCCATCCCTCTAACTGTTTCAATGTAGTCGCTGCCAAACTTTCGCCGGAGGTGCCGAATATAGACTTCGATGATATTGGAGCCGGGGTCATAGTCATAGCCCCAGACTCGATTGAGGAGCTGCTCTTTGCTCATCACCTGCATGGGATGCCGCAGCAATACCTCCGCCAGCACAAATTCTTTGGCGGAGAGTTCCACCAACCGCTCACCGACCCAAGCCTGCCGCGTCAGCAAATCTAGCGCGAGGTCACCGACCTGCAGCCGCGTTTCGGAAGGAGGCTGCTGGGCATTGCGGCGATCGCGCAGCTGCACCTTGATGCGGGCCAGCAGCTCCTCAAAGCGAAAGGGTTTGGTCATATAGTCGTTAGCGCCCCCTTCCAAGGCTGTGACCGTATCGTCTACCCCATCCCGAGCAGTGAGGATAATAATGGGCAACAGCTCCCCCTGCCCCCGAATCTCTCGCAGCACCGCCAGGCCATCCTTGCCCGGCAGGCCCAAATCCAGGATGAGCAGGTCAAAATCATCCCCACGGGCTAATTTGACCGCTTGATGACCGTCTTCGACCACCAGGATGGTGAACCCGTGGGCCCTGAGACCCGCCTTGAGGAAGTCAACGATGTGCGGGTTGTCTTCCGCAATCAGAATGCGATTCATACTGAGGGATTTTCGATTGATCGGCAGGGGGGTCAAGCGGCATGATCAGCGTAAAAGTCGCCCCCTGACCTAGCTCACTGCAGAGTTTAACGTGCCCGCCGTGGGCCTGGACGATGGCGCTTACGATCGCCAGCCCCAGGCCCACCCCTTCAAACGGCTGATTGTGGTTGGTGGCTCGGGCAAACCGTTCAAAAATCCGGGTCTGGTCGGCTGGGGCGATGCCCTCTCCCGTATCCCGCACCCAAAATTGTAGCTGGTCGCCATCCACGGCAGAGCCCAGGGCGATGGTGTCTCCCGGTTGGGTATGGCGCAGCGCATTCTGCACCAGATTCATGACGGCCTGCGAAAACCGCTGCCGATCTAGGGTGGCCGGATACAGCCCCTTGGCCTCTAGACGCCACGCTCGGGCTGGGGTGAGCGATCGCGCCTTGAGATATAGCTCCTCCGTCAGCCAGTCTAAATCTTCGGGTTTCAAAATTAAAAAGTCAGGCCGCTCCGCCTTGGTCAGCAGCAGCAGATCATTCACCAGTCGGTTCATCTGATGCAGCTCGTTCGTAATCAGGGCAAGGGTCTCTGGCTGTTTCTCGGGTCGGTAGGCGAGGGTCTCCAGCTGCCCCTGAATCACCGTAATCGGCGTTCGCAGCTCGTGACTGACATCCTTGAGGAAGGCTTGCTGTCCATCAAACGCACTCTGTAACCGATCTAGCATGTCATTGAAGGTGGCTGCGACCGCAGTGATTTCATCCGACCCCTGAATGAGAATCCGCTGGCTCATGTCAGATTCTGTAATCTGACGCGCCGTTTGGGTCATCAGCCGCAGCGGCCTGAGCAGCCGCCCTGCTGTTACCCAGGCAATCACAAAACAGCCGCCCAGCACCGCCACTGAGACCTTTAGCACTAACCAAATCGCCTCGGTTCCCGACTGATAGGCAATCGTTTGGTCTTCGATCGCCACAAATACGCCCTCAGTCTGGTTGCTAATCGTGAGCGGTTCGGCAATGTAGAAAACATTCTGACTGTCATCGGTCAGGCGCTGGCTGTCAGGCACTTTAAGCGTCGCCAGCCGGTTAATCAGATCGGGGTTTTGCTCTAGCCAGTCGGGCAGCGGACGGCTGGCGCGATAAAACTGCCCGCCGATGAAGGTCATCACCCATTCATTTTCAGTGGGCACATAGTCTGCCAGCACCTGATCAAACAAGGCGGTGAGGTTTCGGTCGCTGGGTTGCTGAGTGGTGAGCGGCTCAGCCGCCCGCTGAAATCGGGACACTTCTTCCGCTAGGGCTTCCTCTGCCTGGGTGTAGAGGTGATCGCAGTAAATCTGTCGGGTCACCCAGATCGCCATGCCGGTGGTGGAAACGGCTAGCAAAAAGTACCAGGTCAAGAGTCGGGTGCGTAGGCTACGAAAAGACATAAACCACTCAGACACTGGTTTCATCGTACCGATTCCCCAGGGTAGGGGGAAGGTGCGACGATGCGACGATCTAAGCTCACAGGCCCCGACCCGTAGACCGCCACCATCAACAGGCCACCGATGATAGACAGATTTTTCAGGAATTGGATCATCTGCGTCGGGTCCACGATGGGGTTGTGAAACACCAACGTGGCCGGCATTAAAAAGGCCAGCAACAGCCCTGCTCCGATACGGGCTTTGTATCCCAAAATCAGGGAGAGGCTACCCACCCACAGAAAGGCAATGGTGAACACGGTGACCAGCGGTGCCAGGGGTAGCCCCGCGCTGGCAATTTGCGCCTGGGTTGCCCCAAAATCAGACAGTTTGCCAATGCCGCTGTGAATAAAAATCACTGCGATCGCAGTCCGGGCCAACAGCGGCGTGTACTTTTGAAAAAACATGGGAATCTCTCCTAATTGCAAAAAAAACTGAACAAGGGGAAGGATCTAAACCGGTCAAAGAAAGTCCGGTAAAAAGTGCCCGGTAAAAAGCGCCGGATCATAAAGTCTCATTAAAGCGAAAGCACTTTCGAACGCCCCCGTGGCTGTGGGGGCTGGGGCTTGGCGAGGGCGCTCGACAGAATCAGACGAATGGCGCGATCGCCCCGTCCATAACCATGCAGCCAGTTGAGCAGCACGATCAAGCGATTGCGTACCCCTGGCAGGTAGACCAGGTGAACGCTAAGCCACATCAGCCAGGGCAAAAATCCGGTCAGCAAGAAAGGTCCGATTTTGCCGACCCCTGCATAGCCGCCAATAATAGCTAGCCGCCCTTTATTGAGATAGCTAAACGGTTTGGGGGCTTTGCCCCGTAACTGGCGGCGAATGTTTTGCGCCACCGCCACCCCCTGCTGCAGGGCTTCTGGTGCCACCCCCGTCAAAGACTGGCCGTTTTGCTCGGCGTAGGCCAGGTCTCCAATCGCATACACCCGGTCATGCTCCGTCAGCTGTAGGCTGGGGCGCACCCTCAGCTTGCCTTTACGCGCGGTCGGCAGGGGAGCAGTCGCTGCGGGCAACGCTGCTTCTAGGCCCGAGGCCCACACAACCGTTCCGACAGGCAGCGTTGCCCCGTCCGAAAACTCAATCGCCTGGTCGCTCACCCGACTTACCCGCGTCTGAAGATGGACCTTGACGCCCAGCTTTCGAAGCTTTCGGGTGGTGTAGCGACCCAGGCGCTCGGGCAAATTGACCAGCAGATTGTCCCCTGACTGCACCAGGATAATCTGCATGTCTTGCCAGTTTAGCCCCGGATAGTCACGCCGGATGGCCCGTTTTAGCTCTACCAGCGTACCTGCCATCTCAACGCCTGTGGGGCCACCGCCTACGATTACAAAGGTCAGTAGCTGCTGCTGCCGCATCGGATCAGGTTCGAGCGCGGCTTGCTCAAACCGCTGCAGAATATGGTTGCGAAGGGCAATGGCCTGGTCCAGGGTCCGTAGCGAAAAAGCCTTTTCTGCGGCCCCCGGTACGCCCAGAAACTGGGTCTGACTGCCGGTGGCCAGCACCAGGTAGTCGTAGGAAAACGTCTGAGCGGCGGTTTCGACCCGGCGGTTCTCAAAATCGACCGTTTGGACATCCGCCAGCAGAAAGCGGGTGCGCGGGGCCCGACGCAGCACCGTGCGGAGCGGATAGGCGATGCTTTCTGGCTCAATTTGAGCCGCCGCCACCTGATAAAGCAACGGCACGAACGTATTGTAGTTATTGCGATCGATCAGCAGTATCTCTGCGCCGCTATGGGCCAGGGACTGGGCCGCTTGCATACCGCCAAAGCCAGCACCGACAACGACAACTCTTGGAGGATTTGGGGGGGGTTGCATGGGGATTTAAGTCACTAGATAACAGGTTTCTGTAGCTGGTTTCTATCATCACAAATCCCGACCTCGCCAAGCTGAATTGAAGCTGAAAAAAAATTCAGCTTGGCCCAGGGGATGTTACCCCCAAGGGAGACCCTACTGCCCCAACATTTGCAACTTGTACAGACTCGCATACAGCCCCTTGTCCGCCAACAGCTCGTCGTGGCTGCCCTGCTCGACCAGGGTGCCTTGCTTGAGCACTAAAATCCGATCTACGTTGCGAATGGTGGAGAGCCGGTGGGCAATAATAATTGCGGTGCGATCTGCTAGCAGGGTGTTCAACGCTGATTGAATGGTAGCTTCGGTGCCCACATCCAGGTTGGCGGTGGCTTCATCTAAGACCAAAATGCCCGGATTGCGGATGGCGGCGCGGGCAAAGGCGAGGAGCTGCTTTTGCCCGCCAGAGAGGTTGGTACCCCGCTCCCGAAGCTGGGTTGCGTAGCCCTGGGGGAGGGCTTCGATAAACGGGGCAATGTTAGTCCGTTCGGCGGCGCGTTTGACCTCATCAAGGGTGTAGGGCTCACCCAGGGTGATGTTGCTGGCGATATCCCCTGAGAAGAGAAACCCGTCCTGCAAGATGATCGCCATGCGTTGGCGCAGGTCTGCCTGGGTGAGGTCGCGAATATCAATGCCGTCTAGCAGGATTTGGCCTTTGCTGACTTCATACAGACGGCACAGCAGCCGAATGATGGAGCTTTTGCCTGCGCCTGTGGGGCCCACCAGGGCCACCTTTTCTCCGGGACGAATGGTGAAATCGAGATTTCGCAGGACATATTCATCGGGCTTGTAGCCAAACCAAACTCGATTAAAGCAAATCTCACCGGGCAGACTATCGCCCTGACGATTAGTGGCCGGGGGCAGTGACATGGGTTTGGCCGGGTCGCGAATCTCGATGGGCTCATCGAGCAGGTCGTTGATGCGCTCGATGGCGGTCAGCCCCGCCTGGATCGCGGTAAATTTGTCGGCAAACTGGCGCAGGGGCTCAAACAACCGCTGGGCAAACAAGATAAAGGTGGTGAGAACGCCGATCTCGAGGGCGTCGCCGACGACGAGGTAACCGCCCAGGGCGAGGACACCTGCGATCGCAACCAGCGCCACCCACTCTAGAGTCGCCGACACCGCCGAGTCATAAAAAATGGTCGTGTCTACAGCGTTGATATATTCCTGGTTGGTTTTGCGAAATAGCTCAGCGTTAAAACGTTCCCGGCGAAACAGCTGGACCACATCGATGCCCGCAATATTCTCCTGGAGGTTAGCATTGAGCACAGACAGCTGCTCTCGGGCCTGGTAGTTGGCCTTGCGATATTGCTGTTGAAAATAAACAATCAGCGCTGACACCGGCAGCAGCAAAAAGATCAGCAACAGCCCCAAGCGCCACTCAATCAGCAGCATCGTAACTGCCGACACCAGCAGCGTAAAAAAGTCGCTCACAATGCCCACCGCCCCGGTCGAAAACACATCCCCCAGGGCATTGACATCGCTGGTCAGGCGGGTAATCAGCTTACCCACCGGCGTGCGATCAAAAAACCGCATCGACAAGGAGGTGACATGGGCAAACAAATCATTGCGGATCGACCAGGTGATCCGCTGGCCTACCTTTTGCACCAAAAAGCTCTGGACCCCGTCTAAGCTCAGGCGAATGCCAATGGTCAACAGCAGCAGGCAAATCAGAATATTGAGCCCCCCCTGTAGGGTCATACTACGCAGGAGCGGCCAGATGCCCGCCTCTTGACGGATTAGCGAAATCGCCTGACCAATTAGCACCGGCTGTAGCGCCTGGGCCAGGGCCAGCGGCACCAGCAACATAAACGGCAAAATTAGCTGTTGCCGATTATCAAACAAATAGGGCAGCAGCTGTTTAAAGAGTCGCCAATCACTTTTGGGATTACGCGCTAATTTTGAAGCAACACTCATTAGGCAGGCACCAGCACCTGCTGGCGAATTTTCTCAACCTGGTCGCAGACCCCATCGGCATTGAGACGATAGCTGAGGGGGTGGGCCACCAGTCTGGCCGTGCTGTGAAAGAGCACTTCTAGCTCAATCAGATTGTTTTCTTTGAGGGTGCGCCCCGACGACACCAGATCTACAATCGCCTCAGACATGCCGGTAATCGGGCCAAGCTCCACCGAGCCATAAAGGGGCACAATCTCGACGGGCAAATCTAAACTGTGGAAATATTGGCGGGCGCAGTTGACAAACTTAGACGCCACCCGGCAGTGGGGCGGCAAATCCATCGCTGAGCGATAGGCACTGGCTTGCTGCACGGCCACCGAGAGGCGACAGCCCCCAAACCCTAAATCAACCAGATGGGCCACGTTGGGCGTTTTTTCTTGCAAGACGTCATAGCCCACAATGCCCAGATGGGCCTGGCCATACTCTACATACACGGGGACGTCCTGGGCGCGTACCAGCAGTGCCTGGGCCTGACCGCTAGCATCGGGGATTTGCAACTGACGATTGGCGTCGTCTAAAAAAGCGCTGAAATCTAACCCAAGGGTCTTAAAGAGCACAATACTGTCTTTGAGCAGCGAGCCTTTGGGCAAGGCAACGGTAAGCATGGGGAGTCCTCTGAGGGCTTTGTCATTTTAACAACATGCGGAGGAGACAGGAGATAGGAATCAGAAGGCGGTGGGTAGTGGGTGATGAAGGCTTTGCTACTCACCAGCGCAGCGCCTCCCCCATCAAACTCGAATATTGAACATTGATGGACTACTAAAAATCTAAAATCTGAACCCCTAACTCTTTAATTCAAAAATTCAAAAAAGGATTGTTCTGATTTCAAATGTTCGTTAACATGAGCTTTCTGTGATTTCACTGAGGTGTTTTCACACAGCCATCTGGGTGCATCGTTTTGACCGCTGGGTTCTCCGGCGGTCTCTCCCGTAATTTTAAGGAATTTGACCCTATGAACATTCGGGCTGGTGAAATTTTGGTTTCCCAAGACGGCAAGTATTATCGTGTACTAGAGGCAAACGAATATAGTGTGTCCCTAAAGCGCGTTGATGGACACACTATTTTTGCCTGTCGCCCTCAGTACGTGGCGTCGGCGTTTGAACTTGCGTCATCTCGGCCCCCTGTTGCTAGGTAAGCATTGTCTAAGTAAAACTAAGCTGGTCCAACTGCGGCCACGGCTGCTTCGATTGCCAGTTGCATGTGGGTCCAATGGGTGCCGCCCTGGCAGTAGACGATGTAGGGCTCCCGCAGGGGGCCATCGGCAGACAGCTCTGAGGTGCTGCCGTCAATGAAGGTGCCCCCAGCCATTACTAGCTCACTCTCATAGCCTGGCATTGTGGCGGGGACAGGGTCTACGTAGGCCTCCACTGGCGACCATTGCTGGATGGCGCGACAAAACGCAATCAGCTTTTCACGGCTGCC
>JBCDDJ010000156.1:0-13330 GCA_039180385.1 Cyanobacteria bacterium P01_G01_bin.38 | reverse complement strand
CCACACTGGCTGGAGCTGTTGGGGTTTAAGCGTTTCCAGAGAGCGTAAAGAGTGACGAAATATCAAAATAGGCCATTGGCAACGATGGCCTGATTTGGGCTGCCTGTGTAACTCAAAATCCACCCAATTTGAACCATGCCGGCATTTTTCGTTTGGACATGGCCGAGCGGCTGCCAATTGAGGCAATGGCCAGTTAGATAGTTTGGAGCCCGCAATCACCCCAGCCGCTTGGGGTGATCTCGCCCTAAAAACGGAGCAAAAGCTACCCCCAAAAAATATAAGCTAAACTTATTCAATGGACGACTAGGTAGGCAATTTCTCCGGTGACTCTTCGCTAATTGCCCCTGGTGTCAGCTACGCTTCAGCCACCCCTATTAAGTGAGTCAGTCGTGATACAGTCACTGGCGAAAGGGGACGTCAATTTTGATCGGTTTGCATTGCGGTTGCATGTCAGTTTTGCAAGCCACCGTTTTGTCTTTTGGAGATTGCTGATCAATGTTCCTCACGCTGAGAAAGAGTCTTTTTATTGGTTTAGCACTGAGCCTAGCGATTCCAGTCCGCGCCGAAGCGATCGAGTTTAATTTTGACTGAACCGGACAGATTGCTGGGTTTCAAGTATCGGGGTCATTTGGCTATGACGAAACCCAGAGCTACTTAGACGAGATTGTCAGAACCGATGATTTAGACTTCCTCAATGTTTCCTTTTCTCTACCAGGATGACCGCATTGGAGCTAAGCATGATACCGATTGCCGATGGGCTGACCCTAGTACTCAAGCGTTTCTAACAGGGACTTATCTTGTCCCTGATGATGTTCTTGAGTGAGCGCTCGTCTACGGAGCGTCGGGCAGTAGCTGTTGTTTGAGTTCTTCTAGATACAATTCTGTCCCAATGGGGCCAGGTAAACCCAGACACACATAGGCGGGGATGAAATAGACACGTCCGGCTTGGCTAGCGTTGAGAGACTGTGCGATCGCGTTTTCCTGCCACGATTTTTTAATATCAGCCAGTTGGTAATCTTCAAATGACTCAATATCCTTGGGCTGCTCAGGCGGGTTAAAGTTAGCCCCTAGCATAATGACAAGGTCAGCCTCGTTTAGCTCTGGTAAAGCTTCAAGCGATATCGGTACCTGCAAATCAGCATCAGAATTGTCAAATCCGGGGAGCGCTACTAGCTGAAACCCTATTTCTTCGACTATAGAGCGACACGTGCCATGGGCAGAGTTACCTAAAAACATAGTTTGCAAATCAAACGCGCTAAGCAACAATACCTTTGGATTATTTTTAACAAAGGGCTCAAAATCCCTACGTGCTGATGCAATGTTTTGTTCTGTCTCGTTTAAAGTCTGCTTAGCCTGCTCAGTCAGGCCAACCGCCCGAGCAACCGCCACCAGATTTGCCTCTGATTCTGCCAATTCGAGCGGAAGGGTAGGCGCTATCTCAGAAAGTGTATTGTACTGACCCGGATCAAGGCGCTCGGCCAGGATCAATTCAGGCTGAAGCTTGAGAATTGCCTCAGGTGAGGGGCTATTTGATAGGCCAACGTTGGAAATTGGAGATGTGATGAGATCGCCCACATAAGGAATTTGCTGAGAAGGCTTGTCATAGTTGCCCTTGTGGATTGGGAAGTGGTCAGCAAACCCGACAGGCTGAATGTCTAACGCTAGTGATGTCTCTAAAGCAACAGGGCCGATTGCGACAATTTGCTGGGGTTGACCGCAGATCTCTGTTTCACCCATTTCGTGCTGAACAGTGCGGCAATCAGTTAGCTCAGACGATGGAGCAGAGCCCGGCTCGGCTGCCGAATCGCCAGACAGATTTTGGCAGGCTGAAATTGCTGCTGCTCCCACAAATATCGCTAACATCAGAGATTTTCTAAATCTCTCTAACCTCATGATGAATCCCCTTTTGCCATAGATTACCCGCCCCCTCCCCTGCTCCCTCTGCCCCTCTGCTCCCTCTGCTCATCCTTACCAGTACTTTATCTTCGCGCCAATCCCCTTGCGTCAAAACTCCACTGAAACTGAACCAACGATAGTAAACGGATCGCCCGGCTCAAGGCCAGATGAGCGACGGTTGTTGCTAGCTACGATGTGATCGGTATCAAATAGGTTTCTAGCATTGAGGGCAAAGCGCCAATTATCACGACGGTAAGAGATCCCCGCATTGACGAGAAAATAGCTGTCCAGTTCAAAACTGTTATCCAGGTCGCCTTCCCGGTCTCCAACAAAATTGAAGCCAAGCCCAAACCCTAAGCCTTCCAAATCACCTTCCTGAATTTCGTAGGTTGTCCACAGACTGGCACTGTGCTCCGGTGCATTAAACAAACGATTGCCTTCTGAGAACGTATTATCCTCTGAGACGGTCGCGTCGATGTAGGCATAAGAAGCGATAATGTTCCAACCGGGTAAAATCTCTCCAATCACATCTAGCTCTACGCCCTGACTTCGCTGCTCACCCGTAGCAACAGATGAAAACAGATCTAGCGGGTCTGGAGTGGCGACATTTTGTCGCGTGATGTCAAAGTAGGTCAGCGTTGCGAGCAGACTCCCCTCTAGCAGCTCCGCTTTGACACCGATGTCAAAGCCTTCACCTTCCTCAGGCGGCAGCGGATCGCCAGCAGAGGTTGTAGCCGTACCGGGGGTAAACGACTGAGAGTAGCTAGCAAACAGCGAAAGAAACTCCACTGGCTGATAAACGATGCCTATGCGAGGCGTCCAAGCATTATCGTTTTGATCAGTTTCTGAACCAACTGGAACAAAAGCGTTTGGGCCATTAACCGTTGTCTGATCTACTGTGTCATAGCGAACGCCTGCCAACAGGATTAGATTGTCTAAAAGATCAACTTGGTCTTGAATGTAAATCCCTACTCTATCGGTCTGAATGTCGATGTTCCTGAAAATCGGCTGGATGTCGGGATCGAGGCCGTCAAATTGCCCATCTACAGGATTAAAGATGTCAAAGGGTTGAATATCGGATATGCGTGTGAACTCATTAGAGTCCGTATGGTTATAATCGACTCCAAACAAAAGCGTATGCTGGATTGACCCTGTCGCAAATTCCCCAACCACGTTCGTTTGCAATGAATAATTGTCGGCATCATTATCTTGACTGCCTAAAAATCGAAAGAGCGTTCCCGTATCCTCATCAAAATCAATCGGAATTGTGCCGACGTTTGAAACGTTGCGATCGCTATATCGAAAGGCGTTGCGGATTTTCCAACGGTCGCTAAAGCGATGCTCAAAGTTATAGCCAACGCTGGTGAATTCGGTATTGACAAGGTTGTCAGGATCGTCGAGACTACGATCAAACGGAAGATCAACAACTTCATCACCAGAGGAGGGTAAACCGTTGTCTAGCGGTGCCTCGTCGTCGGTATGCTCAAATTGAAGGGTTAAGTCAGTGCGATCGCTAATTCGCCAGCTTAAAACGGGAGCCACAAAAAACCTTTCGAAATCTTGTTCAAAGTCTCTGAAGCTATCTTCGCTTCGATATAGCGCATTTAGCCGATAGCGCACACGGCCATCTGAAGAAAGCGGCCCAGAAAAGTCGATTTGCGGGCGAAACAGACTTTGATTGCCCGCCTGGAGCCGGGCTTCGTAAAATGGCTCAGCCAGCGGCTGCTTGGTTACCAGGTTGATAACGCCCCCAGGCTGAATCTCTCCATACAAAATCGAGGCGGGCCCCCGAAGCACTTCGATGCGCTCAAGGTTTGCCGTTTCAGATAAATTTTCCTCAAATCCACCGAACTGTCTGAAGCCATCTAGCAAGACAGGAGTATTGTCAAATCCTCGAATGTTGAAGTTGCGGGTAACGTTGCTGAGTGTCCCTGCTTCTGTCACACCGCTAACATTGGTGAGCGCCTCGTCAAGTTCTATCACCTGCTGGTCTTCGAGCACCTGTCGAGGGATCACCTGGATTGACGCAGGCGTATCCAGAATAGGTGTATCTGTGCGGGTCGCTGAGCTGGCGTTGGGCGCGAAATAATCGTCTTCCTGTTCCCCGGTCACGGTAATCTGAATTGCATCGTCCGGCGGCTGCGCGGTGGGGTCGCCGGGCGTGGCGCTCACGGTAAAGCGATCGCTGGTTGCACTGACGTTCACTGCGGGGGGCGCATCGGTGCCAGTGATGGCAATCCGTACCTGACCGTTGGGTAAATTGGTGACGTTGACTAGCGCGATGTCCTCAGCCGGTGCGCTGGAAAAAAACTCGTCGCCTGCTGGCAGTCGCAGCACCGCGTCGGGAATGTCTGTAATCGCGGCATTACCCGCAACTGAGGTTTCTGTCACCGATAGCTCACCATTGGCAGACAACTGGAGCGTCAGACCGTCGGCGGTGGCTTCGATCTGAACGTCGGTAATTTCGACCGGACTGGCCTGAGCGGTCAGCTGCTCATTGATCGGGATCAAACCTGGATCTGCTTCATTTGTCGCCCTGAGTGAATACGCAGTCTCTCCTGCAACAGCGGGCGGCAGTGCCATGAGCAGTGCCCCTGTCAGCGACATCAACGGTAAACTATAGAACCCCTTCACCATGCTGTCCTGGCTCACACCAAACTGAGAACATTCGCGCTAATAAGAATTTATGGCGTTAGCGCAGCTCCAATCATAGGAGTGAAGGGCGATCGTTATCTTTGTGAAACGACCCTTTTTTCTTTGTGAATTGACCTTTTTGCGATCGCTATCTGCGTTGACCGAGCTGATATGCCTTGGGGCTCATTGCAAATTTTCGACGAAATGCCGTGCTAAAAGCTTCTGGATTGCGGTATCCCACCTTTACAGCCACCTCAGCGACGGTAGTGTAAGACTGGTCTAGTAAATGTTTAGCCTGCTCCATCCGATAGTTGCACAAATAGCCGAAGACGGTTGTCCCGAATAGATGTTGAAACCCCTGCTGGAGTTTGCGATTGCTCAAACCAACCTGATGGGCCAGCTCGATCAAAGCGGGCGGGCTATTCAAGCGCTGTACTAGAATCTCTCTAGCAATCTGAACCTTTTCTAATTCGCCAGACTTTAGAGAGGATTGCCGAGGCAGATTTGTATCCAGGCAAGCGAACTGCAGCGTCAGCAGCTCTATTGCTTTACATTCGAGATAGAGTCGCTGGGTCACGCCCTCATAGGGGCAGCATAGAATTTGCCGCAGCACCTGGTTCATCATCAGCGTCATTTTGCCCAACGGTTGATGAAACCGCCCTGTTGTCTGTAGCAGGCGCTGCAAACAAGGTGGCAACCCCTCATCGGTTGAAGTCAGTGCCTGGAAATAGGCTAAATCAGCGGCGACGCTGACCACCTGAGTAAACTCATCCGGTTGCCACTCTTCGGTTTCAGTTAAATCAGGCAAACAATAGAGATAGTTGCATCCAGCAATCTCTTCATACTCTGCGAAAGTCTCGGGGACATCATCCGTTCTCACTTTAGAAGACCCCGATAGATAGAACTTGCCAACAATTGGAAACGGGTCAGAGTGCTGTATCTGGTACCTGAGAGGCTGCTGCAATTGTCCACTTAGAATCGAGATTTCTAGTCCCTCTCGAAGCTGAATATCACGGGTACAGCCCTCTCCTAGCAGCTGAGGCGTCTCATATTGGGTGCAAAATTCTGTTATCTGATAGACCTGCTGGGCTTGCTCTACCAGTTCTATATATTCTTGCTCGGTCAGTTCGATTGCCATGCCCGCTTGAGACTTAATAAATGCTATTTATTCTCATTAGGCTAGCAGGAAGCGCTTGAGGAATCAATATCTTCTACAGGGCATTCTCTACATCGCATCGGTCTCAACCTGTCGCAGCCTGCGTAGGCCATATCCGCCCAGGGCAATCAGGACACCACAGCTGGCAAACAGCGTCATCTGTAGTGCTGTACCCGCGCCGAGACCGACCCCAAAGACGGTGCCCAATAGCTGCGCCAGAGGTTGCCCAGGCTGCATGGCGGGTTCAAAAACATAGTCGGCGAGTGGACCCGCGATCGCAGCCCCGACCGGCGTTGCCAGCTGCGTCAGCAAAAACTGTGTCGCAAATACGCGCCCCTGCACATCGGGCTCTACCTTGGCCCGCCAGATGGCCTGATTGCAACTGCCTGGGAACGGCGAACAAAATCCGCACACGAGCGCCGTGCCGATCTTGACAACCGTCTGCTGAGCCAGAGCCAGCACAATTAATCCCATCTTCCAAACGGCGCTAGCGATCAGCACACCGTGAATCCGTCGTTTTGGCCCACCCCAGAGGCTCAAAGCCGCCCCACCCAGCAGCCCGCCCGTCCCAAAAAAGGCCAGCAACGTTCCCCAAATGGCAGCGTCGTTGCGGCTGCGGGCTAGCACCATCGCCGGCAAAATGGCAAAGCTGGCGCTGTCGATAAAGCCGCTGATCAGAAGAAAGCCTAAGAGCGTTATCAGACTAGGTCGGCTTCGTAAATAGCGCAGACCAAACGTGAGCTGCTGTAAAACCGTCTCTGAAGCTTCTGTTTGAGGCAGCTTAGCGGGCTGGGGAATCGCAATCAGGCTAAGGGTTGCGATCGCAATCCCAAACGTCACCAGATCAAATGTGAGAATGCCCCCGAGCCCCGTGACGGCGTAGAGGGTGCCTGCGATCGCGGGCGCAACAATATAGCTACCCGACATCTGCAACGACTCAAATGCGGAAGCGCGGGCATAGTGTCGCTCGGGCACCAGCAGTGATACTGAGGTCGAGTGGGCCAGCCATTGAATATAGCCAAACAGCCCATTTACCGCGCCAGACACATAGAGATGCCAGACCTGTAGCCGAGCAGTGAGAAACAAAGCTAGCAGCGCTATCGTAGAGAGCCCAGCCACCGTGTCCCCTAGTAGCATCAGCATTTTACGATTAAACCGATCAACCCAGATTCCTGCAAACGGTGAAATCAGCAGTCTGGGGATTTGCGTGACTACCAGGATCAAGGATAAAGGTGTCGCTTGACCTGTGACCTCCCAGGCCCAGATGGTAATCGCGAAATTAGTCATCTCAGAGCCCAGCAGAGAGACCAGCTGACCCAGCCAGAGAATTAGAAAAGTCTGCACCGAAATTCGCAATCCCTCATCGCGTTTGCTGACCCAATTCTTCTATTGCTTGAGAAACCATGTGCTCATCTGAGAAGATGAGATGGGGTGCTTGCCTTCAGAACTCCATGCATCAGCATCATAATGCTTGTGGCGATAAAATTTCTTTGTCAGTCGGAGTTTTTTCTTTGTGAAAGATACTTTTTGGGTAAAATTTGTCTTCGATATAAATGTGCCTTCGATTCGATATGATTGTTATTAAACGTTAGTTCCTCAGTTTGGTGAGAGTAGCTGCTTCTCAAGTTCTTCTAGATACAGCTCGGTGCCGATGGGGCCGGGTAAACCCAGACATAGGTAGGCTGGGATGAAATAGACGCGACCGGCTTTACTGGCATTTAGGGACTGTGCGATCGCATTATCTTCCCAAGCTTGTTCCAAACCTGACAGTTGCCTGTCCTCAAACTGCTCTAAATCAGTAACCCCTTGCAGGTTGTTAAAGTTACTGCCTAACAAGATGATGGAGTCTGCATCATTCAACTGCGGTAACGTCTCAATAGAAATTGGATCTGATAAACCAGATTCAGGTGGTTCAGAATCTGACAGTGACACCAGCTGAAATCCTAGCGCCCTGATTAAAGAACTACAAAGCCCGTGACCAGAGTTACCCAATCTAATTTCTTGTAGCTGCGATGAATTCAGCAGTAAAACTTCAGGATAGGCTTCAACGATAGGCGCAAATGTCTCGCGGGCTGATGCAATACGCTGCTCCGTTTGGGCCATTAGCGTTAAGGCTTCCTCTTCGCGATTAATGGCTTTGGCAATCGTACTAAAGCCTTGATCGACATCTTCCCATTTGATTAGCAGCGTAGGCGCAATGCTAGACAGCTCATCGTACTGAGCCGCGTTGCTAAATACCGTCCCCAAAATCAAATCTGGTTGAGCTTTGACGATGGCCTCAAGAGAAGGAGTATAAGCTATGCCTACATTGACAACCGGCGGAGTGACTTGAGAACCTAGATACGGAATTTGCTGACTCGGGTTGTCGTAGTCTTCTTGATGCACTGCCATGTGGTCAGCGAACCCTACCGGCTGCTCACCAAGCGCCAGCAAGAATTCCAGCACATAGGGTCCTAGTACGACAATTCTCTGGGGTTGACCGCAAATTTCAGTTTCCCCAGCCTCATGCTGAATCGTTTCGCAGTCAGGGGAACCAGACAGTGAGGGAGAACCAGCGTCTGGTTGTGCTTGATTTGTCTGACTTTGGCAAGCTGCGATCGCACCTGATATCAGCAAAATTAGCGCCAGCAGTTTAGCTTTTAGCATTCCTGACATGGTTAGATTCAACCTCTTATATTCATATCTTCAGTAGGCTCTCTGTCTCCATCCTCCTGCCTGTGAGCGGGTAGCAAAGCGATATTTGGTGACATCAATTTGACCACATTAGAACGTGTAGGAAATAGAGGCTCGAATCGTCAGAGGCTCGCCTCGGTTGATTCCATTTCTAACACCAGAAGCGCGGACGTAGTCGACATCAAATATGTTGTCAATATTGAGTTGCGCTTGCCAATCATTTCGTTGATAAAAGAGGGCTGCGTTTGCGAGGAAATAACTGTCGATCTGATAACTATTAGCTAAATCACCCTCCTGCTCTCCGACAAAATTCAATCCTAAACCAAAGCCCAGCCCTTGCAAGTCTCCGGACTGAATTTCATAAGTTGTCCACAAACTAGCACTGTGTTCGGGAGCACCAAACAGTCTATTTCCGACAAGATCAGCATCATTATCCTCAGTGACTTCTGCATCAATGTAGGCATAAGATGCAACAACATTCCACCCTGGTAGAATTTCGCCAGTCAGATTGAAATCAACGCCTCGACTCCGTTGTTCTCCTGTAGCAACTGAGGAAAAGGGGTTGTTTGGGTCTGGGTCAGATGTTGCCACATTTTGTTTGGTGATATCGAAGTAAGCCAGTGTCGCTGCCAGTCGGTTTTCGATAATTTCGCCTCTGATGCCAACTTCAAATCCTTCGCCTTCTTCAGGATCTAGAAAATTTCCATCGGCATCAGTCTCCGAATTTGGCACAAATGAGCGGGAATAGTTGGCATACAGAGAAATTGATTCAATCGGTTGATAGACCACGCCGATTCTAGGAACAAAAGCATCATCATATTGCTCTGTTACGGCATCAGTGAAACGGTCAGTTGTTTCTTGATTGACAGTGTTGTAACGCAGTCCGGCAACGATGATCAAGTTATCCAGAATATCAATTTGGTCCTGTAGGTAAATGCCCAGCTGTTCTGTCTCAATCGGATTGTTGAGAAAATCAAAGGGGGGAAGGCTGTCCCTTGCTGGAAAGGATGAAGGATCTGGATAAACTGGATCAAATATATTGATCAGAGAGACAGCGCTAGGATCAAATCCTGATGAACTCTCTTGATTCCAACGAGTCAAATCAATCCCAGCCAACAGCGTATGCTCTATAGAGCCTGTGTTGAATTTGCCCTCAATATTGGTGTAAAGCGAGTAAGTATCGACTTCCGTTTCTTGGAACGTAAACGCGCGGGTCAGAATCCCGGTAGATTCATCCACAAAAAGTGGAATTGGAAACACATCGCCCTCAAAGTTGCTAGAGGTAAAACGAAACTGATTACGCAGTTGCCAATTTTCGCTGAAGCGATGCTCTAGGGCATAGCCGATGTTCAGGTAATCTTGCTCAACTGTATCTTCAGGGTTGTTAAGTACAAGATCCAGAGGAATCGGTTCGATGCCATCCCCGAACGGGACCAGACCAGAATCAAGAGGCTCCCTATCGTCGATGTACTCCAGGTTGACGGTCAAATCAGTCTGATCGCTAATCAGCCAGGTCAACGTTGGGCCGATAAAGAAGCGCTCAAGATTGTTGTCGTAATCGCGAAAGCTATCTTCCTGTCGATATAGCGCGTTTAATCGATAGAGAACACGACCATCGGCTGTGAGGGGTCCCGATAAATCAATACTGGGATTGACAAATCCGCCATTGCCCACCTGAAACTGAAGGTTGTAGTACGGTTCTGATAGGGGTTGCTTAGTCACTAGATTGACCACACCGCCCGGTTCTGCCTGCCCATATAAAACAGATGCAGGTCCTCTTAGCACCTCCACACGCTCTAGGTTCGCGACTTCTGGCTCGGCGGCATCGCCAATAAAATTAGGAAGGAGAAAGCCATCTCGTAGTACGGGAACGTTATCAAAGCCACGAATGCTGAATTCGAGACCGCGACCGGCATTATTTCCTAGAAAAGTTACTCCAGCGGCGTTTTCGAGCACATCTTCCAACCCAATTGCTTGCTGGTCCTCAATTACCTGACGCGGAATCACCTGTATCGATTGAGGTATATCGCGCAGGGGCGTATTGGTGCGGGTGGCGGTGCTGGCCTCCAGTACAAAGTAGTCATCGTCGTCTTGCTCTCCTGTTACGGTAATCTGAATCGCATCGTCCAGAGGCTGTGCTGTCGGATCTCCGGGGGTTGCGCTCACGGTCAGACCGTTGGCTCCCGTGCTGATGTCAATTGTAGGAGGTGCATCGGTTCCAGTAATCGCAATTCGCACCTGATTATTTGGTAGGCTGGTCACGTTAACCAGCGCGATACCCTCAGCCGCGTCGCTAGCAAAGAAGTCATCCCCCTCGGGCAAACGCAGCAACGCGTTAGGAATATCGGCAATCAACGCATTGCCGGTTGTCGAAGTTACAGGTACAGATAGCTCACCTTGGATCTCTAGCAGCAGAGTGAAGCCCGTCTCTGTCTGCGTGAGCTGAATATCGGTAATTTCTACCAGAGTGGATGGCTCAGCCGGAGGTGACTTAGCGGGGGCTGGCTCACCTTGAGCTAGTCGTTCACCCAGCACCTTGATTGCCTCACTCTCTAAATCCGCTGCTGGCTGCGCCTGCCCGAAAGCAGGCAGTGCTGTCGTCAGCAGTATTAGTGTCGAAAACGTGCCTAGCTGTTTCATGTCGCCTCACTTCCTCACACAAACCGAACGCTAATGCAAGCAATTCCGGTTAAGTAAGGGCATCATAGGCGGCAGCGACGGTGACAATCTTTGCGAAACCGACTTTTTTCTTTGTCAGCGCGACTTTTTTTAGCCCCGCCTACTGAGCTGATAAGATTTTGGACTCACTGAGAACTTACGTCGAAAGGCCGTGCTAAATGCTTCAGGATTGCGATAGCCCACTGTGGCTGCGACCGCTGCCACAGTCAGGTTATTATCTTGCAATAGCTCCCTGGCCTGCTGCAGACGGTATGCTTGCAAATAGCTAAACACCGTTGTCCCAAACAGGCGACGAAAGCCCTGATTAAGTTTGCGATCATTCAGCCCGACCAGACGGGCCAGTTCCATTAGCGAGGGCGGCTGCTTTGCCCGCTGGGTCAAGATGTCTCGGGCCTGGTGTAGCTGATGCACATCATCGGCAGAGAGTGAGACAGAGACCATATCAGACGGCTGCTCTGCCCAGGCTGCAAACTGGGCAGTCAGCAGCTCTAGGGCTTTGCTCTCTAGATAGAGCTGCTGCATTAGACCGCTGTAAGGGCAGTGCACGATGCTTTGTAGCAGCTGCCGCAGGTGTGGCGTCATCCGACCCAGCGGCTGATGAAATCGCGTTTTCGTGTCGCCCTTGAGTAGTTTCAAAAGTGGCTTGGGCAGAGTGGCTTGGGACGAAGTCGCCCAGCTACGGCCAAACGACCTAAAGTAATCAATATCAGCCAATACCATCACCCCATGTATCAGCTGGTCGGCGGGCCATTCCTCAACTTCTGTATGGTCAGGCAGGTGATAGAGGTAGTGACAGCCTGCCTGCTCTTGATAGTCACGGTCGATATCCCAAGCATCCAGCGTTTGCACTCGAGACATCCCCGATAGGTAAAACTTAGCCACTAGCGGGAACTGAGACTCGTGCTGGTGCAAATGACGGATTGACTGCCGCAGCGTCCCTTGGCGAATACTCACTGTGAGCCCGTCGCGGAGGTTGAATATGCGATCGCACCCCTCCCCTAGCTGCTTTGGCAACCTCTTCAGGACACCAAGCTCGCCCACTTGATAGATCTGTTCTCCCCGCTGCTGGGCCTGCTCTTCTAAAGCCTGAAAGTCTAAATTGGTTAGCTCAATCGCCATACTACTCGAGCTTAAATCTGTGTTTAATAAGATTTTTTCTCATTAAATTACTTTAGCAGAGACCTGGTATTCAGTGAAAATAGTTGAGCTGCTTTTAAGGTTGGCCCAGCCGAGCCTGACATGCTGTTGGGCCTGGTTTGTCAGAGGCTACAATTTGGGCATGGTGCAAAAACTGGGGTGTTCAGGTTACACTTTCACGACAAAATAAGCCATCAGTTAACGATGGCTGAGCTTCCGTTTTGAAGCAGTTGGATTAGGTCTGTTGGAAGCGCTTCAATCCGAGGAGTTCTAGCCAATGAGGATGGCTTTCTCCCGTCAGCAATTCTGTTGGACTCTTGCCCACTCTTTCCTCACACTCGCTGCGCATAAACTGACGGTGATTCAAGAAAAATTGTAGGAGATTGAGATAGGACGGTCCGAGTTGTTTTCGCAGGAAGAAGTAATTGCGTAAACGAGAGTTGAGATTCTCGACCATGGAACTCGCTCTGGGCGTCTGCTTCATCGCTGTCTGCACCGCTTCATAGAGCTGATGGAATTGTCCCGATAGCTTTTGGTGGAGCTGATTCCAGGCGTGCCAGTAAGCATTGGAGGTGGGCTGTTTACGGAAAAGGAGACACATCTCCCGCACCAGATTAAGCGGTGTTTTCAGTTGCTGAGCAATGTCAGCAAGCTTGTCGTCGAGCAGCTGAGCAAACCCTAGAATATCGTCCCGCTGATTCTGCAAAGCTTTGCGCAAGGTGCGGACCTTCTTGCCGCCCATCCCTTCTCTAAGCTGGAGTTCCGCCACCACAAAATCATAGAGTTCCTGACGGTCTTTGAGGACTGGGCCAGCCAGTTCCAGGACATCATGGTTCAGCCACTGGATAAGGGTTTTGACATCTTGGGCCAGCGTGATCGCGGTGGACTCATGCTGGCGGGCCTGGGTTAGTTTTGTAGAGATGCGATTGCCTTGGCCCTTCTGTTTGGCAATCAGCATCTTCTGCTCTAGGTCTTGGCGACGGGTGGTGGCCCCCATGGCCTGACGCGTGAGGCTATTGGCAACGGTTTGGCATTGATGCTGAAGGTGGAAAACATCGCCATGACAGGGGATCTCCTCACCAAATGCTGCCTGATGGCCCGCCCGCAGTCCGCTACCCGCATCGGCAATCGTCCGCTCCGGCGCTAACCCTTGAT
>JBCDDJ010000155.1:0-13340 GCA_039180385.1 Cyanobacteria bacterium P01_G01_bin.38 | reverse complement strand
CTGGCGTCATTTTTACCCCAACCGATGCGGTGATTCCTGATGTGGTTTGGGTTAGCAACGATCGCCTTGCCAATAGCATTGACCAGGCAGGCCACTTGAGTATTGCCCCTGAGCTGATCGTCGAAGTGCTCTCCCCCGGAGAACTTAACGAGCAACGTGACAAAGAGGTCAAGCTAAAGCTCTATTCGCGTCACGGTGTCCAAGAATATTGGATTGTGAGTTGGCAATTACAAACCTTGGAGATTTATCGCCGCACAGACGCACAGCTCCAGCTTATCAGCACGCTTTCGGGAGACGACAGGCTGACCTCACCCTTGTTGTCAGAGTTTAGCATCTCGGTTGCTCAGTGTTTTCAATAGTGGTTACAGGACAGATTGGGACTCGCAAGCTGCTGAAGCAGTTCCGACAAGATTTCAAGCATCTCTAATGGCGTTAATCTTTTGGGATGGGTTCGAGACAATTTATGACTTTTGATAGAGGGCAAAACACACATTTTGATTGAGTTGTTTGGCAAGCTTTGTCTCTAAGCTGAGAAAGACGACAAATACAGAAGTATGTTTTTTAAGACGCTTTCAGCCCTTAGTATTGCTAGCTTAGTCGCATTAAGCCCCAGCGTTGCGATAGCGCGAGCGCTGACTTGTCAGTTCGCAGAGACCTCCGAAAACATCAGCCCCACGTTCGCACCCCCCACGTATCGCTATCAGCCCTTGCCTCAGACATTGAATACAGCTGACGCGTGGCAGGCCGTTGGCATGAATGCTTTTCTGGTCAGAGACTATGACAATGCTTTGTTTGCTTTCAACAAGGCGGTCGATCTCTCCGGGGTTCAGTCTCCCGAGATTTTAGCTCAGCGTGGTTGGTTACACTACATGATGGGTAATGAGACCTTTGCGATCGCAGATTTACGCACAGCGGCTGCCCTCTATCTCGACAATCAGCTATACGACAGATACGTCAGCACTCGAAATTTAGTTGCTTTCGTGGATAATCAGCCGATACTAGACGAGCAAATTGGATTAGTGCTTGGGCAATAGGCTGTGCTGAGCGCTAACTAGCCCACATGTCTCGCCACTTGACTGTGCCTGTCTCGGCCACTAGCCAATGACGCGCTACTAAATTTTCTCGCAGCGGCGACTGTCCCTCACGCAGCATGATGTATTTGTAGCTGATGATTTTGCCAATGCTCTCCTCAAACGGAATCTCGGCAAACCAGGTGTTAGCGTTGATATACTCCAGGGGATAAGCCCTGGCAATATCCCAGCTACCGAGCTCTGGGCAATCACCGATGACAGCGATGTGCTCGCCTGGTTGAGTATTCACTCCATTCAGCTGGGCTCTTACCAGCACCTTACCCGAGGCTCGACTGCCTACGTGGCTGAGGACAATCACTTCGCAGCAGTCGAGGGAGAGATCTTGCAAAAGACCGTCTTTGACCTCGAGCTTGCGTCGGGTCAAGATACAGGTGTGTTCACCATCGGGCAGGTCGGTGGCGACTTCTTCAACGGTGGTAGCCTCGCCACGATTCATCGCAACAAAACAGACGCATTCGCCGTATAGCCGCACATAACAGTAAACATCGGGGGTGATAAACCGCTGCCATTGGCTGCCCACCGACACCGCTGGGTTGAGTCGTCGCAGCCCAGACAGTAAGCGCACGCACCAATAAATATCGGTATACGGTTCCCAACGGGTCATCATGGGGCGATTGTAGGGGTCGTTGCCGTCGTTGGTGTCGTCGTGGAGGTATTGTTCAGTGCCGTAGTAAACACAGGGGATACCGCGGGAGGTCATGATCAGTGCGATCGCAACCCGCAATATTTCAGGATCGGGATTTAGGGACTGAAACCGAGGCATATCATGATTATCAATAAAGGTAATCAACTCGGTCGCGCCGTTATAGCGATAGTCAAGATCTAAGACCTCTTGAATTAAATAAAACCCCTTCTCATCTGCTTGGGCCAGCCCCTCTCGAATTGCTACACAGAGGCCAAAATCAAGAATACTCATGCCCGAATGATTCGCAAACTCCACCGAGCGATCGTCGGTTGGGTGGCTATAGATCCATTCGCCCATGATAAACACATCCGGCTTGTGGCGCTGAATATCCGCGTTAAACTCTTGCCAAAACCAGATCGGCATATGCTTAACCGTGTCTACCCGCAGGGCATCAACGCCCCGGTCTAGCCATTGTTTAATAGCTGATTTGATATAGCTTCGATACTTAATGTTGTTCTCATTGAAAGTTGCAAGCCCAGCCAGCTCACAGTTTTGCACCTGCCACTCATCTTCCCAATCAGTCACCTCGCCATAATGGTGATACCAATGGTCTGTGTCGTTGTTAAAATCCGCAATCTTGACCCCATCGTCGTAGAGTTCTCCTTTGACCCCGTCGATATCTGGGTTGCTATGGTTGCAGACCACATCAAGCACAAGCTTCATTTTGCGCTGGTGCAGTGCCTCAATAAGACGATCAAAAGTCGTATTGCGCTCAGCTTGAGTGTTGTTGAGAGAGGGGTCTTCATCTTTGCCAATAAAGCGAGGGTTGATACGCTTAAAGTCCCGTGTCCAATAGCCATGAATCGCGGCACTCTCAATAAACAACCCCTCCACTTGCTCAAATAGGGGCGTCAGCCAAACCGCCGTGACCCCCATCTCTTTAAGGTAATCAAGTTTGTCAATAATACCCTGGAGATCGCCTCCCCAGTATTTGCCCCAGTCTTGACGGGTGGGGTCGTATAGCTCAGCATTCCCTCCCGCGCTGTTGTCCGGGTCGCCGTCATTAAACCGATCGACTACGATGAAATAAATGGTTTCCTGGCGAAATTCGATGTCGCGGGTATAGAGAAACTCCAGGTCGAGGACTTCACTCTGCTCTTCAATCAATGGATCAACATCTATTGGAGCCGCCGTCAGACCGTAATTAGGAGAAGATTGAGACGGGGATGTCGTTTTATCCATAAATATCCTTCAGAAAGTATCCTTCAGAAATGGCCCTATATTAGCTCTAAGTTCAGGGTTTCGGTAAAGGTTTGTTCAACTAAAGAATTTCTATTCCTCAAATTCCCAGGAGTCTAAAAGGGCTCTGGCTCGATCTATGCCATCCTCATTGTCCTGTTCTTCGTACAATCTGAGGGCACGGCGAATAGCTTGTGCCGCTGAATCTTGCTGCCCCTGGCCCCAAAGTGCTAGCCCCAAATTATACTGCGCCCCAGCATCCTCTGGCAGCCGCTGAGTTAAATACCGATAGGCAATGACAGCTCGAATATATTGCTGTCGTTCTAATAACATCTCGCCCAGGGCAGCCTGGGCCGACACTAAGCCAGGGTCAGCATCAACCGCTTCTTCGTAATGGATCAAAGCACGGTCCATATCACCCCGCGACTCAAAAAGTCTAGCCAGTTGAAACTGTGCCCGAGCATCCCGTGGATTGATCCGGATGGATTGTCTTAAGGCTTCTTCGGCCCTGGATTGATTACCCTGCTCAAGCCAAATCTCCGCTAGGCTAGTATGTACATTGCCCCGGTTAGGATCAAGTTGCAAGGCCCGTTGCAACGGTCTGAGTGCCTCGTTATAGTTCCCTTGTGCTAGATACAGCATACCGATGGCCTCATGGGCCTGGGCATTGTCGGGGGAGACCCGCACTAAGGCTTGGTAAGCATCCTGAGCCCCGTCAAAGTCCTCAAGGCGCAGCAAAATCCCGCCAAGACCTAGATGGGCATTGGCTTCCTGAGGGGCCATACGGAGAATTTCGCGATAGACATCTGCGGATTCTTCGTAGCGCTCGGCTTCAAATAGGCTGTGGGCCAGACCATAGCGAAAGGGCAGATTACGCGAATCGCGATCGATGGCCTGACGGTAGTACTCTGCGGCGAGCTGGTAGTCGCCCTGCTGGACCTGCAAATAACCAATGCCTGAGTAGAGTTTGGCATTGTCCTCATCGATTTCGATGGCCTCTCTGTAAAATGAGATCGCCCTGGCAAAGTCCCGATCATCAATGCTTTCCTGAGCTTGACGCAGCAGCTCATCCAGGCGCTCTTGGTCGGTCGATGATAGCTCGCTGCCGGTCAGTTCGCTGCTTTGGGCTAAAAGGTTGGGTGCAGACACAAAATCATCCGTGTTAACGGACAAAGCGCCGATGCCTGTTTGCTGCGCAGACTGTGCTGTCAAAGTCAACGCCAGGAGCCATCCTCCCGTCAGCGCAGCAATTTTTAACTGTCTGGTCACGGCCTAATCACCTCCAAATCTAACCCTGGCCTTGCTTTTGTAGGATACCTTGCGCCCTAGGACGCCCTGTACGACCATAGAAACGTACGACCATAAACACGCGTGTGGATTGTCCAGTTTATGATTCTATCAACTACTGATTCCATCCAAGGGCAAAATATTCAGGGTTATTTGGGAATTGTCACTGCTGAGGTGGTCTACGGCAGCAATGTGCTACGCGACTTTTTTGCTGGCATTCGCGATTTTTGGGGCGGTCGCACCGGCTCCTATGAGCGGATCTTTGAAAAAGGGCATCAAGATGCGCTGAGGGAACTGCAGGAGCGCGCCCAGCGGTTAGGGGCAGATGCAGTGATCGGGATTCACATGAAGACAGATACGATCAATCTGGATGAAACTGGCGTATTGATGCTAATTACGGCAACGGGGACGGCGGTTAAGCTGTTTTAGTACAGAATTTAGTAATGGGTTGAGTTAGAGGGCACTGTCGCGATATCAGCCCAACTGTCAGCGGCTTTAGAGGTTGAGTTTATCGGATTTTCCATATGGCCAAGAACCTCGGCTATGTACGATGCAATCCAATAAATTCATACATTATCGATGCATTTTTCTATTTTAATAGACTACTTTTTGTGTGCCTGATTGCACTTAACTTTCTGCTTATCTTCGGCTTAAACCCCTAAACTTCGGTGGAGTTGTGGAGGTGATCTTGGCAAACTGTCATTCAGTGCTAAGACACCTGTTTGAGAACGGCGCGCAAAGTTTCAAAATTAAATATAGAGGCATCTACATGGCTATTAATAGAGATTTGCCCAGCTACGAAGCGCAATTTGGAGTGGCCTTCAAACAGGGTGAGGCAGCTCGCTCAGTCCATTCCCCCGCCGCCTATCTGGCTGACTTACTACAGCTCCTGGATGACTATTTTGCCAGTCCTGATCTGGACAGCAGGCGATCTGACCTCAGAAAAGTACCCCTGGATGCTGACCATACATTTTCCCTGGTTCCCTATCTAGATATCGTCAATGAATTGCTCGAAGCCAGGGTGCTAAGCGAAGATATCGATGAAACTCGGCAATCTGTAAAACAGCAAGCTTACGAAATTCTAAAATCTGCAAAATATCCGTTTAACCTGCCGTTTGACTTGGCTGAGGAAGAGGTCAAGACCTATCTAAAGACATTTGACGTCAGTCGGGAGTCTCTCTATAAAGCGTTTTCCCTCCAGGCTGATCCAACCATGATTGCCAGACTCTATCTGGGTCTGTCGCCAGCCATGGCAAAGGTGCTCACCACAGATCTAGAAATGATCGGCAGTGCTCCTACTGAAACAGCCCTGGCGGAGTTAAATGCCTGTTACAACAATGTCAATTTCATCGAGCTAGAGCAGGTATCTGTTTTTCTAAAAACAACTGGTATCTCAGGGCTAGAGCTGCGTGAGCTACTGTATCAACGCTTGAGCACGCAGGAACTGGGATTGGCCAAGCAATTTTTCATTAACCAGGGGTTAGCAGGCTATGCAAAACTCTCTGATCTCGAGGACCAATTGAAGTGGGTTGGGTCGGATTTAGAAGAAGGCCCTATCCCCATTCAATGGTTCAGTCGAGTTAATCGAATCTTACGCCTTTCTCAGCAAACGGGTCTTTCGCTCAGTGACCTTGACTTAATCTTACGGTCTTGCTGTGACAATCACTTAGATGAAACGGCGTTTCAGTATATTGCGATTATCAAGCAAATTGCTGACAACTACGATTTAGCTATTGATGTCGTTTGCAGTTTTTTCAGCAATATGAATGCAATTGGGCAGGGAGATGGGGATGCCCCCGTCGATTTGTTTAATCGCATTTTCAATGAAAACTTTATTGAACTTGATGGCCAATACTTTCAGGCCTCAGATTTTCTGCCCAACTCTTATCAGGCTTTGGGAGAAGCTAACAAATTGCCCCTGACAGGGGATCTTTTCTCAGTTAGCAATGCTGACACTCAAAAACGGCTGCTTAAGGCGCTGCATCTTTCTGCAGATGATCTGCGGCTGTTAGTGACCACTTTGCAGCAAAAGTTGTCAGGGGTTAGCCTGCCCCAAGACCTTTTAAGTACGTTATCTCTGTATTACAGAGTGAGCACCCTGGCCCAAACTCTGGATATCACCCTTCAGGATTTGTTTAATCTGTTCGACCTGCTTCAGCAAGATCCGGCTACTCGCCAATCTGCTAATTTCAATCCGCTGATACACTTCTCGATCGAAGCATTAAACTGCTACGAGATCATCGTGGGTGGCCGGATTAAAGAGTCCATGTGGCTGATCCAGATGCTATTTGCGCTGGTGACCTGGATGCAAAAGGCGCAGTTCTCATCGGCTGAGTTAAACAGGATTAAAACAGGGACGTATCAGAATCCGATGGAGCAGCTTGCTGCTGAGAAAAAAACGATTGCGGGTTTAAATACCCTGTACCAACAGCTTAAACCATTTCTATTTGACGCTACTCACTTCATCTCAGAACAGGTAGATGAGCGAACCGCTAGAGTCTTGTATAAAAGCCTAGTGGCGGATCCAAGAGGGCTGGTCTCAAGCCAAAATTACCGCCTCTTAAAGGCCCATCCAGGAAAAGCTGAGCAGGCGATGTATCAAGCGCTGAATCAGCTTCAAAAGGTTTATCCCCAAGACTTCGTCGGACTGGGCATTCAGGAGAAACTCCAGGATAAAATTTTTGTTAATCTGATTCTCAATGGCTATCTTCAAACCGATGGCACGCTGATTGAGGAAAAATGGCCAAAGCGTGCAGATGATCTGATGATCAGTCATCAGTTTGAGAATGAAGCGGTTTTTGATCTAATCCATGGGATTTATCAATCACTGAGTGAAGCTCATCCATCAGACGAAGGATTAGACACGTTTTCAGTCTTTTTAACTGACTTGAATGAACTTTACCTGTGTGCTAACCACAAAACCTCACACAAAGCGTCACGCAAACAAGAACTCTATGACAATCTGATCTACAACGGTTATCTCGACGCAGAGGGGACTGTCCTCGACGTCTCATTTTTTGCCGAGAGTGAAAATCGTCATACGTTTGAGAGTACCGTCTCGATCAATGACTATGGGCACAAAATCTATACGGTTATTCAAGCCAAGATAGCTGCCTTTGATAGAGCCGAATGCCAGCTTGATGAGATCCTTTTTTCAACGCTGCCTTTGAAAGAGATTGAAGTGGTGGATCTGATTGAAAACCTGAAGTTTAATGACTATATCGATGAAAATAATATTGTTCTGAATAAGGCACAGCTTTTAGAGCTCAAGGTTGATCAGTTCAATCTTGTGTTAAGGTTTTACCCCCATCGCCACCAGATACTGGCAATTATTCAGCAGCATTTGCAAACGCTCAAAGCCCAGCACTATATCCTCACAAAAGAGGACTTTAGCCAGATCAGCGATGAAATCGTCGCAGACGATATCTATGCTGATCTGAAAGACAGCTATCTTGACGGCGATAATTTCACAGAAGACAGTCTTGAGTTTTTTGCAGAGGCAGAAAATCTTGATAACTTTGGACTAGGTCAATATTTTGATGATAGTGCTCGTGCCATTGTCTTTAAGGCCATCCGCCGTATGGTCAGTGTCTCGCAGACTTATCTTTTAACGGCTGACGATTTTGCAGACTTAGCGTTTACGGATGATGAGCTGTTTGAGCTATTTGAGCAAATGGTGGAGCAAGCCTATATTGAGGCTGATGGTAGTTTAACCCCGAGCCAGACTACCTATTTCTTAAATGTTAATAATGCCCTAGACTTTCAGCTAAAAGGCTTTGAAGATTTTCACAAAGACATCTTTTTTATTGGCCATGCGCTGGCGAAAGTGCGTGATGAGCGAATTCAGATGCTGGTGTCTGACTATATGACCCTTGCGCAGCAGCAAGAAGATACACTATTAGCGGTTCTGCAAGATCTCTTTGAAATTCCGGCAGACGTGGTAGACGTAATTTGTCGCCATGTCTTTGAGGCTGATGGTGACCTGGTTGAGCAATTCGTGGTTCCCATTTTAGCTGCCCTGGATACAAACGAGCGAATCTTGAAAAAACCTGACAACTGTCGTTTTAATATCGCGTTTAATCGTATTCAACAATTTGCCTGGTTGGTGGCCAAATTAGATCTCAATGCGGTGGAAACCGACATCATTTTTCGAGACCAAAGCTTAGTCGAAAAGTTTTCCGAAAAATTAACCTTGCCCGAGGGACTGGGTCAATTTGATGGGTTAGTGTGTCTCACGGTTGATAGTACCCACTTTCCAGACATCGAGATCGCAACCATTGACCCGCCACCCTCTTTAGAGGCAATTTTCTTATATCAGGCCCAGGGTGAGCCGATGGAGCAGCGCTACTGGCTATACAGCGCTGATGATTATCAGTTGCTGACAAAAGCAGAAACAGATCTGTCTAAAATCTCTCCGTTGCTGACAGCACGCTCCCTTGATGCCGCCTTTAACGATGCCAGCGGTAATGTCTGGATGATGTCTGGAGCAGATTTTTTCTACCAAAAAAAGGGTGACTTAAACTGGGAAAAGATCGAAAAAGAACTGGGTAAAGTCAAGAGCAATTTTGGCCCATCAAACCAGATTGATGCAGCATTCGTAGATCACGATGACAAAATTTATGTATTTTCTGGTGATCAGTATCTGCGCAGCTCGGGTGAGCTGGAGAATATTGATGACGGGTATCCCAAGAAAATACAGGGTAATTGGGCTCAGGAGCATGGACTGCCCCTACCAACCGCTTATCATGAGTCGATTGATGCGGCTATCTTGAGCCCAAATGACAATCTCTACTTCTTTAAGGATAAACAGTTCATTAGCTCTGCTGATTTTAATCGAGAAATTGACATCAGTCAGGTCTGGGGCCAGGTTAACAATAATTTTGCAGAGAGCCCCAAGCTTGATGCAGCGCTTTCACTCAATCATCAGGTCTATTTCTTTGCAGGCGATCAGTGCCTGACCTGGGCCTACAGTCTCGAAAACGAACAGGGACTGGCGGATGAGGGCTCTATTCAATCGCTATCAACGCTAATCCCTGATTTGCCCGATGTTTTTCAAGAGGGGGTTGATGCGGTATTTCGAGGCTTTGACGATAGCATCCATATCTTTAAGGATAGGAACAGTTTGCAATGCTCCCTTGATTTTGTTGTCGAAGATGAGAGTACTGCGCTGAATGAAATCTGGGGGAAAGTAGAAAATGCGATCGCATCCACTGGCATTATTTCTGCGGCCTTCTCAGGACTAGACGGCAAGGTCTATCTGTTTAGTGGCACCCAGTACTTCCGCTATTCGGGCAGCAACTACGCTTATGTGGATGAAGGCTACCCTAAAACGATTGCCGACCATTGGGGGGGGCTAAATACCGTTGACGTTGCTTTTATCCTGGATGGCAAAACCTATTTACTCGGGCGTGACCTGGAGGACAATACTGTCTATGTCCGGTATTCTACCAACGATTATTCTCAGCAGGATGTCGACTATCCCAAACCAGCTCGTGACAACTGGTGGGTCGATCACTTTAACCTGGACATTGGTCTCGGCAGTCCTGATGGCGCTGCCGATTTCACCACCCCCGATACCGTTTTTATGGGGCAAGATAGCGTCACCTATCTGCTAAAAGATGGCTACTATATTGCCTACGACAAGCTCCACCGCTGGTGGAGCGAGCCCCAGCGGATTGCCGATAAGTGGGCCGGGCTAACCTTTGAGGCTATTGATGCCGCCTTTACAGGCAAAGATGGACGCACCTATCTGTTTTCGTCGCGAGACCAGGTCTATGCGCGGTATACAGACCCCCATTTTAATCGCCTGGATGATCGCTACCCCAAAGCCGTGGATTCATTTTGGGGGCAGGTCAGAAATAATATCGAGGAGACCAATAAAATTGACGCCGCCGCTGTGATGGAATTTGAAGAAACCCTCACCGTCAATGGGCAAGACCGTAAACTGACCCATCGCCATACCTATCTGTTTTCGGGGAATCAGTTTTTTAGATATACCGGTGAGACCTATGACTATGTAGATGAAGGCTATCCAAAAGCGATCGCAACCTCACTCAAAGACGAACCCCGATTTAAAACCCTCGGCATTATGCTCGAAACGGGGTTTGAAACGCTTGACATCGACCTTGCCACTGGCCTTGACGCCGTCTTTGCCGATCGCAGAAATGTCTATCTATTCAAAGGTGAACGGTGCATTGTTCTGTCTGATACGGACTATCGCCAATACGACACCCCTGACCAGCAAACCTTGAATGCAGTTGTCCAAGAAGATGGGGTGTTGTATGTCCAGCGTCAGGGAGCTGACGGCTGGTCTGTCCTAAAAGATCTAGAAGGAGATCCTGCCATTGTGCCAGCGGTGGCCCCGCCCCTGATCAAAGCCGCGCCTGCCCCCTTTAAAGACGACATTGACACTGCCTTTGTGGGCACTGATCAGACAACCTATATCTTTAAAGACAACCAGTGCTATAACAGTGCCTTAGAAAAGGCTTACCCTATTCATGAAGAATGGGGACGGGTGCGCAATAATATCACCGTTGACAATCGTATTGATGCCGCCTTTGTGGGTGCTGACGGCAAAACCTACCTGTTTAGTGGCAATCAGTATGTGACCTATACCTCTTCCGAGGAGAACAGTCATGTACTGCCCCCATTTGTAGACGAGCATCCCAATGCTATCCAGGCAGACTTTGGCGGGCTAACCAACGTCAACCTGGCCTTTATCAAAGCCGGTAAAACCTATCTGTTAGAGGCTCCCGATTCCACCGGGCAGTTTCGCTACATCTGCTACTCATCCGATGACTATTCCCAACCCGACGGTGTCCCCCAAGTGGCCGATATATCCTGGTGGGAGTTTCCTTCAATCTATGTGGAGGAAGGCTTTGACCGGGTCGATGCGGTCTTGATTGACGATGAGCACATGTTCCTGTTTAAGGGTAATCAGTTCATTCAATACAACCAGACAGAAGACCTCTGGACCTATCCCAGGCCGGTCGATTTAATCTGGCGAGGTCTACCGTTTAATGACGAAACAGGGCAGGAGATTGTTACTGTCTTCAAAGGCATCGATACCGTCACCTATTTCTTTAGTGATGGCCATGTTACCCATGATGCTAGTCCCGATCGCCCCTTTACCTCCCCCGAAGAAATCCGCCTGAGGTGGGGACAAACCCGCAACACGATTTTGCAAAATAACCGGGTAGACGCTGCCGTTGTGGTCGATAACCAGATCACTTATTTGTTTAGTGGCGATCAGTATGTGCGTTATTCCACCCCTGATTACCGCTTTATTGATGACGGCTATCCCAAAACCATTGTCAAAAACCTGCGTCAAGAAGACGGCTTTACCCATCTACCCGACAGTTTTGATGATCGGTTAAAAGCCCTGCAACAAGCCTCTGGAGGCCTCAGTGGCCTGATTGCCCACGAGCGCAACATCTATATCTTTGAAACCCAGCACTACCATGTCGTCTCTAGACATCTGAGCGGGCAATTTGACATCCACAGGCTGGGGGGGCTAAAGAACCAATTACAGACTCGTAACCAGGTCGATGCCGCCTTTGTCAACACTGACAATCAACAGACTTTCCTATTTTCAGGCGATCAATATGTTCGCTATTCAGGGACAAACTATGGGGCAGTTGATGACGGGTATCCCAAGTCGATCGCGAGTCTGTTTACCACTGAAGGGCTGGGCACGGCTGCTGAGGGGTTTGCCGCCGCTGCCGTTGACCTGGACGCCGCCGTATGGATCAGCTCGGGCAAACTCTATCTGTTTAAGTCAGACACTGTCTACACGGCTGTCTCAACCAACGCAGGGGGGCAAAACGACCGTTTAACCCTGGCGAGACTCATACCCAGTCAGGAAAACCGATTTAATGAGGGGGTCGATACCGCCTTTGTCGGCCCCGATGGCAACACCTATTTCTTTAAAGATGACCAGTATCTTCGCTATGGTGACCTGGCCAATGAATTTGTGGATGGAGGATTTCCGAGGGCCATCAAAGATCACTGGGGCAATCTGCCCGCAGCGTTTGAAGCTTCAATCGACCATGCCTTTACGTTTGAGGGTAAAACCTATTTTGTGAAAGGGGATGAATACGTCCGCTATTCTGATGACGGCTATCAGCGGGTTGATCCGATTTATCCACAAAAGTTTGTCTTCCGGTGGGGCGATTGGAGCGATTACTTCCTTAGCGATATTCACGTAATCGCTGAGTTTAAGGCTGCGCTAGAACATAACCTTAGCCAGGACTACACCCTCAGCGATTTACTCAATCTAGAAGTGGGGTACAAAAAAGAGCCCTATAAAATGCTTTCCGACATTTTTGGGTGGGCCATTGAAGACGTTAAGTGGCTCAAGCGCAAGAACGCCTTTTACAAAGATGAGACGGAGGTTGAAGTCAACTATAACCTTGAGTTGATTCTCAAGATGCAAGATATCTTTCACCTCTCTGACAAGTTGTTTACAACGCCCCAGAGCCTCTATGAAGTCATCTACAAAAACGACTTTGACCCTGGTGGGCAAACCACTCAGGTCGCCCAGACCTTGTATCGGTGGCTGGGGCTTAAGCATAGCCCCCAAGACTGGCAGCGACTCTCTAAAGAGCTACACGATCAGCTCAATTTAATTAAGCAGGCCGTGTTGCTGCCCTATGCGATCGCAAATGACCCAGACGTTGAGGATTCTCGATCGTTATTCGCCAAACTGTTGATTGATGTCAATATTGGCAGCGAGGTGATGACCTCTCGCATCAAAGAAGCGATTGCGGCCATCCAGCTCTACTTACATCGCTACTTTGTCAATCTAGAATCAATTGACCTCAAGGATAACGCCAGCAGAGACCAACTCAAACAGTGGTGGCAATGGATGCGCAACTACCGTATTTGGGAAGCCAACCGCAAAGCCTTTCTCTATCCTGAAAACTATATCCGTCCAGAGCTTCGGAATACTAAAACACCGGCCTTTAAAGAGCTAGAAGATGCCTTGTTGCAAGGCGACATGACTCAAGACTTAGCTGCAACGGCCTTCAATGACTATCTAACCGAGTTTTCACAGGTCGGCAACCTCAAGATTACCGGAGCCAATGTCTATGACAATG
>JBCDDJ010000154.1:0-13348 GCA_039180385.1 Cyanobacteria bacterium P01_G01_bin.38 | reverse complement strand
TTGGCCGGTCATGGCATCCACCACCAGCAGCACTTCGTCAGGCTGAATGGTGTCTTTGACCTGGGCCAGTTCGCCCATCATGTCTTGGTCAATCTGCAAGCGGCCCGCCGTATCGACAATCACCGTATCGATATTGTCTGCTTTTGCCTTAGCAATCCCTTGACGGGCAATTTCAACCGGGTTGGCGTCGGTGCCCATGTCAAACACCGGCACGTCGATTTGCTTACCGAGGGTGATCAGCTGATCCACCGCCGCCGGGCGGTACACGTCTGTAGCCACCAACATCGCTGAGCGGTTTTGCTTACGTAAATGCAGGGCCAGCTTAGCTGAGGCAGTCGTTTTACCTGTCCCCTGTAGGCCCGCCATGAGCACAACCGTGGGGCCTGGATCCGCACTTGCCAGGGGCACATTTTCATCCCCCATCACGGCAACCAGCTCGTCATAGACGATTTTGATAAACTGCTGGTCGGGGCGCACCCCAGTCACGACCTCTGCCCCCAGCGCCTTTTCGCCCACTTCTGCGACAAAATCTTTGACGACATTGAGATTCGCGTCTGCCTCTAGTAGGGCTCGCCGCACTTCCCGAAGCGCCTCCTTAACATTTGACTCGGAAATTTTGTCCTGACCGCGCAGGGTTTTCCAGGCGGACTCAAATCGTTCGGAGAGGGCTTCAAACATAAGGCTGAGAAAATGTGAACTAAGAAAATGTGGGATGAAATGACTTCAGTATTGCTGAAATCTGGATTGCTCTATTGTAAAGGGTTTGTTTCGATCTCGATCATCTGTAATTCCCCCCAAGCAGACCAGGTTTAGGCCTATCCAAGACACTTTACTACAGGCCTTATCAGCATTGGGTTCTGCCGATAAACTCCGCAAAAACACACATTGACGACGCCTCAAAGCTCTGTAAAGCTCTGTATTAAAAAGTCCGTATTCCTCCCACCCAAAAACTACACATTCCGGCAGGAATACATCAACAAAAACTGCTTTACCAATCAAAACTTTATAGAGAAAACCCAGAACAATACAGTCGTTACCTGAGTTTAGATTCGGTTGAATATTGAGTGTGGAGCCATTTAATGGGTCTTCGCTAACTTCAGAGAAATGGCGACTTTCAAGTAGGGTAACAGGATTATGAAGGCAAACTTTTTTAAGGCAGCTGCTATATGCACAACGGCTTTAGCAGCTGCGGTTTTATCTGCGGACACGGCCAGTGCATACACGATTTCTGGTGAGCAAGAATACCTCGATCAGCTAGGTGATAAGGAAGGTCTTAGCTACGATCTTTGGAATCGTTTTAATGAGGGCATCAATACAGAGCGATTTGGCTTAGGCGAAGATGACTTAGAAGTTTTAGATCTAAATGAGCTGACTTGGCTAGCAGGTGTTGATCCCGTTGAAGTTTTCTTTATCAATGAGGGGGCAGGCTACCGAAATAAGTTTTTCTATGACACCGAAGTTCGCGACCCGTCAGCACCCAATGATACCTCTGGACTGACCAGTATTTGGAATGATGTAGCGTCTCCCTACAGTATTTTGGAGGAAAGTAACGGGCCTCTAGCGTTAGGGGAAGGCGTCAATCTAGGCACCTTTGAAGGCGAAACTCGGCTGAATTTCTTCTTGCAAAACCCCCAAGGAGATGTCTTTGGGACTGATGCAGCCACCGATATTACTTTCAACCCAGATGATCTTCAGCATATTACGGCCTACCGCTCTGGTGAGTACATGGTGATTGGTTTTGAAGACATTACTGGTGGCGGCGATCGCGACTATAACGACGTTGTGATTGCGGTGAAAGGGTTAGTGGATACTGCCCCTGATCAAGATGTGCCGGAGCCGGCATCGACCGCTGCGATCGCAACCCTGGCCCTCTTCGGCCTTGTCCGTCGTCGTCGCCGTCTCGCATAGTTTGAAAGAGTTGAGTTAGGAATGTTTTTAAGCTGGTGCCTGAGCACCAGCTTTTTTTATGCCAGTGTGAACTGCTTCACCGATAATCAGTTCAGTAAAGTTGCCGGGAAGGTCTGGAAAACAGATGCAAGGCCATGACGCTAACATCCGTCGAGCTAAAGTTCTTGCTGCTGCTGCTGGGGGCACCCCACTATCGGAGCACCGTGACAGCCCTCAAACCGACTCCCAAGACCCAAGCGGCTGAGCGAGATCGCATCTGCATGAGCCTACGCAGTCAGGGGCTGGTGGAGTACAGCGCCGAGGTAGCTCAATTTGCGATCGCACCCGCTGGTCGCACCCTTCTCAATTTAGACACTACCAGTTTGCCAGTTACCCCTTCGGAGTTGTGGACGCTCAGGTCATGTCGCCAGAAAACCATTACGCCAGGGCAAATTAGCCGCAAGGTCCCTGTGTCGGACCGACAGGCCATGATTCAAGCCTTAGCGCAGCGGGGCATGATCATCATTAAAAAGATTCAGATTAAAGAAGTCTGGCTCACCCCCCAAGGGCAGCAGTTTCTGCGCAACGACTATCAACCCAAAGGAACTACCCCCATGGTCAGCGGCAATCTGCTCAACCACTATCTTCAGTTTTTGCGGCAGTCAATGTCGGCTTGATCAAAAAATTCGTGCCCTTGTCTGAACAAATGGGCATTTTAAGTCAGCGGCGGTTGGGCATTAGCCCCATGCTGTGTGCTGATATCTTTGATCCCCGTCATGGTAGACTCTGCGATTTCTGCTTTCGTTGGCTCGACTCCTTCCAACCAGAAGGATTCAGCCAGTCCGTTTCTATTGGAAGTCGTAAATTACATTCCAGGGCTCGTGTATTCCTGCCAGTGCGATGTGGACTGGACGATGGATTTTATCAGCGACTATGCCGAGCCATTAACAGGGTATCCAGCCAGTGACTTTTTAGGCGAGCAGCGACTGAGCTGGGCGAGCCTCATCCATCCAGATGACCGAACTGCCATCCAAACCATCGTTGAGCATTCCGTCAAAAATCGCCGTCCGTTTGTATTGGACTATCGAATCATTGATCGCAACGAGACAATTCGTTGGGTTCATGAAAAGGGGCAAGCTCAGTATGACGAGGCAGGCAGACCTTTGCGGTTACACGGTGTAATTTTTGACATTAGCGATCGCAAAATTGTGGAAGGCCAACTGCACGCCCATAACGACGCCCTGGTGCAGCGAGTTTATGAACGGACAGAAGCCCTCAAACATAGCCAGGATCTGCTCCGTAAGTTTTCTGAACAGCTGCCCTGCATGTTGTATCAGTTTTATCTCAAACCAGATGGCACGACCGGCTTTCTCTATGCCAGTCAAGGCTGCTATCAGGTTTGCGGCCTGACCAAAGTAGAGATTGAAGCTGATAACAAATTAGGACCGTGGAGCGTACATCCTGAAGATCGCAAGAGTTTTGAGCACTCCATTAGCCGCTCTGCTGACAGGCTAGAACCGTGGTGGTGGGAAGGACGTTTAGAGAAACCTGATGGCATCTATGAGTGGGCGAATACGATTGCCTATCCAGAACGACTCACTGACGGCATGACCGTATGGACAGGGGTATTAACCAATGTTACAGATCGAGTCAAAAGCGCAGCCCTACTTCGAGAGCAGGCTCGTCTAGCTGATTTTCGTGCGTCTGTCGATCGAGCCATGACCCAATCGAATGATTTACGCGATATGCTCACCGGCTGTACCCAGGCAGCTGTTGATCATCTAGGGGCTGCCTTTGCAAGAATTTGGTCATTAAATGACGAGACTCATATGCTCGAGCTCGAGGCCAGTGCCGGGCTATATACCCACATTGATGGCGACCATGCCCAAGTCCCAGTCGGTCAATTTAAGATTGGGCTGATCGCTCAAGAACAGCAACCCCACCTGACCAATGACGTCCTGAACGATCCCCTCGTGGGCGATAAAGCCTGGGCTGCTCGAGAAGGCATGGTGGCCTTTGCAGGTCATCCTCTCATCGCCGACGATCAGCTGTTAGGGGTGATTGCAATGTTTGCTCGCAACCCCTTAGATAACTCAACCCTCCAAGCATTTGAGTTTGCTACTAGCGAAATTGCCCTGGGGATCAAACGCTATCAGGCGGAGTTTGCACTACAGCAGTCTGAACGCGCGCTGCGACAAAAAGCACAACAGTTAGAAAGCACATTGGAAAAGCTGTATAAAACCCAGACCCAGCTGGTGCAGCAAGAAAAAATGTCTAGCCTGGGTCAGCTGGTTGCCGGGGTTGCCCATGAGATCAATAACCCCGTCAACTTTATCTATGGCAATCTTAATCACGCTCAAAACTATACCCAAGACGTGCTCAAGCTGATTCAACTCTATCAGCAACATTATCCTGAGCCGGTTGCTGACATTGCCGAAGCGTTAGACGAGATTGATATCGAATTTTTGATCACAGATTGGCCTCAGCTGATGGGCTCGATGCGCCTGGGGGCAGAGCGTATCCAAAAAATAGTGAAATCACTGCGCAATTTTTCTCGGATGGATGAGTCCGATTACAAAGCAGTCGATATCCATGAGGGGATCGATAGCACCCTAATGATCTTACAAAGTCGCATCAAGGCCAGGCCCAATCGCTGTGCCATCCAGGTTGAGCTACACTATGGCAATTTGCCTGAGGTCGAATGCTATGTCGGGCAGCTTAACCAGGTGTTTATGAATATTTTGAGCAATGCCATTGATGCCTTAGACGAGCATCTAGAACAGTTCCCCAATCATCAACCAGCCATTACGATTTCGACCGAAGCCTATGCAGACTCGATCTGCATCAAGATTGTAGATAACGGCCCCGGGATTGCAAAGTCCGATCTAGACCACCTATTCAACCCCTTCTTTACAACAAAGCCCATTGGCAAAGGGACCGGATTGGGGCTCTCCATTAGTCATCAGGTCATCTCTGAGAGACACCGGGGTCGCCTCGAGTGTTGGTCAGCGGTAGGAGAGGGTACAACTTTCCTGATTGAAATTCCAATCCGCCAGTAGATGCATAAAATTTTACGCATCCGCTCATTAATTCTTGGCGGACAGTTATTAATTTTCTTACAAACTGGCCTATTGCAACCCTACGGATCGGTAGATTCCCCCATAATGTTATTGAGCGTGTTGTTAAAAGCGCACGTTCGACATATTTAGACGGTACGGTGTCATCAAGCTTTTTGTCTCCTGGTTAGGCTAAAGCACGCGTTGCACAGGGGAAAGTCTTTCAGACTCTGTTGCAGAACTTTGAAACCATCCCCAAGGCTAAACTCCATCTCGTTTGAAGGCTTGGGTTTTGCTCAAAAGGCTTTCTAGATGCGGTCAAAGTTTAGCTTAAGAGAGCTTCAGATTGTTGCGCTAAATGCCCATCAAATCTCACAGCAACGACTCCCAGTAATTGCCAGGGGCTCTCTTGTAGTTGAGATTTACAGGCCACGTTTCCGCTGATTGCATTTAAAAAATCAGCAGGCGTGCGGTTGATCCCAACAGTGATAGCTAGTTGATTAGCTGCGTATGGCTGCCGCTGTAGTCACCGGTAAGTAGTGAACTATATCTGCGACTTACAGGATTAGGCTGAGCTGGTCCTGTAAGCCCTGGAATCGTTTAATAAAAGTCCATCCTAAAGCTGAGCTACCTGCGGTAAGGATTTAGCTTTAGGGGGCTCAGTCTAGTTAGTGGTAAAGAGGAAGACATCATGGGCGCACAAAATTTTAATCGGCTTGGGCAAAGCGCGCTATTGCTACTGGGGATCGCAAGTATCGTGGGGTGCCCCCAAGTCACCTCGAGTAGTCAACGCGTTGAGCCCAGCCCTAACCCATCTATTAGCCAGACGGCTATGGAGCTGGCATCACCGGTGTCTTCAATTATCATCGCGTCAGAGACAGAGACTGCTGGGATCCCTTCAGAGAGCGATGTGAGTTATACCGTCTGCAGTGAGATTGCAGATTGGCAGCGCCCCTCTGAGGGGGAACAAGCTAAGCAGTTGCAATCCGATGCTCGATATGACGGAGCCCTGCAAGATGATCCTCTGAAAAGTCTTGTCGATAGTTTTTGGCAACATCGCGTGCTGAGTTTTGCGACCTATGGTCTCAGTGCTCGGGTTGACCCAATCAACTTTTCTGGGCTCTGGACGGTTGCAGATGACATTTGGGCCGCGTGCTACTCCGGGAGCGAAGGAGAGCAAATTAACTCAGGAGAAATCGCCGAAGCCTGGTTAATGTATCATCGGGTGACTGGGCTACGCTGGCAAGATGGGAGGTATGTCATCGAGGTTGAGCCTAGTGATGCTGGGGTCCAGGTCGTACAGTTTGAACGACTGGAGGCCGAAGAAAACTTACCTATCCTGGTCGTAGATGCAGGGGATCAACCTGTTGAAGTTTTCTCAGGTGACTGGTAGCTATAACCTGATAGCTATAACCTGGTAGGTATAACAGAGGACAGATTTACTTCCCCATTTTCCGCTTAAGGTCTTCTAGCTCAGCGTCTGTCTCCCACCGTTGAAAGGTTTCTTCGAGGGGATCAAGGGGTTGGTTGTGGAGTTTGTAAGGGCTTTGGTTCCAACCTGTGGTGCTCCAAGTCGTTTCGGCGGTTTGGCTAGCCCGAGTGGCTGCGGCTTTGGCAATATTAGCTTTGACCTCTTGCCGTTTGGCTTTCACGCGCTGCTGCAGGGTTTTAGTTTGCTCAATTCGTTCTTTCACGCCCTGCATTTGCCCCCAGAGATGATTGCCTTCTCGCAACAGCGCGGCTTCTCTTTCCTGGGCAGGCTCTACCAAATCTAGACGATTGGCAGCTTTGGCTTTAGCAACACGGCCATGCCAGCGCTGTATCTCTTGGGCAGTTGAAAGAATACCGTCTTCTAACTGCTTTTCGCGACGTCTGAGATCGGCGAGCAGTGCGATCCCACTGTCCTCTTGCCCTCGCAGTTGATCCTCTAAAGCCTGTAACTCTAAATGGGGATTTGCCTTTAGAAACTCATCGAGTCGAGATTCTAGAAACCGACTGAGATCATCAAAAAGGCTCATAGGGTAACTCTAAAATTGCTGACCAATATAGACCGAGCGTACCTCACCATTCCGACGTACGACAATTTCCTCATTCGCAATGGAAACAATCGTCCAGCCGCTAGCCCCGATATTCTCGCCCACGTAGACCCGCTGAGACGCCCCGTTGATTTCAAATAAAGCAGCTGAGCGCTCTCCCAACTCGAGGACACCTACCAGCACATGGGTATTGACAGGTGAAATATTGGGGATCGTTCCCCTTTGGGGAGCCGTTGCTTGGGGAGTACCCGTTTGAGGAGCCAGCGTTGGCAGCGGCGACGCATTCCCCGCTGTCGCCGGAGCAGCACCCGGCGCAGGCAGGGTCGGTAAAGACTGCACTGCTGTCTGTTGAGATGGCTGAAATACCGGCACAAAGACGCGCTCAATGACATTAGCCCCCCTCGAAACCGGTGTTTGTGTGCCGCGATTAAGGCCATTTACCGGAGTCACAGTTCCCGCCTGCGCAACATGTGCCTGGGCAGACGTCTGACCCTGAATAATATTGATAGAACGGCTGAGATATTCTAAAAAAGCACCCTCTTCAGACATAGGAGCAGGGGCTGTCGTAGCCGTTTCAACTTGCACTGCCGAGGTAGGTGGCTGAGATGCATTTTCTTTAGCTAACCAAACACCCAGCGCAATAATGGCAGAAACACAGGCAGCCCCCAATGCAATTTGAGGAAGCCGCCTTTTATACCATCGTTGGGTCTTGGGTGTCTCATCGTTGCTGTCGGGCGGTTCAGACTCAGTTGACTCTACTGCTTTGACCGGCACAATCATCGCTGGCAAGTCAAGCGGATTTGAGCTAAAAGATGTTTGCGCCGCCGTAAAAGGATTTGCCGTCGCTGGAGGTAGGTCACCTTCTAGGATGCGATCAACATCGTCAAAGAGTTCATCCATCAAGTCTTCTGCATAGCTCTCAACCAGTTGAGACGACTCGGGAGACGGACGTTCTTTAGACACTGCAGTCAATTGATTGGAAGGGCTTTGTTGGGTCATGCTCAGCGCTCTTGTGAGTGGCGGCAAAAAAATTTGCCTAGAAAGTGTGCAGATTATACAGCACTGTGAGCAGATTTACCCTCATTTGTCAAAGGAGTTTAGCCACAAGCTCCCCAGAAGTCAATCCTCAAGCCATTACTCAGTCTTTGAGCGCGACTCTCTGAGCATGACTGCTGACCCTGGCTTGAGTCATATTTGAGAAAAGCCCAAACCCATGACCAAAAACGGTTTGACAGCTTAATCGGACTGTAGAGACAGATAAGACAAATCTAGGGTGCCAAAGTTTAGACTCAGCGCAATGTTGAGGTTTTCTAGCACCCTCACCAGCCAATTGACCGTGTCTTGGGTCGCAGACTCGTAATGATCAAATAAAATCGAAAATCGCCGCTCTAAATAAGGCTTAACCTTACGACACAGCAGCAAAATCTTGAGTAACACCCCGGTCGTCGCAAGGGGCCCTAGGTTATTAATCAAATCTACAAAGACGAAGTGCTGACGGCCTGTGGACGCATCAACCACTAAAAAGTTGAACAGCTGGCTACAGGTGCGCACAAGTAAAAAGTCATTCACTTTTTGTGAATGACTCTCTGGATAAATTGAGGTCAGCTGATGGTAGAAAGCATTGTTGAAGCTGCGCTTGCCGTATTCAGGATCAACGCTGGCCGTCACATATTCGTAGAGGTCATCTTTAAAAGTCTTAAAGGACGTTGCCTGACAGCTTTGAGACACGAAACGATTAGCCAGATCTTGATAGGTATGGTCTTGCTCAACCTTGCCCGAAAACTGACGCAGCGATTTTACCAATTCGCGATCGCTGAGCAAAGTGGGATTGGTCGCGGGGCGCAGATGGTGCTCCCGGCTATCTAAGCAACCTTTGCGACGCATTTGAGCACGCCGCATTCGAAAAGTGACATAGTGCGAAAGATCGACTTCAAACTGTCGCTGGGCTTTGGTTTGAATGCGACGAACTTGGCGCTGATGCTCTTTGGGGCTTTCTTTGTTGAGAAGACAGTGCTGATAAAGGTAAGGGTACCGACCAATCAGGTTGCCCAAGGGTGGCTGCGGCATCTGGACCCCAGACCCGTCTCCCCTGGAGGACTCAATCACGCGCACCAACCGCTTGAGCATAACGTACTGGTCAGTCTCGGGAAACTGGCTGACTACCTCACGTAGACGCCGCGAGGCGCGAGAGCGGGTGTACTCGCGAACCGATGGAGTAGACTGCTCTTGCTCAAATTGTTCAAATGATGCAACCAACTCAGTGATAGCAGTCTGATAGTGACGATTAGACTGCCAGCGGTTGATCAAAATATGGCAGCAGCGGTTGAGAATGTGTCGGAAGTAGGTGTCAACCTGGCGGTCAGCCACAATCTGATCAAGCGCTCGGGTTACTTCAAAGTCGGGATACCCTGCCCCTTCAATAAACAGGGTCCGAAAGCGCTTAACCAACTCGCCTGGCGTTTCTTTCTCAACGCAGGCCAATAGGTGATCGTAGAGCGCTTGCTCCTGAGCACTGATTAAACGATTGCTGTAATCTACTTGGGTAATCACCGATCTCCCTGCTTCGCTCCTTAAAGAGCAAGTTGAAGTCTACAAATGGGCTGAATGAGGCTGAGGGGAAGCCTCTCGAAGTCAATGTGAGGACTGGATTATGAAGAACCGTAGTGGCTGATCGCCAATCGCCGCAGGTAGCAACTCAGATAGGTGCCGATCCAGCTTTATACCAAACCTTCATAACTTAAGAATACCGCAATGGATTCAGTCATTTCAGAGAAATCCTATACCGTTTTTTTGAAGATTAGATAAAGCGCAATTAAGGGCTTTATCATGACTTAAAAGGTTTAATCTGGCTGAATCTTTAGAGAATGATACATCCTCTGGATCCTCTGGGCTCTGTGAGTTTACCCTACTTTAATTAACAACTCAAAAGCTGCATAATCCGCACAAACCGTACTCGAATTTATACTGATTTTTGGGTTGTTTTGTGCCTTAGAACTCACTAATTCCGTCCCCGACAAAACAATTTTACTTGTTTGAATTAAACGTTAGCATTGTTAGAACATTGAGAAAGTGATTTGGTTCACTGCTGGTAGTAGCATTTTCAGATTTACGGCTGTGATTTCAAACGCCTTACCCCCTCTGTGCGTCGTTGATTTAACCCTTTAAAGGCTTGGAATAACCTGGATCTACTCAAAGATTTGGTTTAATGAGAGGCGTCAGTTCACATTGGCCTATGCAAAAACAGGTCTGGACTATTTGCGTTTTTATCTGAATCGGTCGGATGTGAGCAAGATTTGACTAGTTAGGGGGGTGTTGTATGACGTGTCAGGCTTCGTTGTCCCAAATTATTGATGCGATCGCAGCCACCGACGGTGCAGCGATGCCTCAAGTTATTTCTGAACGCCAAGGAAAAATCACTGGGGTCAATACTGATACACGTACAATACAACCCGGAGAACTCTTTGTCGCGCTAGAGGGCGACAATTTTAACGGTCACGACTTTGTGGCTCAGGCAGTTGAGCAAGGTGCGATAGCAGCTGTCGTTCGCAAAGACGTTCTTAAGGCAGAGCTGCCCCGCATAGAAGTGAGCAATACCCTGGCCGCTTATCAGGCGATCGGGCACTGGTGGCGGCAGCAGCTCGGGCTCCCCGTGATTGCCATTACCGGCTCAGTCGGCAAAACCACCACCAAAGAACTGATCGCCGCCGCCCTGGCTCACCACGGCAGCGTCCTCAAAACCCAAGCCAATTACAATAATGAAATCGGCGTTCCCAAAACCCTGTTAGAACTCACCGCCGATCACCAGTTCGCCGTCGTTGAAATGGGCATGCGGGGGCCTGGGGAAATCGCCCTGCTCACCCAGATCGCCCAGCCGAATGTCGCAGTGATTACCAATGTCGGCACAGCCCACATTGGCCGACTCGGCTCAGAGCAGGCAATTGCCGACGCCAAATGTGAGCTGCTGGCTGAGCTACCTGCCGAGGGCACCGCCGTGCTCAACCATGACAATCCACGCCTGATAGAAACCGCCAGCCGAGTCTGGCAGGGTAATCGGATGACTTATGGCCTGACTGGCGGGGATATTCATGGACAGATCACAGATTCCCGAACCCTGGTGGTAGACGGGATCACCCTGCCACTGCCGCTGCCGGGGCAGCACAACGCGCTGAATTTATTGGCTGCGATCGCAACTTTAAAAGCCCTAAATCTGGATTGGCAGTTTCTCAAAGACGGCCTCACGGTTAAGATGCCCGCCGGTCGCGCCCAGCGAAAACAGCTCCCCAACGACATTACGCTACTGGATGAAACCTACAACGCCGGGTATGAATCGATGATCGCCGCCCTTCGCTTGCTAGCGGAGCAACCCGGCCAACGCCATATCGCTGTGCTTGGCACCATGAAAGAACTGGGTCACAAATCCGTCGCGCTGCACTATCAAGTCGGTCAAACCGCTCACAAATTAGGCCTCGATCAGCTGTTTATATTGGCCGACCCTGATGAAGCCAACGCCCTTAGCCAGGGCGCAGACACGATTCCTAATCAGCAGTTTGAGAATCACAACGCCTTGGCAGCTTACTTGGAAAAGTTCATACAACCCGGAGATTGCCTGCTGTTTAAAGCCTCTCGGTCAGTTGCCATGGATAAGATAGTAGATGCCTTAATTGATGCCCTACAATAGTAAATCTGGTCGAGTCATATCAGTCAGCACGCGGTGTCATTAACCCTAACCTCAACTCACATTGAACAGATGCAGGCCCATGCCGAGCGCACGTATCCCAACGAGTGCTGCGGGTTAATGTTGGGGTGCCTGGATACCGCCCATCATGAAAAAACACTGGTGGAACTCAGACCGATGAAAAATGCCTGGTCTCCTAACATTGCGGCAGAGTTTGTTGCGAGATCTCAGGCCCTATCAGACACCTCAAAAGACCGCACCCAAACCAGCCGCTACTGGATTGATCCCCAAGACCTACTGATAGTGCAGCGAGAGGCTCGGGCGCTGCACCTCGACATCATTGGGATTTATCATTCTCACCCCGATCATGAAGCGGTTCCATCGGAGTGCGATCGCGCCTTAGCCTGGTCTGAATATTCTTACATTATTATGTCTGTGCAAAACGGAGCTGCCATAGATATCCAGAGCTGGCAGCTCGATGTCGTTCAACAGTTTCAGCCTGAACCCATGAAGATTACCCCGGCTTCGGCGGCAACGGATCGAATGTGCGTTGCATCGTCTTGAAGGGACGCAAAATTTTGCGCCTCTACGGTTTTGCCCTGCGTTTTTTATTGATTCATTAATCACCTATTCGCCTATCATGCTGAATCCAAACTTGGATGACATCCAACTTACTAAGGACGATTACGAACGCTACTCGCGGCACATTATTTTGCCTGAGGTAGGTCTTGAAGGCCAGAAAAAACTCAAAGCCGCCAGCGTTTTATGCGTTGGCACGGGAGGCTTGGGGTCACCGCTGCTAGTGTATCTAGCAGCGGCTGGCATTGGCCGCATCGGCATTGTTGACTTTGATATCGTTGATCACTCTAATTTACAGCGGCAGATTATTCACGGCACCTCCTGGGTAGGTAAGCCGAAAATCGAATCCGCCAAGAACCGGATTTTAGAGATTAATCCCCATTGCCAGGTCGATCTATATGAAACCCGGCTGAGCGCTGAGAACGCCCTGGAGATTCTTAAACCCTATGACATCGTGGTTGACGGCACCGACAACTTCCCCACGCGATACCTGGTGAACGATGCCTGTGTGCTGCTGAATAAGCCCAATGTTTACGGCTCTATCTTCCGATTTGAGGGGCAAGCCACCGTCTTTAACTATGACGAGGGGCCTAACTATCGCGACCTGTATCCCGAGCCGCCCCCACCGGGACTGGTTCCTTCCTGTGCTGAGGGGGGTGTGCTAGGGGTGCTGTGCGGCATTATCGGCACCATTCAAGCGACTGAAACGGTCAAAATTATTTTGGGCCAGGGTAATACCCTGAGCGGTCGACTCTTGCTCTATAACGCCCTTGATATGTCTTTCCGTGAGCTAAAGCTGCGTCCGAACCCGGTGCGGCCCGTGATTGAGGAGCTGATCGACTACGAACAGTTTTGTGGCATTCCCCAGGCCAAAGCCGCCGAAGCTGAGCAGAAATCTCAGCTTAAAGAAATGACAGTGACCGATCTCAAGTCGGTCATCGACAGCGGTGCAGATGATTTTCTGCTGGTGGATGTGCGCAATCCAAATGAGTATGAGATTGCGAAGATTCCGGGCTCGGTTTTGATCCCATTGCCAGATATTGAGAACGGTGCGGGCGTTGAGAAAGTACGCGGCCTGCTCAACGGCCATAAGCTGATCGCCCACTGCAAGATGG
>JBCDDJ010000153.1:0-13349 GCA_039180385.1 Cyanobacteria bacterium P01_G01_bin.38 | reverse complement strand
TCTGCGCCAGGGTTTTTGTGACGACGGCTTGGGCAGTAGTCTCTCCACGCTTAATCGCAGCGGTCATTTCCGCAGCTGTTGAAGGGGTAGCTTGTGAGGTCATGGCTCGAACCTCGGGGCCGATTCTAGGGCGTCTGGCAGAGGGAAGTCTAGCACCGGCTGGGCAATGGCCTGGACTAGCTCAAAGTTTTTAACCACGCTGGCCATCTGCTCTGGTGGGATGGTCAGATTTAGCAGCTGAGCGGTTTGTCGCACATAGGTCTCAGCATTAAAAGAATTGGATTGAATTTCTGGGGAGGGCTCTGACATGAGAAATGCTAAACAATTATGAGGGTGAGTTTTATAGAACTATATGCCTTGAGAATACCAAACTCTTGAGGCTCCACCCATTTCCCATTTTTTAACTGGGGTTTGATTTTTGTACAGTCTCTTTAGTCGAGTTAATCTCTGGCAAACAGCGCTGGGTATTGCCCTCCTTAAGACGAACAGTTTGGTGATGTGATGAAAGTCGCTGCCGGGGAAATTTGGTTTTCCCCGCACCCCTTCCACTTAGGGGGTTCCGTTCCCCTCAGAACCCACGGACAAGAGGGGTGTCCCAAATAGCGATTCGTTATCGACCATCCCGGTGGTGACAACGCGCATTCGCGCTGCGAAGTCGGGTCGCTTACTCTGACTGCATATCTCGAAGGGCGGGCACAAGGCACCGCCCCTACAAGGGTTTGTTACCTCAGCTACACCCCGATCGGCCCCCTATCGACTAACCCACCAACCGCTCCTTCCCAAAACACTTTGCCAGAACCTAGTTCGGGGGGTCTGGGGGAGCATGGGACCCCAGGCAACCGCTAACGCTAGAGTAGAAGGGAGGGGGCGGGAGGGAAAGTCCCGCGCAGCCCCTGCCACACATCACCAACCCTAACAAATACCAGCAAAACACTCAGGTGCTTGCAACCCAATAATGTTACTCTTTAACCTGGTGTAAACCCTCAGCATAGAACTGTTGTAAAGCACGCTGATAGCTATTCACCAAGGGTTGCAAACTATAGACGTGCTGTGCCTGAGATTTCAACATCCCCTGCACCTCTGCCTTGATAGCTGCCTCATCCACCCCCAACACTCGGCTTTTCTCAACCACCGGCTGCCCCGCTACCCATAGCCCTTCAACATACTGATGAGCCCCCCGCGACAGCACCACTTCAGCAATGCTGCAAGCATCGGGGATCACATCCTGGGTCATGGCCGCATAGTTGAGCAGGGCAAAGTCGGCGGGTTCGCCAGGTTTGAGCAAGCCGCTATCGGGTTGATTGGTGACGGCAGTGACCCCGTGTCGATGGGCGGCAAACATCTCGGCTGGGGTGATCTCTGCGTCAACACCGGGTTTGGCATGAATATGGTAATTAAGTCGCAGTTCCTCAAAGACGTCAGCATTGTTGTTGAGTGACATGCCATCCAGGCCAAAGGCGACAGCAACACCCGCGTTTCGCATGGCTCTGTAGGCGGCAATCCCAGACCGCAGTCGCAGGTTAGAGCTGGTATTCACTGAGATAATCACCCCCCGCTCTGCCAGTAAGGCCAGCTCGTCGGTCCGCAACCACACGCCGTGGGCCACCGTTAAGCGAGGGGAGAGAAACCCAATGTCGTCCAGATATTGCAACAGCCCCTGGGGATAGTGGGCATCGGCCCATTCTCGCTGGTAGCGGGTTTCAAACAGGTGGGTATGGATGCGCCGACCGGTCTCAACAGAGGCGGTGGCAATAGCTTCTAAAAGAGCATTGGAGCACCACTGCGGCCCCCAGGGACAGTATTGAACCCGGACTAGATCTCCCTCGCACTCGTCTGCGATCGCATGCACCCGCTCAAGTTGCTCTTTAGGTGGCAGAGTTGGCGGGTCCCAAGTCTGACTCACCCGTTCTCGATCGGCGGAGGGCAACAAGGCTAGCAACCGCTGAGGATCGCCATACACCAGGGCATTGCGATCGCGCATCGGCACCGCCAACGCCAACCGCACCCCCACATCCCGCGCCGCCTGACAAACCGCTTGAGCTTCGGTCAGTAAGTCCCCCCCAGCGGTATTGTGGCAGTGGACCACGGCCCCCACCCCACTGCGGGCCAATCTAGACAACTCCAGGGCTGTCAGGGCATACATCGACAGTTTGGGTTTGAGTTTCAGGGCGGGCAGCCACAGCTCCAGAGCCTGATCCAGCGCACCATAGCTAAAGGAATCCAACCCCCGTCCATGATCGTGGGCATTAGCCAGGGCAGGCATAGCCAGCAAGTCGTTTTGTGCTTCGCTCAGGGCTAAATCGCCAGGGGTAATCGCCTCAATCAGGCCGTCTCTGAGGGTGATAGAGGCAGGGCCAGTCGCAGGCAGATCCCCAGGGCAAGCGAGCAATCTACCGACTTGAAGCGATTGGACAGTTGATTCGATCATAGTGACCCATTATGCAGTGGGGAGGGCGCGCTCAGCTAAGGGTGGTAAAAATTGATCATCAAAGATCTCCGCTGGCTCAGGTGCCGTCTCCAGATCAAACCCTTGCACCACTTGGTCAATGGTTTGCTTAAAGCGTGAAGCATCCACCGCCCCAAAGCCGTTTGCCGCCACTTCAGGAGAGAGAAACAGGGTATCAATCGCAATTTGTAAGCGCTCTCGCTCCAGGGGGATTTCGTAGAGATCATCATAGGCAGCCATAATCTCCACGGCTTCGTCTGGATTACTGATAGTGTCTTGCAATCCTTTGGTCAGCGCCCGGAGAAAGGCTTTGGCCTGATCTGGATTCTCTTCTAAAAAGGCAGCAGGGGCAATCACGGCGTTGCCGTACAGGTCCAGCCCAAAGTCTGCAAATCGATGAATATCAAGCTTATCGGGGGAATAGCCCTCTTTATTAAGGTTGGGTAGGGCTGAGATCGTGAAGGGTGCGATCGCATCAATTTCTTTCGTCAGCAGGAGCGTTTGTTGCAGCTTGGGCTCAATGGCGGGCATCTCCACCTTGGTCAACTCAAAGCCTGTGACCTGGGCAAACAACGGCATCAAACGCCGGGTCGCGCTTCCAGAGGGAATTCCTAGCTTTTTACCTTCCAGCAGCTTCGGTTCAGTAATGCCGGTTTCCGCCAGCGACATCACTGCCATAGGCGACTTGTTGTAATAAACCGCGATCGCCTTCACCGGGGTATCTGGATTTTTGACGTTGAACTCCATCAAGCTGTTGATGTCGCCAAACCCCATATCAAAAGTCCCCGCGGCTACCTTAGAGATCGAGTCAGCCGAGCCAGAGCCGCGCTCAAAGCTGACATCCAGCCCTTCGTCTGCAAAATAGCCTTTCTCAATGGCCACCCCGATGGGGGCATGCACCCCCTGGATTGCCCAGTCTAAGGTGAACTTAATAGCAGCAGGCGTCGAGCTGGAGGCAGCGGCAGTCTCAGGGGTTGTGGTGTCTGGAGCAGCCTCTGTTTCAGACGTGTCAGCTGCGGGGGGAGCTGGGGTACACGCCTTTAAGAGAGCAGTTGCCCCCAAAGCGGCGGAGCCGTGGAGAAGAAATTTGCGCCGACTATGACGTCTCAACATGGGGCAACTCCTATGAAGGTAAAACAGGCAGATTAGTGGCTAAAACCCTGGTGGTAGGGATTGATGGAGATCTTATGTATAGTGTCTTACCTTAGAAGCTGCTGTAGCTCTTGTTACGGGCCGTTTGGCCGAATATCCTCAGAAACCGGGTTTCTTCGATGAGATCCTTGAATTTTGGGATACGTTGGCAGGAAACCTGTTTTCGCCGAAGCTAATTCCCTTCTCCCAGGGCTTCCTTTGAAACTGCGATCCCTGCCATGCCAACCGCTATGTTCGGGTCCCCTGAGCCGGACTCCAAAAGCTCTGGTCAGGCTCAGGGGAGGTACCTGCATCTCGTCAGGGCTTCTCCTTGTGTCAGCCCTGACGAGATTAGAATCAAACCTATCACTGTGGAATCAAGTCACTGTGGAATCAAGTCACTGTGGAATCAAGACCGTATCAACGACATGGATAACCCCGTTGGACGCAGTGATATCCGCCGTACTAACCGTAGCATCATTGACGGTTACCTGTTGGCCCAAGCTTACGGTCAGAGTTTGTCCACCATGTTTAGTGCTCAAATCTCCTGACAAAAGCTGATCAGAGGTGAGGCTACCCCCAACAACATGGTAAGCAAGGACGCTATATAACAGCTCTCTATTTTCAGGCTGGTAGAGACTTTCAATGGTTCCCTCAGGTAAACGGCCAAAGGCATCATCTGTAGGGGCAAAGACCGTAAATTCTTTCCCATTAGAGCCATCAAACGCGCCTAACCAACCGGCATGGTCAAGCAGAGCCGTTAGAACATCAAAGGAATCGTTGGAGCCAGCAATCTCGGCAATGCTTTGATCGCTGCTGCTTTGGGCCGTTGCGGGTAATGCGATTAACAAACTGGCGAACGCGATACCCGCAATTTTGAGACATTGCGAAGTCAGTCGAGGAAGGCGTGTCATAGTCTAGTGAATCTCCTACAAATATCGGGTTATGAGCTCAGCTGCCGTAAGTCAAGGCTTTAGATGCCCCATCAGCATTCCATGGACGCAGATAGTATTTTTGAGGTTGAGCTGAGTCTTTCTTGAATGTAGGCTTAAAATTATTAGAAATCGCTGAGAATGTCTATCTAACTTCGCTTTCATGATCCTTATTCGTCGATTACTGCTTGTAATGCAGCTATACCTGCCATTCCCACTTCTACATCCTGATCCCCGGTCCCAGAACCCACCCCCACAGCCCCCACAACCTGCCCATTAATCACAATGGGGAGACCACCTTTGAGGTTCGTTAACAATCCCCCTGTGGCCAGGGCGAGTTTAGTCTCCACATCAGCCGGGATACCCCCTGTGTTGACCCGGCTAGAGGCAGCCGTAATGGCTTTTTGGGTGGCTGATAGCTGACTGAGGACCTTGGCTCCATCCATGCGGATAAAGGCAAGCAGGTTACCGCCGGTATCCACAACAGCAATACACTGGGGCACCCCCATCGCCTCGGCTTTTGCGATCGCACCCTGCAAAACAACCATTGCCGCCGCATGGGTCAGTTCCTGACTTTGACGTAAATACATAGTTCTAAAATTCAGTTCTAAAATTCAAAGTTCAAAATTCAAAATTACCCTAGTAGTCTGCCTCAACAATCGCTGCTACCAGGTTACTGCCCAGTGCGCCCTGATGTTCATTACCTGCCGAGGCTAAGATCATCGGATCGCCCACCACAGAGGCCACCACTGCATTGGCAACCGCCTTGGCAACAATTCCCGCATAGCCTGAGAGAAAATCACTGTGAATAGTATGGCGGCGATCTCGCACTGCCCCGACGGCATCGGCCCCACAGTTAACAAAGACCTGGGTGATGCGCTGTTGTTGTTCAGGGGTGAGGGGGGCGGCTATGGTCAGTCCAGCCGTAGAGAGGGCTGCATAAACACCTGCCGTATCGAGCTGATCGGCCATAATCCCATGGCCAACCCGATAGCGACTCACAGAATGCTGAGCATTCCCCATCACCAAAATTCGACAGGCAGATTGTTCTCCCCCGGCAGAGACCGAGCCGCGATCAGTAAAGAGCGTGCGATCTCGATTGATCACGTCGTCGCTTAGTTTCGTCTTGGGCACTTCGCCCAAAGCCAGGGCAATGCCGAGGGCGCTGGCCCCTTTTGAGAGAGAACTGGCTTGGCCCAGATGGTTGCTCACTACCGATACCCGCCGCTGAGAGGCATCCTGCAAACGGGCTGGGGTCATAGCGGGGCACTTTACCTCAACACAGTGAATATCGGCCAAATCGGTGATGCCTGCATCGGCAACAGCAGCCTGCACCGCTTCTGCGACCAGCTTGATCTGGGTCAGGGTGCCGTATTCCTCAGGTTGTAAGACTCGCGTATTGGCGGCCCCTATCGTCAGACGCTTTTCTGCACCCGTGGGAGAAGATTCGAGCAGCGCATCTGGGAGGGTGCGACGGGTAAAGATTGTGTAATGGGGGCTCATCAGTCCGCCGCAGAGCCCAATCATCATCATGGGGATGCGAGCAAACACGTCCTGATGTGAAATCTTGAGATACTCCGCCAGCAGCAGTTGAAAAGATAGGGAAGTATAGCCCCGAGCGTAGCCAGTGCCCTCGGTTTGGGCAATAATACCAACAATATCAGCGGCTTCAATCTGCTGGGTTTCTAACAACGTTTTGAGACCACTCACGTCTTCTGGCGCGCTCATGGGCAAGCGAAAAACGCCAACGTCAATCTTTTGAGGCATCGTGTTCTCCTAAATTAATCACCTTGATAAAGGGAGGCCTTGTTGGCAGAGGGGGCAGTTTTCGGGTGCGATCGCATCCATTCCTTCCAGCGTCAAGAGTACTTGAGTTGGGCAAGCCAGATCAACTTCAAACAGTCCTTTAGTTGCGATCAGGCCAACGCCAATGGGGGTTGCGCCTGCGGACTGCACGATTTTAATCAATTGTTTGGCGGTGCCACCGGTGGTGGTGATGTCATCAACAATCAAAACCTGTTGTTGAGGGGTGAGGGTAAAACCGTCAATCAGATGGTACTTGTGATCGGTTTGGCGCGCGATTGCCACCTTTGCCTTGAGCCGCTTAGCGGTTTCAAACGCTAGAATACTCCCCGCCTCGTTCGCCCCTAACACCATATCGATCGGGCCTGTAAGAGCTTCAGACAACTGTTCCGCCATGGCATCAAATAAAAAATCAGCTGCCAGCGGATCTTCTAGCAGTTTGATACACCGAAAAAAACGACTGCTATGAAGACCGCTGGCGAGTTGAAAATGTCCGATTTGCATAGCTCCTGCACGCTCAATCAAATCTTGAAACCGAGTCTCCAATGATTCGGCCATGCTCATCCCAAGCCCTCTAGACTGTGCTCCTACAAAATACCATCAAGCAGACTAACCGTTGACCTCCTAGTCTCGATGTCTTCCCCAATCCAAACTTTAAGCCTGAGTTCCCCAATCGGCACAGGCCGAATTTAGCGCATGTAACCGCGATTTCCAGCCGCCAAACCCAAAGCAACAACTCCGCACCAGAACCCTTAAAAACAGTCTCGAAAAAATAAAAGCGTGTTTAAGGATACAAATAGCAACTCAGCTTTATTCAAAGATAGTGGGCAAAACCGTTGAAAATCAAACTATCCTCTCTTCTTAACCCCCATGTCAAAAGCCATGTCAAAAGCCTTTTTTACCCCCCGTTTGGTTAAACACTTGTCCGTATCAACCCTGGCTTTAACCACCCTTTTTGGATTGGTCGCCTGTCAGACCCCGACTGCACCCCCCGTTGCAGAAGACGCGCCAGCAGAGGTCGAAGCTGAGACCGCCCCCGATCCAGACTCTTTAACGCAGGTTAAATTCACCTTGTCCTGGCTGCTGCAAGGGGTTGATGCACCCTTAACCCTTGCGATCGATCGCGGCTATTTTGCCGAAGAAGGGTTAGAGGTAAGTTTTGATCGGGGCTACGGCTCGGCAGACACCTCAAGCAAAATTGCAGCGGGGCAGTATGACATCGGTTTTGGCGACATGTACTCAATGATTGAGTTTAACCAACAAAACCCGGATGACAAATTGATTGCCGTGGCCATCGCTTACAACAAAGCCCCGTTTGCCCTGCTGAGCTTTAAAGAGAGCGGCATCAGCTCGGTCAAAGACATGGTAGGCAAAAAGCTGGGTGCCCCGGTGGGGGATGCCCCCCGTCGTCTTTGGCCCATCCTCGCCGATCAAGTCGGGGTGGATGCTGACGCGGTTGAATGGGTGAGCATGGAGCCCAAGCTGCGCCAGAGTTTTTTGCTCCAGGGTAATGTTGACGTGATTAGTGGGTTTAGTTACTCGATGCTGCCCGCTATCGTCGCAGGGGGCAAAACCTTGGACGATCTCAACATCTTTTACTACACCGACAACGGCCTGGACTTTTATGGCAACGTTGTTTTGGTTAAAGAGTCTTTCCTAGAAGACAATCCCGATGTGGTCAGCGGCTTTCTTAAAGCCTACTTTCGGGGCATGCAAGATACCCTGCGCGATCCGGCAACGGGGTTAGAGAGTGTGCTAGCAGCCGGAGATGAGCTGATGGACAAAGATGCCGAAAAGCTGCGGCTGCAAATTGCCCTGGATGGCCTGCTGGTCACTGAAGAAGTAGAGCAAAATGGTCTAGGGGCGGCTGATCCAGCCCGATTAGAAGAGACCATTGCCCAGACTGTCAAAGGATTTGATTTACCTGAAACCCCGGCGATTGAGGAGGTCTTTGACGACAGCTATTTGCCCCCTCTAGAAGACCGCAAAGCCCCCCCTGCCTCTGAGCGACAGCCGTTGGAATGAGCGCGATTAAAAAAGCCCAGGCAAAATGCCTGGGCCACCAAATCATGAGGGAGAAAGTTAGAAAAATCGGATGAAATCCGCTTAACCCAGCATAGCCGATGACAAAAACGCAAGCCCTACCCCCGTAAGCGTAAACCCAGCAAAGCGAAGGTCTAAAGAAGGCAGACTAGGCGCTTGTTTGGAGGCACTGCGACCGATCGCAAAAAACAAGAGTGCAATTGCCATCTGAACCGTCGCAAATCCGGCCAAATAGGCAACTAAAGGCGACATTTCCGCGCCGAAAATCGCCTCGCCATAGGCGTAACCGTGGAAGATGCCAGCCAGAGCACCCAGCGACAGAACTAAAGCCAAATTGAGTCTATCGCCCAATGCCAAAATAGCCCCAAAGGCCAATACAGAGGCAGAAATAATCATCTCAGGGGCTGGCAAATTCCACAGCATCAAATGCATCCCGGTGCCCACTAGCGACGCTAGCACAAAGGCGACCGGGATTAGGATGCCACGTCGCTTAGTCGCCGCAATCAAGCCTGCCGCCAAGACAAAGGCAAAATGGTCGAGGCCAATCACCGGGTGAGCAACCCCCGACAAAAACCCCTCAAAGGCATTGGCCGGTAGGCGACCGCCCAGAGGATGATGGGCCAGGGCAGGGGTGGCCAGAGACAAAACGCCAACCAGGGCCAGTAGCCCTAATAGCAATCGACCTAGATAATTTAAGCCAAGCGAATCAAAGCGCGAACAGCGATCACCTAAAATGCTGAGTAGCTTGAAAGGGAACTTAGGGGCTAACATGAGACCTTCCGAAGGAGCAACAAAGTAAAAAAGAAGAGAATTGACTAACCCGCGCAGGCGGGTTTTGCATCTGCAATCACGGTTTCCAACCGCCACAGCCGAACGTTCGCCCTACCACTTCTTATAAGGCAGGAACTTGCCGCACATAATAATCTTTACCCGATCGCCCTTAGGATCTGCTTCCCTTTCAACATCGACGCTGAAGTCAATAGCACTCATAATGCCGTCGCCAAATTTCTCATGAACCACGGTTTTGATTGGCATGCCGTAGACCTGCATAATCTCATAAAAGCGATAGATCAGCGGGTCGGTCGGAATCACCGGCTCCAGTGACCCTTTCACCGGGCATTCGGTCAAAGGCTCCACAAATTCAGGCCCGAGTCCCAGCGCTTCGACCATTTTGCTGGCTTCTTCTTCAGATGCGCTGGCTTGACGATAAAAGACGGAGGCAATCCAAACTTCATCGCAACCTATCTTGGCCTCTAGATCGGCAAAGGTCAGGCCTTTTGCTTTTTTGGCAGCAAGCAGCTGGGTGGTAATTTCTGGGATAGCCATAACAAACACCTCTTGATAAAATCAATACTTTTTGAACACAGCTAACTTTTGAAGACAACTAGCCTTTAAAGGCAACCGTTTAACTTCGACGGTTCTTAACGGATTTGAGCCTCTTCCACCGCTCGGGTTTCACGAAACAAGTGGCTCTCCATCTCGGCCTTGAGTTCGTGGTAGGCCGGATGCTGGTCGATGGTTTCTCGATTTCGAGGACGCGGAAAGGGCACCTCCAGAATTTCGTCAATGCGGGCGGCGGGTCCTCGAGTCATCATGACAATGCGGTCCGAGAGCAGCAGGGCCTCTTCGATGCTGTGGGTAATCATAATGACGGTTTTGCGCTGTTGTTCCCAAATGCGCTCCACTTCGCTTTGTAAAAAGCCTCGGGTGAGAGCATCTAGCGCTCCAAAGGGCTCATCCATCAGCAAAATTTGGGGATTAATTGCTAGGGCTCGGGCAATGCCAACCCGCTGTCGCATGCCGCCCGAGAGTTCGTGGGGGTGCTTTTTCTCGGCCCCCGACAGCCCAACCAGTTGGATTTGCTCTTTGATGGCGCGAGACCGCTGCTTTACTGACATTTTGGGGTAAACAGTTTCCACCGCAAATCGGATGTTTTCCTCAACAGACATCCACGGCATCAGCGCATAGTTTTGAAACACCATGCCACGATCGGGCCCAGGCCCCAGGATGGGACGACCATTGAGCAATATTTCACCATTGGTGACTGGAGAAAGCCCGGCAATCATATTTAGCAGCGTAGACTTGCCGCAGCCGGATGGGCCAATGATGGAGACAAAGGTATTGGGTTCAATGTCGAGATCAATGTTTTCAATGGCGGTGAAGTCAGCAGTCGTTTTGCGCGACAGCTTGCTAAAGAAATCCTTTTTGCCCGCAAAGACCTTGCTCACATTACGAATGGACAGCTGAGCTGACGGAAATGCAGTTTCAGAAGACACGGCACCGTTGACTGAGTTATTAACAGAAGCAAGGCTCACGCTTTACGACCAAACGCAACAAATTTCTCGAGCGCACCGAAAATATTGTCCAAAATCAGCCCCACCAGGCCAATAATGAAAATGGCAACCAAAATATTTGGAATGTAGAGGTTGTTCCACTCATTCCAGATAAAGTAGCCCAACCCGGTGCCTAACAACATCTCGGCGGCGACGATGACCAGCCAGGAGATGCCCATGCTAATGCGCAGGCCCGAGACAATGTTAGGGAGTGCCGCCGGAATAATCACCTTAAAGATGGTGCGCAGCTTCGAAGCCCCCAGCGTTTTAGACACATCCAAATACTCAGGATTGACATTGGCCACCCCAAAGGCGGTATTGATCAGGGTGGGCCAGATACTGGAAATCAGAATAATGAAGACACCCGTCTTCTCAGAATCTCGGAAAATATAGAGACCCAGCGGTAGCCAGGCTAAAGGAGACACCGGTTTGAGCAGCTGAACGTAGGGGTTAAAGGCTTTATAGGCAATCGGGGAAATGCCAATCAAAATCCCCAACGGGACGGCAATCAGCGAGGCCAGCGTATAGCCAATGGCTACGCGCCGCAGGCTGATCAGTAGATTCCAGCCAATCCCTAAGTCATTTGGGCCATTGTCAAAAAAGGGATGGGTGGACCACCACCAAAGCTCTTTGAGGGTTGTAGACGCCGTGGGCATGCCTTTTGCAAACAGTTTCATGTTTGCGCCAATTTCCCAAAAGGCCAGGAATAGCAATAGGGAAACGATAAACAAACCTAAGGCCTTAATATTCTCGTTAAGCCAGGGTGAACTGCTCTCAGCGGTTGTCAGCTTAGATGGCCTATCCGTTGTCAATGCCATGTGTTTTGAACCTCTAGAACCTAATCCATCAGGAGATTAAACGCCGTGCTTGTCAATTTGTTCTTTGACGTAGGCTCCGGGATCCTGGGGGTCAAAGCTGTCAAACTCCAGGGTCTCGGTGCGATAGATGTCGGAGGGCGGATTTAAGCCTACTTCCTCGGCCAGCTCCCTGGCAAGGTCTGTTAAGAAAATGTCTTTGCCCACCTGATCATAGGTGTCGTCGGTAATGGCTTCGGCGGCTTTGCCGTCGCCCTGGAGATCCCATCTCACCAGCTGGGAAGAAATCCAGTTGGCGAAGCTCTGCCAGGGGTAGGGGTCAAAGTCAATCCGATCGGGCACTTCTAGGGTATTGCCCTGACCGTCATCAAAGGTGCCGGTTAGGACGGCTTCGACCACCTCAACGGGCTGGTTGAGGAAGGCACGCTCGGAAATTGCCTTAGCAATCTCGGGGCGGTTGGCTGGGTCGCGGGCATAGCCTGCGGCCTCAATGATGGATTTATTGAGGGCTCTAAAGGTGTTGGGGTTGGCGTCGATCCACTCGTCGCTGGCGGCAAAGGCACAGCAGGGATGGCCAGGCCACAAATCTTTGGTGAGCTTGAAGATAAAGCCAGCTCCCTCGAACACAGCTCGCTGGTTAAAGGGATCGGGCATGAGATAGGCGTCAATATCCCCGGCCACCAGCTGGGCAATGCTGTCCGGCGGCGGGACGGGGCGAATCTTGACATCGACGTCTGGGTCAATGCCCCCGGTGGCCAGATAGTAGCGCAGCAGCAGGTTGTGCATGGAGTAGGGGAAGGGCACCCCGATGGTAAAGCCATTGAAGTCGGCGGGGCCGTTGATTTGGCCTTTGTACTTCTCGGCGACGGTGATGGCCTGGCCGTTGATGTTTTCGATGCTGGCGAGTTTAACTCCAAAGGCGGCTGAGCCAAGCCCCAGGGTCATGGCGATGGGCATGGGGGCGAGCATGTGATAAGCATCTAACTCTCCAGCGATGGCGGAGTCGCGGACGGCACCCCAGCTGGGCATTTTTACAACCTCAGCATTAAACCCGTACTTGGAATAGAAGCCCAGGGGCTCAGACATAATGATGGGCGTGGCGCAGGTGATGGGGATAAAGCCAATCTTCAGGTCTGTTTTCTCCAGGTCAGAGACATCAACGGGAGCTTCGTCGGGCTCCTCAGCAACGGGATCCGGCCTGCCGCCACAGTTGCTCAGGGTGACCAGGGCTGCGCCGATGGCTAAGTTTTTTAGAAACTCTCGTCGGGTAAAGCCGCTGTTGCGAATGGTATCTGCGAAGAACAGTCCGGCTTGGGGACCAAACGCGGCTGAGAAGGCATTCTCCATGCCCCCGGCCTGTCTTGCCAGGGCCAGCACGAGTTTCTCTCGCTTGGGGTCACCTTTGCCAGCGGCTTTAAGCATCAGGGCCTTGCGCAGCTCGTAGGTGTTGACCTTATCTGCGGCGCGCAGCTGCTGATCTTTGTAGAGGCCCATTTTGACCAGGTCATCGACCATATCCACCGGATCCTGGGGCATGGTTTGTAAAAACTGCCAGTGGTCGCGGCTCAGGTGCGCCCCACCGCAGATGATACAAGCCATCTCAAAGTCGGTGAGGTTGCCGCGATCACAATTCAGGTTTCCCCATTTTTGATCGGTTGCTGATGCTGATGTCGAAGCCATAGATTTGCTTGCCAGGGGCGTAGGTGAGACTAGCGAAATACTGTTTTTTAACTTATACCAGGTAAACTAGGAGATTACATTGGACTAACTTTTGGGAAAGTGGGACTTTTTGAAGGCGCTTAGGAACGGCGAGATTATTTTGTTGCGATTGTTACAGATTGAAGGG
>JBCDDJ010000152.1:0-13430 GCA_039180385.1 Cyanobacteria bacterium P01_G01_bin.38 | reverse complement strand
CCCCCCATCAGGCGAGCGATCCGTGGCATCTTGCAGAGCCACCAACAAACTCTCTATAGCTTCTGAGCTGCTAACCCGCATACGCCCCAACCACCAGGCCGCATAGTAACGCAGCCCCGGATCCTCAGTTTGCTTGATATTGATCAGCGCCTGGTCAAGGGTCAAGGGCTGACCATTCGGGTCATGGAGCGTTGTCATCGTTTGTCGTATTAACACAGCAAATCCCAGAGAAGATAACAGTCACTGGGCTAAAACCCGTAACCGCATACCCCTCTGGGATAAATTGAAGTCCAACCTAAAAAATGGCAGAAACATCAATTAACGCATCAACTAGCTCAAAGCGTTGATGGCATAGTCAAGATAAGAGTTAGCTTCGACGCCAGCATCACCACTGAGACCATGGTTAGCCTTGATATACTTCAGCGCTTCAATGTACCAGCTTGGAGATAGCTCAAAGGTCTGATTGATCTCAGCAATACCTGCCACTAGATAATCATCCATGGGGCCAGTACCCCCAGCGACACAGCAGTAGGTGACCATCCGCAGATAGTAACCGATGTCGCGAACGCACTTATCCTTGCCACGCTGATCAGCTGCATAGGTAGGCCCAGGCATCTGAGTCGTGTAAGGAAACTTGTTGTAAACAGCCTGCGCAGCACCGGAAGCCAAGCTATCTGCTTTGGCACTCAACGTACGAGCGGCTTCAAGGCTAGCTGCAGCCTGGCGATATCGACCAAAAGCAACCTGCATCTCAGTAGAGCTCAGGAAACGGCCTTGAGAATCAGCAGCAGCCACTGCCTCAGTCAGAGGAGTTTTCATCGTTCTTCAATCTCTCCCAATGTTTTTTCAAAAGACGTCATCAGGCCATACTGCCTGATAAAAACCTCGATTAACCCACAGCAGAAGCTGCGCGATCGAAGTAGCCACCCAGCTCAGAAATCAAGCTGCTGCAATCACCAGGGGTGATACCCCCCTTATCATCGGCAATTGCGATCGCTGCACTCTTCATCTTTTGAACGCCAACCGCAACAGAAGCTCCTGGAGTCCCTAGAGCAACGTAGGTTTCCCGCAGACCGTTCAAGCAACGATCGTCTAGAACACTGGCGTCGCCAGAGAACATTGCATACGTGACATAGCGCAAGATAATTTCCATATCGCGCAGGCAGGCGGCCATACGGCGACTGGTGTAAGCATTGCCACCGGGCGAAATCAGCTGAGGCTGATCTGCGAATAGAGACCGCGCTGCATTGGCAACAATGGCGGACGCATTACCGGTGATGCGATTAACGATATCCATGCGCTTGTTGCCGTCGGCAACCATCTGATTAAGCGCGTCTAATTGAGCATTGCTGATATACTCGCCCCGGGCATCGGCTTGGGAGACGACTTTAGCAAACGCATCAAACATAGATTTAATCTCCTAAATTTGATTCGTCGAATGGTGTTTGCAGATAACGGAGGTAAAACCCCTTCGTAACATGCGGTTGAAAAACAACCTAAATTAAGTGTTGGACGAGTAAATGTAGACAACTCAAAAAGCCTCTATATCAAAGAAAGCCTTCGAAGAGAGCCTCCGAAATATCTCAGTGAACTTACTCACCCACCTTTGAAGATTAAAGCGAATAAGACACGAATCTAAGAAAGTTCAAAAAACTTCATTTTCTTTGACTTAAATTGATAACCCATCTACTGATATGCGGCAAGATTGCCTGCATCAGGGCCGTCCAGTTATCTTTATACAATGCAACGGCCCCTCAATATGTTAAAAATTGTCAGCTTCTGGCGGTCTTTCAAGGGTTGGCAGGGGGTCCCTGAGTCCTTAAAAGCAGGTTGCATACTCAAAAAACCCTACATAGGCTCAAAAAAGCTCCGAAAATTCACAAAACTTAACTACCAGCGGGTATGAGACTGGATTATGAGAGCGTCAGGGCTAATTTAAGCAACTTGTTGCTGACGCTCGAGATCAAAGAGAAAGCCGTGGATGTATTCTTCAGTCCATTCGGGGCCATAAAATCGAGTAAACATACCGCGGGCCGGATCTTTCTCAGCGCGATAGCGAATGTATTTAAGCTGGGCCTGCTCGATGGTGCTCAGTTGGGTCAAGTCGCGCACCAGCTCTGCCTGGTCAACAAAGTCCAGGTAGGCGTTGAGATAGTCCTTAAAAGCGTCAAAGACGTGGGATTCGACCGTGGCGTCAGCACTCGGTCGAGTCCATAAAAAAGCGGGCGAAAAGAATGACTGGGCATCGTCAGGAAAATCGCCGCCCCACTCTAAATTAGCCCGATGTTTCTCAAAGATGGGGAGAATCGGCTCGGTGTATTTGTGCTGGTAGCTTGGATCGTCTCGAAACAGGGGTTGCATATCAAGGGCAATCAGGTGCCCCCCTGGCAAAGTAACCAGGTCAGCCCCAAAAAAGGGCAGATCGTAACTGAGTCGAGGAAAAATAACAAAATTTAGAACCTGTAGGGCACTCCCGCCCTGCACGTGGGCAGCTCTGATTTGGCGCAGCTTTGGCGAGGCATAGGCGTAGCTAGTCGTCGTGACAGTCGTCTCTCGCTTGCCTTTGCCCGTCACCGCAGATTTAGTTTCAAACCCTTCAGGGATGGGGTAGTCAGACAAAGCTAAGCGATCTTGGAGGGTTGCGATCGCATAGTCTAAAAACGGTTGATATAGGGTCATGGCCGGTTACGCTTTGACCGCGACGGGCGTCGCGTCCTCAAACAAAAACTCATACAAAAAGCGATCTGCCCATTCGCTGCCAAAGTAGCTGCTAAACAACCCATGGGCCGGGTCGCGCTCAGCACTGTACTGGTCGTAGTCTCGCTGGGCCTGTTTGACCCGATCGACCTGGGCATCAGTGGTGGCCGGATCTGCCCCTGCCAAAATTTCCCAATAGAGATTTAAGTAGTCCTTAAACGCCTCAAATAGGCGAGTAGACACCGTCTCTTCGTCTGTTTTTGCAAACAACAGATACTTAGAGAAGTACTGATTGGCATCGTAAAATTTCATCTCTAACCCCTGGGCCAGGTCGGGGTAGCGATCGTGCAGGACCTTTAGAGGTGTGATGTACTTGGCTTCGTAGGCCTCGTCTTGAAACAAGGGTTGAAAATCTAGCACAATCAGATTCTTAACATTGCCAAATGAGAGAAAGTCAATCCCCAGCAGGGGCACGTCGTAGCAGTGGTTAGGATAGATGACACTATTAAAAATCTGTGCTCCTGGACCTGCATCTATATAGGTGTAGCGGATTTTTCTTAACTCTGGGCACTGATAGCACCAGCTTTGAATCTTGGCCGGATTGCGTCCCCGCTCACTCACCTTAGACTCAAGGCCCTCAGGAATGGCCCGCTTTTGGAGCTCAAACTTTTGAAATAAAGATTGTTCTAAATGCTTTAAAAAAGGGCGATACATCTTAGTTTGTGTGCTGAGACGGCTAGACAGAGTTATCACGATTCTTTAACGAGCATAGGAGATCGCTGGGGAGACACCCCCGTTTATTAAAAACAAAGATACATTCTGTAATGTGGATGGTTTATCTTGGATGCTGTGCAACCATCTTTGTCAGGTCATCATCAGTCACAAAGCGCCGCTCAGAACAGTAGGCCATGAGATTAACGCCGTTGATAAGGCGAGTGGTACTGACCCGGACGCGAAAGTCATCGGTGATAAACCAGCAGCGTTCTTGCCCTTGATTTTTTTCGTATTCGTTGTCGATGGTGAGGACACCGTCTTGGGCAAACCAGTAACGTCCTACCACCGGCATATTTTCAACGTAGCCGCGATCGCGAACTAATTGACCGCTCAACAAACTGTCATCATCAGGCACATCCACCAAAACCGCCGCATACTTAGCATCATAGGTAAATTCCTTAGTATTCGACTGCCAGGAAAACTCAGCGCCACCCACGGATTTTGCTGGATCGACACCCTGACTTTTGCAGATCTCAACGATGCGAGGGTCATCCGCCTCGACCACTTTAACGATCAGATTAGACTCCCCTGACTCATCGGCCACTGAGTCAAAATGATGGACAGCTCGTTGAGTAAACCAGACGCCTTCGCTCTTGCGAAAGAAATCCATCATGGTCATCGGTGGCGTAAACACCATTTAATTGTCTCCTCGGCTCCGTAGTAGACTAACGATCAGCGTATCAAGTAGATACCTTGTCTTACTTAGAAGTCTAATCGGCAAAGGATTGATTGTGAAATGGCAACGCAGAGTCTATCAGCCCCGTTGATGGTGAGGTTGACGGCCCAAAGAGAGCTGGTTGAAGCTGATTTGCAGGGTCAGGATCTGAGTGCCTTTGATCTATATCGGGTTAATCTGCAAGGCGCAAATTTACAAAACGCAATCCTGAACCAGGGTCATCTGATTGGCGTCAACTGCACTCATGCCCAATTGCAAAACGCTCAGCTACAAAATGCCGATCTGCGCGGCGTGAGCTTTGTGGGGGCTGACTTAAGCGGTGCAAATTTAACCAGAGCTTATCTCTTTAGAGCAGATCTAAGAGGGGCTAATCTGACCAACGCAACCCTCACCGACGCCAAGCTAGAAGTCGCTTTATACGATGAGTTAACTCGCTGGCCAGAAGGATTTGCACCAACCCGTTCGGGAGCGATAGGACCAGAAGCTGTGCTACACGGGGCTTTTTTGAATACAGCTGATCTACGGAAGGTAAATTTGTCTGGAGCCAAGCTGTTGGGAGCCTACCTCAGCGGGGCTGACTTGACCCAGGCTAATCTTTCGGAAGTAAGCCTAAGCAGTGCCAATGTACAGAGGGCCTTTCTGACCGGGGCTTCGTTGCGCAATGCCCGCCTCAGCGGAGCAGAATTGCAAAACACGGACCTGCGGGCGGCTGATCTGACTGGGGTTGACCTGAGCGCGGTAGCAAGTATCGCTGGGGCTGATTTTTCAATGGTGTATGGGCTAGCCCCTGATCAACGAGCTAAGCTCCTCGGTCGCTCTGCCGCAGAACTCGATGTATGGAATCCGCTAACCCGCAATACCACCCGCAGAAGCCTTGAAGTCGCTAGCGAATCCTGATAGCTAAATCCCAGTGTTAGATTATGAAAGTAGCTAGCTTGACGATTCCCACACTGGGGTAATAGCTGTGACAAGTATTCAGGTTGATCAATCCAAGCTCACGTTCGATGATTACTTAACTTACGATGACGGGACAGATACACGCCACGAGCTGGTCAATGGGGAGTTAGTGGAGATGCCACCCCCTACGTGGCTGCATATTTTTATTGCGAAGTTCTTGGTTGGTATTTTAGATCAGGCAATTCAGGAAACAGGGCGAGGCCCGATTTGGACCGCCCTATCTGAGCTTGGACAGCAAACCGATGGCAGTTCGGCTCGGCTACCGGATGTCGCGATTGTGCCCTACGACGCTATGGGGGATTTGCTCACATCGGCTGTGTTAACTTTGCCTGCCCCGCTTGTCGTGGAAATTGTCAGCGGCAGCTGGCGAGACGATTATTTAACCAAGCTCGCCGAGTATGAAACCCTGGGTATTCCAGAATTTTGGATTGTTGACTACCAGGGACTAGGGGGAACTCGCTACATCGGTCATCCCAAACAACCCACCCTTTCGATTTATCAACTGGTGGAGGGAGAATACCAGGTGCAATTGTTTCGGCAGGGTGATGATTTGAAATCCCCCACCTTCCCAGAGCTAAAGCTGACGGCTGACGAGGTTTTCAGGGCAGGCCAAAAATAGAATCCACCTTACGTGGTCCGAAATTCATCGATCATGGTGACTAATTTATAGACTCCATCTTCGAATAGCTGGGTGGTTCTGACCCGGTGATTGTCATCGACCAGGGTGATGATTTCGTTGTAATAGGTCTTAATGGTTTGCAGGGTACGGCTACCTCGATACACGATCAAGTCGTCCGTTACAGCCCAGGCCACCCCTGAAAACGCAGTCGCTTTCTCGCCACCGAGGGTATACACCTCATCAGTTAAAGGAAAGGCTAGGGTGCCGTCTAGAAACTTGCCGTAATAGCTGGCGGTGATTTCTCGAGGGGTGCCGATGCGGACGGTGTTGGTCTGCACGTAGCTGGCGTCTGTAACCTCAATCTTGACCCGCACCAAATGTTCGTCAACCTGCTGACCCGTTTTGTCAATGCGGCGGGCGGTGCCCTCCCAGGTGCCACAGTTGCGTAAAAAAGCTAGGGGCACCCGAAACTTGTCGTAGGTGACCGTGGGTAGGGCGATTTCTGATTTCTCGGACGACATAAAAGCTATCAAACAATAGAGTATGGCTTGAATGATAGCGGATTGGTTTTGAGTACTTGGTTTTGAGTGCTTAGTTTTGAGCCCCTAGTTTTGAGCCCCTAATTTTGAGCCCTTAGTTTTATAGACGCCTGAGCGGCTTCCCACAGGGCATTTTGAGTAAGCAACCCAGCTTAAAACTCAAAATTTAAAGCTTAGAACTATTTTTTCTTATGCTGCTTTTTTACGAAGGCGACCAGTTTTCATGCTGATTTCTCGGCTAGAGCGCTGATATTCATGCACGATGGGCATTCGCTCAGTCTCGAAGGCGCTGAGCATTTGTTCGACGGTACCGCCTACAGATAGGTGGCTAGACAGGGCCATGGCATCTTCTAAACCGGCGGTCATCCCTCGGGCTCGGGTGGGGCTTTTGGCATGGGCGGCATCGCCGATTAGAATGATGCGACCGTTGTGGAGACTGGGCAAGGGGTCAATGTCGTAAGAGAACCGGCATTTGATCTCTTCGGGAGGTGTAGACTCGATGATGCGGCGGGCCACCTCGGGTAGTTTTGATAGCTCCTGGGTGGGCATTGACACATCATTAGGGCGACCTTTGCCGACTTCATCGGGCTCCTGATCTTTCTCAATAAAGAAACCCCAATGGGTTTGACCAAAGCCAATATCAAAGAAGTTGGAGTAGATGCCCTGGGTGCGAATGTATACTTTGAAATTGCCATCTACACAAAAATCACTATCTGGAACGATGCCTCGCCAGACGATGTCCCCCAAGTAGTTGGGCATAACACCTGCATTAACGTATTCACGAACGGTGGAAAAAATGCCGTCGGCCCCCACCAAGACATCGCCTCGCCAGGTGCTGCCATCCGCAAAGTGGGCGGTGACTTGCGCGTCAGTTTGCTCGATAGATTGTAGCTTGGCATGGGTTCGCAAACAGTCTTGGGGCAAATAGTCGAGCAATGTCTCAAGGATGGCTCCCCGATGAATCAACATACCGGTGAGTTCATTATTGTCTTCGTAGCTGGCGATATGAACGTTAACCACCTTATCTTTCATGCTGCGAAATTCGAAGGACTTTGCCGGGGCACCGGCTCTCATCAAGGCATCGCAGGCTTTGGGGTTGCCCGCGAATAAAGCCTGCATCCCAGCCGAGACCAGCATGATACCGCAGCCCTCGGCCTTGGGCTGATCAGACTGCTCAAACAAAGTCACATCATGGCCCTGCCGCTCAAGCAAACTGGTCAGGTAAATCCCCGAAGTGCCTGCCCCCACAATGCCAATGCGTAATGATTTGGGCGCAGTGCCCTGAGTCCGATGAGTAGAAAGCAGATGAGTGGTCATGGCGTGGCTCCCTTGTAACAATCCGACTGACTTGCGACGTACTAGAGACAGATGATACTAGCGGTTCAAGTCCAACATTATAAAGACAAACTTAAGTCAAGCTATTTAGAAAGAAAGTTATATTTATTTACATAGATCTTAGCAAATTTCCTTGGTTCCAGCAACGGCATTGTTTTAGACGTCGTGACTTAACGCCTGACTAAACCGGCAAGCCCAATTAAACGAAGCCTACTAAACGGGAATAACTTCCCAGTTTTGTTTGAGCAAAGCCATAAAGGTGGCGTACCCGTCTGAGAACTCGGGGGGGTCAGGCAGGGCATATTCTGGAAACTGGCTGTAGTGCTGCCAGGGCTCAGAGGCGTTACGGCGTAAGTGCAGAATCGTCTCTGTAGCTCCTTCGGGTCGCCAGGTCATTTGTCCCGGTGGGTTAGTGGGTTCTGTCATAGACGCTCCAAGCTCAGCAGCAATCTGGTGTTGATGGGGCCAATGGTTATAACAACCAGACTGTAATCAGATCATGACATATTTAAAATTAAGTTCTGTAACAAATTGGACGCCATTGGGTGATTTTGATCGCCTCACTCCGGCAGCAGCTCTTCTAGCGCCGCTGCCACCACCCGATGGTGATCGTCCTGGCGCAACTGCTGTAGGGCTTGCTTGGCATCGGGGTGATCAAATCGCTTGAGGGCATAGGCGACGTGCATGCGAATATTCCAGGTGGGGTCTTGGGCAAAATCAAGCAAGGTTTGCAGGGCGGTGGCTTGCTGGGGGGGGCGAGCCAGGGCGCTCAAGGTATCAATGGCGGCTTCGACGACGGTTATGTCTGGATCTTTGAGGGCTTCAAGGCAAATTTCGAGCAGGGCATCGGGGGCTTCTAAATCGGGCATAGCAGCGAGGATGCTGCGACGCACCAGCCAGTTTTTGTTTTGATGAAAGGTTAACACCAGGGGGGAGACAGCTGCTTGACCAAATTTAGCCAGGGAGTTGGAGGCTTCTGCCTGGACGTTGGCGTCGCGATCGCACTCAATCATCTTTAGCAGGGCCGCAAATGAGTCATCATTCCGCTGTTTGCCCAAACCCATGGCCACAAAGGAGCGCACCAAAAACTGAGAATCGTTCATCGTGTTGAGCAAAAGCGGCACAGCCGTGTTCGCGTCATAGTCTTTGAGGGCGACCACAGCCTTGAGGCGATACTGAAAATCTTCGTTATTCAAGGCATCCTCAATTTCACGAATATTCATAGGTAGGATAGAGACTATTACTTGCTGGAAAGATCATAAATCATGTCTGAGACACCCGAGACGAGCTCCAATGAACACCCTCCGTCATCTCCGGAGCCATCTGATTTATCCCTTAACCATTCGTCTGCAAAAGTCCGCCTGGCAGCCGTCGATGAAATTGCCCAAAAAGCGTCAGAAAATGACGATCACACTGAGTTTAGACTACTCACAGAAGCCTTAAACGATTCTGATTTAGAGGTGCGAATGGCCGCAGCCCAGTACCTGGGCAAGTTGCAATATGACGGAGCCTATCAACCCCTGATTGCTTGCTTAAAAGACGGCGATCCGGGGATGCGCAAAGCGGCGGCTCAGGCCCTAGGCGATCTGGGAAATCCGGATGCGATCGCAGCCCTAGAAGCCCTGGAACGCGATGCCGATATGGAAGTCCAGACCATTGTTGAACCGCTTATTCAACAACTCATGGCCAAACTTGGCTCATAATCTACCCCACCCCCCCAGCCAGCTGAGCGCAGTCGAAGCTCGTCCCCCCACTCCCCCACCTCCCCACTCCATGACACAACTCAGCCCAAAAGTTCAAGACCTGATTGCCAAAGCCCGCATTGTTAGCTTTGACGGCTGGCAAACCCAGTACAGCACCGACCTAATTGAGCGCTGGCAGACCGCCGACGAGGAAGGTCGCTACCTCACCGATGAGGATTTACAGATGCTGCCAGACGGGCCGTCAAGGGTGCTGGCGCAGGCGCTGCGCGATCTAGCTACCGAGATTATCGATGAGGCCCGAGGTCAGGTCTTAGACCAGTTCCCAGGCATTACCGAGCCGGGCGGTGGGCTCTATCCAGACATTAGGGCCAAAGCCTGCTGGCGAGATTTTTGGCATTTTTTGCGCTGCATCACCTATGGCATTGCAGCGGGGCGCACCGACTACACCAGCGCCACGGGGCTGGGCTATATGGAGCAGCTATACCAAGAGTTAAAGGTGCCTTTAGATGCGATGGTGGCTGGGCTGGAGGGGCTCAAAGCGGCCAGTCTAAAACGCGTCGAGGTCGAGGAATCGGTTTTGGCTCCTTATTTTGATCATCTAATTCAGGCAATGGCAGCGTTTCGGGCGGAGCCCATTTAGGGATCGGCGCAAAAATAAAATACCGGTAGAGAAGGTGTTAGGTTCTAGGTATCAGGTTCTAGGTTTGGCGCTTAATCTCCTTAATGCCAAGTATTTCTGGCGTTTTAGCCTGTCTCCCCATCTCCCCATCTCTCCACTAAGCTCCAGCTAAGCTCCAGCCGCTTACCCTATCGCAGCACTTCCTTAAGCTTGTGTTGATTCCAGAGGGTCCTATATAAACCAGACTGGCTGAGCAGGTCTGGGTGGCTACCCGACTGGGCAATGCGGCCCTTATCCATCACTAAAATGCGGTCTGCATTAGCCGCCGCCGACATCTGGTGGGTAATAAAAATCACCGTCTTGCGCTGGGTGCCTTGGGAGAGATTTTCCAAAATCAGCGTTGCCGTCTGGTTATCGACGCTGGAGAGGGCATCATCGAGCACCAAAATCTGGGCATCAACCAGCAGGGCACGGGCCAGGGCGGTCCGCTGACGCTGGCCTCCGGAGAGGGTGATGCCGCGCTCTCCCACCAGGGTATCGTACTGCTGGGGAAACTTGAGGATTTCTTCGCGAATTTGAGACAGCTTAGCCGCCGCCTGGATTTCAGGCGATTCGGCCAGGGGGTCGCCGTAGCGGATATTATTTTTGATTTTGGTGCTAAACAGAAAGCTGTCTTGGGGCACAAACGCAATCACTCGCCGCAGGCTGGGCAGGGTAATCTGGGTGACGTCGTGGCCGTCGATAAAGAGCTGCTGGGTGGGAATATCAAGCAGGCGCGGCAGGGATTTAGCCAGGGTTGATTTGCCAGCGCCGATGGGGCCCACCACGGCGACGGTTTGACCGGGCTCCACGGTAAAACTCACGTCATCCAGGGCGGGGGTGAGGCTGCCAGGGTAGGTATAGCTTAAATGGTGAGCCACCAATCGGCCAGCGACGGGCATCTGGGTCAGGTCCACCGCCGCTGGCTGGGTAAAGATTTTAGGCTGGGCGCTGAAAATACTCTCGATCCGATCGACGCTGACTTCGCCGCGCTGGTAAGCGGTAATCGTGAAGCCTAGCAACGCGGTGGGAAAAACCAGATTACCCACGTACAAAATTAGGGAAATGAAGTTGCCCTCGGAGAGCGTACCGGCTGCGATCGCACGGGACCCCACCGCTAAAATAATCGCCAAACTCAGACTTGCCAGGCCCCCTAACAGCGGGAACAAGGTATTACGGGTTTTAGCCAGGGCCAGATTAGCCTCTAAAACCACCCGATTTTGGTTAGAAAACGCTTGCTGCTCGTTGCCTTCTTGGGCATAGATTTTAACCAGGGCCATACCGCTCATATCTTCTTGAATCAGGGTGCTGAGATCGGAAAGCGACTGCTGCACCGTTAGCTGCTGTTGGCGTAGCCGCTCACTAAAAAGCCGCACCAGCACCAGCATCACCGGGTAAATCGCCAGGGCAACCAGGGTCAGCTGGACACTGATACTCAGCATGGCCGGAATCGTCAAAACGTAGGCAAACAGCGTGTTAGCAATACTCAACACCGCAAACCCCAACAAGCGCCGGATATTATCGACATCGCTAGTGGCCCGGTTGATCAAGTCACCGATGGTATTTTCACCAAAGTAAGCAGGCTCCAGGGTGAGCAAATGCTGAAAAATACGCTGCTTTAGGTCAAACTCAACCTGCCGGCCCACCCCAAAAATCAGCACCCGCGACGTCATCCGAATCACCCACATGACCGACGCCAACACCAAAATCAGGATGACATCGCGCAACCCCCTGGACAGACTAAACGAGACCTTGAGCTGATCAACAGCCTCACCAATGATCAGAGGAATCCGAACACTGAGGAGGTTGACCACCAGCAATGCAAAAATCCCAAGGAGAGCGTTGCGCCAGTGGGGTCTGAGATAAGCCGCCAGCTGATGCAGCTTGGACTGAGCCATAATTGATAAGGTTACGCAAGTAGATAGATACAGCACCACAGAACTGACGCTGCCTAACTATTTTAGTGGGGAAGGGGGAAAGGCGAAGGGCGAAGGGCGAAAGGCCACTACCCACTACCCATTACCCTCTACTCTCTATATCTCAATACTGGAATCCCACCCAAAGTCAAAGCTAGGCAACCAGCCCCGCAAGAAGTAGTAACTCTTGGTGAGAAACTCATTCCATGAGCGCGTGGTCAAGGCCAACGATTCGGCATTGGGAAAAATATCAGGGAGTTGCTCCAACAAATCATCGCTGCGATCGAGATCAGAGATCTGAAAGTCAGTGGGGCGAGCAATCACCTGCATACCCATTTGCTCAAAGGTGAGAGCCGCCCGTGACATGGTCAGGGCCGGAGCCACTAAAACCACCCGCGGATCGTCTCGATCGTCAAAATCGTCGTCGCGGTTAGGGGTTAAAACTCCCTGCTCTTCTAAGAAATCTTCGACATCGTCGGCGGTATTGCGCGCATTGAGTTGGGTCGTCAACAAACGAATATCTTCCGCCAGTACGCCATTTTGGGTCAGTGTATTGCGAATAAAGGCCGCTTTCTGCGCCTCTTGGTCTTCGCCACTGCGGGGGCCTGCTGTGACAATCACAAACGGACGATTGCCAGACTGTCGGTATATCTGAGCGGCGGAAAACAAGCGCGCAGCCAGGGCAGAATTAGAGGCCGTTCCCACCTGATCCCGAAAGAGAGTGTCGTCGCCGACAACATCGGCCCGTTCCCCAAACACCACAATAGCCCCCGCTTGGGCGAGGCTTACTTCCTCCGGAACGATGGCGGGGCAAACCCCTTGACAGATACCGCGCCGGACTGCGTAGGCCTGGGCCACAGCCCCCTCGGTCTGGGCAACTAGCCAACGCGAAGTAATCGGCATACTGGTGAGCACCAAAATAGCCAGAGCAAAGGAAACCAGGCGACCGTTTGCTTTATTCACCCCACCACTGAGGGCAGAGCCCAGGAGTAAGACAGACGCCCCCAGCGGTGATAGGGGTAAAGAAATCATCCGCCAAATAATACCAATGGTGTCATCGTTAGGATCGACAAATGAGGCAACGATTAAAACCAGGACTACCAGCCCACCAAACCAGGTGAGATATTTTCTCGGGATAATTCTGAGTAAAACGTACCAAATTAGAAGCCCAATCGAGGCCCATAAAAGTACGCGGGTTAACAACTCCAACATAGGGATTTTTGTGCAGTTTTAGCTTAATGATCAGTCATATTAGAGGCTCATCAGACACTCACTCAGATAATCAACGGAGAGATTATAAAGAACAATCTAGGGTAGATAGTACGGGTGTTTGATGAAAGTTAAGCATATTCAGTCAATTTCGGCTACTGATTGCCATAAAAAAAGGAGCTAAACAAGTTAGCTCCCTTGGCTTGACTCTAATAAAATACCGGAAAATAGCGCCAGTGCTACACCAGCTTTAAGTTTGGATACTCGGCAATCAGCTCGTCGTCAGTTAAAGTCTCACCAGACACCTGGGGGGTCCAGAGGACCTCTATGGCCATCAGCCGATCGCT
>JBCDDJ010000151.1:0-13444 GCA_039180385.1 Cyanobacteria bacterium P01_G01_bin.38 | reverse complement strand
GGGCAGTATGCGATCGCACCCTGCCTGACCGCCTCTAACAATTCAGCTTTAGGATCAAGCTCATTGAGGGACTGGACCCCTGCCTCAGGGGGAAACTCCACCGTTGCGCCAATCCAGTAAAACCCCTCACCCAAAGGCACCAGGTGAATATCCTCACCGTTGATCACCGGTTGAAAGGTGGGATCCCCCAGGGGGTCTGGCAAGCGCACCGTCATTGCCTGCCCCAGCACTGGTATCATCGGAATCGGAGCAGTTGCCCCCTGGCTCAGCTCGGCTGACCCTAACCCAGCGGACAAAATCACCTGATCGACTGCGATGTCTCCCGCTGTGGTCTGAAGTTGTTTACAGGTACCCTGGGGCGTAAAACCCTGCACCGCTGTCAGCCAGTGAAACGTTGCCCCGTTTTGCTGGGCCGCCTCGACCAGCGCCCGGGTCAGCTCCACCGGATGTATCTGACCATCTTGGGGAGAATAAATCGCCGCCTGGACATTTTGAGTTTGAATGTGAGGACATCGTTCGTGGAGCTGCTGGGGGGACCAAATTTCTAACGGCCAGTTTTGGGTACGACGCTTTGCAAGCAAAGCTTCCCAGCGGGGCAGCTGTTCTGCGTCAAAACACAGGCTCAAAATCCCCTGCTGGTTAAACGGGATCGAGCACCCCAGCTGAGCCTCCAGCTCTGGTATCAGGGTGCGATATCGGACAATGCTGGTTTCGCGCAGCCGCCAATTGCGACCTTTGACCTTGTGGCTAATGATGCCCAGCAAAACACCCAGGGCTGCGCCGGTTGAGCCCTGGGCTGAGGCCTGCTGCGGGTCAAAAACCAAAACGTCGAGGGCGGGCAACTGACTGAGTTCGTAGGCAATCATTGCCCCAACTACCCCACAGCCAATTACAGCCACTCGACGTTTGATCATGTTTGATCACAGGTCTGAAAGTTGATTACAGGTCTGATATCAATCTGAAAACTGAATGCCTACAGAGTCAGCCTTCTCAGCTTGATAAATCTTGGCCACATCCAGACCTGTCGTTTGCCCTACGGGGAAAAAGCTCAAGTTTTTAAACTGGATGTGGTTTAGATACCCAAATTATGCCGCTGGCACCAGGTCAAGCAAGGCCCCTAAATCAGCCTGCAGCGATTGAAACCCTTGGGTAGCCGTGCGATAGTTAAACTCATCAGCCGCTGCGCTGATGCGCTCGAGATCGGCGGCAATGTCGTCTGCCAACGCCAGTGCTTTGGTTTTGTCGGTGGGCAGCAGCCGATACGCCATCCGCCCCATCTGCTCTCGCAGTTCGCCCAGCGGCCCGTGGATAAAGTTATCGACATTCGTCCAGTCTTCTTCGGCAATATAGTTTGCGAGCTCAAGCAAACGTCCCTGGGAAGCAGCAATCCGATTGGAGTAGATTTGAATCTCGGCCACTTTGGCGGGTGTGTAAACCTCCGGTTGAGCCATCTTACCGGAGCTACACCCCACGGTGAAAGCTGCGATCGCGACCAAAATAACACTGACAATCGACCGATACCATTTCATAGCGCTAACCCTTGTGTACTTGACCAATCAGTCCACAAAGTATTCTACGGCAAGAGGGTTGGCTAAATCCACCGCAGCGGGCGATTGGTTGCCCAGGGATGACGCCCAAGGCGCTGCAGCATTCTGGCTTTTCTGAGCCTGGCACTGTGAAGGTCGGCAGGGCGCTGCTGTTTCCGACGTCGGGCGGGTTGACCCAGCACGGGGCCATAGGCACGACCAGATTGATAAGACATCGGCGGCTTGTGCATGGTTGAGAATGGGTTGAATCGGATGTGATGATGTGGAGCAAGGTAAACGCACCCCGTACTTGGGTACTCCATTCTCAAGGTGCCCAGGCAATAAAAGTAAGATCTACGCAAACCTACGAGGATTGGGCTGTCTCCAATGTCAGCGGCGATTGTGGCAGTTGCTATGGTACCTCAATCGTAAACCCCGCTCGGTCGTGAAAATCAGCCTCGCTGCTGGGGTGCTGCAGCGCCCAATAGGAGAGATCGCCTTGGGTGGACTGGAGGACAACAGCAATGGCCATCTCTAGCACCTGATCGGTGGCCACAATGGGACTGAGATCAACCGACAAAATTAGCTGAAAAATATTGAAAAACTGATGCATCTCAAAAGGCAAAGCTGAGAAAGCTGATTCGGGCCGCATGCCCCGGCGGGGGCTGTCAAAGTGATAAATATTCCAGTGGGTTGAGGGCGATAAATTAAACTCCCAATAGGGGCTTTGCCCTTTGAGGCCGACAAAAAACTCAAGGCAAGTGGTTTGCCAAAGATTATCCTGCCGAGCGGGCATATCGGCTAGAGAAGGCATCACCAGGTTGGCAATATCCCCGGCAATTTCATAGCTAATCGTGAGCCGATTGTGGTGGCGAGACAACGTGCCCTGGATCTCAACGTGGGGTGATTTTGTCTGAAAGGGCTTTAGGGAAAAGCAATGAATTGTCATTGCAACTCTTGGATAATCGCTTTGATGGCGGCGGCTTGGGCTTCGATGCTGGCGGTGAGCTTAAACTGAACGAGACTTCTAATCAGATTATGCTCAGGGTGCCGGGTCTTGAAATAGATATCTCCGGCCAAATAGTCTGTAAAAAAGCGCAGCCCCAGCTCAAAGGGCAGCAACCGAATTGCATCATATAGATAGGTGTAATCTGGCGGTGTCAAAAAGTCTTTGGCAATCGAGCTGTAGCCTTGCAAAACGGATTTGCACAAATCCGTCTGAAACTGGACCTGCTCCCATTGAGCGGTTTCTTCGCCTAAGGGGTTACAGCCTGACCGGATGCAGTCGCCGATGTCGTAATGGACCAGTCCTGGCTTGATGGTATCAAGGTCAATCAGGCTAATGGCTTGATGGGTTGCGATATCAAACAAGACGTTATTAACCTTAGGATCGCCGTGCATCAGCCGCAGAGGCAGGTGTCCGGCCTGCTTAGCACGTTCTAACACCCCGGCCCAAGGCGTGCGATCGCGAATAAAGTCCAGACAATAGCGCACTTCGGGGGCGTCAGCCGGGGACGCATGGGCCAGGACAGCGCTGTACTGATCCAGGTAGCGAGGCGTGATGTGAAATCCTGGCAGTGTATCAGCCAAATGCTGGGGGGGCAGATCGTTCACCAGGGCATGAAACATTCCCAGGCCATAGCCCACCTCCCACGCCTGGGACTCAGTTTCTAGGGTTTCTAAAGTGATGGCATCGGGGATAAAGCTAAGGGCCCGCCAAAAGTTGCCGCCCGGCTCTAGCCAGTGGTCCTGCCCCGATTTTGTATGTAAAACGCGGGGCACCTCCCAACGGCGGGACGGCGGCGAATGGACCAGACGCTGGTGGACATGCTCGCTGACCCTACGCAGATTGCCCATCACCGCAGCAGGCTGCTGAAAAACAGCCGTATTCAACTGCTGTAATACAAAATGGGGGGCCCAGGGCTGGTGATTTGCGTCATCTAAGGCAACCAAATAAGTATTGTTGATATTGCCATTGCCCAACGGGTGAATCTGACGGATACTTCCCTGACGCATAAACCGCCGAGCAATAGAGCGTAAGGCATCTACTGAAGCGCTGGTGTGAGACGCTAAGGCCATTGTGAGAAAAAATAGGGTGACAGATCAGGACGGAACCGGCCCTATCATACCGCCTTTGTTGAATGCCCCGAAGAATCATGCGAATGACCTTGGGAGGCCGCTGGTCGAATGATTGTGGGTTAAGGGCGCACAGGAGCAGGCTGGTTTTCCTTCAGGGATTTTGCAACAATTTTTGCGTTAGCTCAGTCAATGGGTATTGAACTCTAAAGAACCCCAAAGTTCTTTGGATCAAGGGACTGTCTCTGATATCGGAAGCGTCTTCTATATTATTATTGCAAGAAAATCAAGGCCCCCTGCATGCAGTCACTTTCTGATCTCTCGCTGCCTGATTTTTCTGGGCATGGTTACCAAATAGAAAAGGAATTGGGTGCCAACCGGGCCGGGGGGCGGGTGACTTATTTAGCCACCCATCTAAACTCAGAGCGGCCCGTGGTCATTAAGCAGTTTCAGTTTGCCCGCTCTTCGGCAAATTGGGTTGATTATGACGCTCTCAAGCAAGAGGTTCAGATCCTCAAAGACCTGCGTCATCCAGGTATTCCTCGCTATCTGGGCTCGTTCCAATCAGAAGAAGGCTTTTGTATGGTGCAGGAGTATAAGCCTGCCCAGTCTTTGGCAGAGGCGCGCAGCTTTAGCCCAGATGAGGTTCGTAAGCTTGCGATCGCAATCCTCGAGATCCTGGCCTATCTGCAAAACCGCATTCCAGCGGTCATCCACCGGGATGTCAAGCCTGCCAATATCCTGGTTGATGAAGATGTCAATGTCTACCTGGTAGACTTTGGCTTTGCTCGGGTCGGCGATGGCGAAGTCGGCGTTAGCAGCGTGGTCAAAGGCACCCTGGGCTTTATGCCCCCTGAGCAGTTGTTTAACCGACAGCTCACCGAAGCCTCTGATCTGTATGGCTTGGGTATGACTATCATCTGTTTACTCACCAATACCCCCGCCGACGATGTGGGCTCCCTGGTCGACATTAGCTATCGAGTCGACTTCAAAACCCTCAAGTCTAATATCAGCCCCCGCTGGGTCAAATGGCTTGAGAAGATGGTCGAACCCCGCATCAGCGAGCGATTTGCCAATGCCGCCGCCGCGTTAGACGCCATTCCTGAGCACTCGCTGCGCCAGCCCGAGGCTCGCTTTAGCCATACCAATGTTGATCTGGTGGCCCGCGAACGCGGTGAGCTGTTGACCCAGACCATCACCCTCAAAAATACGGTACCTGAGACCCAGCTAGAAGGCTACTGGGAGGTTGACCCCCACCCCAGTGACCCCCCCGTCGCCACTGGCCACCACAGTTGGATTCGATTTTTGCCCGCCACGTTTCACGGCAATGAGATCACCAGCCAAATCCAGGTAGACACCCGCAAGCTCATGACCGGCAAACGCTACAGCCGTCAGCTCTTGCTGCGGACTAACGCCAACCCGAGCGTTTACCTGATGACCTTAAATGTGCAGACGGCTCCCCTACCGATTAACAACAAGGGCTTTTCCTATGGGGTGCTGGGGTTACTGCTGGGCTGCTGCTGGGTCACTGCCTGGTTATTTGCGGCCATGCTGCCGATCCAAGACCTCCCGTCAGAGGCAATGCGAGCGATCGGGCTAACCGTATGTTGCGGCGGTGGAATCGGGCTACAGCTTGCCGCCTGGATCCTAATGGAGGCCAGTATGCGATTTGGAAGCAAATCAATTGCCGTCTCTGGGTTTATCGTAATCTTGAGTACCCTCCTGGCCTGGCTAAGTGCTGGGGTGATCCCCATTGACAGCTTTATACTGGCCTCTACAGCCGGTATTGGTCTGTTTGGGGGTAGCATCATCGGCATCACTACCGGCATGATGATCGACACCCTCTGGCGTCGAGGGTTTAAACAAGTTTTCTCAATCTTGCTGCCGATGGCGACGTCATCTTTTGCGGTGTTGCTGGGGGCCAGTCGAGGGCTTGATTTTCTCAACAATTGGCTATTGATTGGTCTGATTAGTACGGGGGCAGCCACAGCAGCCATGCTAACCTACTTACCCATTCAAAGGGCTCAGGCCATTGCCGCCTACCGTACCGCCGAGCGTCGGATGATTCGACCTTAATCCCTTAAAACGAGCTTAAACATTTGAGAATTAACCTTAAGCATTAGACTCAGGCACCCAACCTTAAGGTTGACTGGCTTATGATTGAAACAGGGTAGGCTTTCGAAAAGCCATCAAGGAGATCCCATGACCCACACTTCGTTTCATGCTGATGATTTGCCCCCGGCTCAGCTCTCACGGCAGGATCGAGTTTGGCACTCTCAGTTAGAAACCGCCACTGGCAGACGCTTTTTTGAAATCTGCGGCGGCTCCCTGCAGGCACTTTTGATGAGCTGCCAGTGGAAAATCTCAAGTACAGCTCAGGCGCTGATATTGGGGATTCATTGCCCCCAGGCACCGACCAAACAGCGCGTCTTAAACCACATCAGACCATTGGGTCGCCAACTTGCTCAGTTTTCACCCCGCGCTGTGATCCGGATTACTACCCCTAAGGCGGACCCTTTAGAAATTCGAGTGGATGAGCTGACGGCTCTGTGGTGACAGATTTAGGATGATAAAAGCGATGTAAAGCGCGTGACTGGCTACTGTCGAGGGTCTTGCTGGGCAGAGCTTTGCTCCTCACGATTTTGCCTCATCGCCTCATTTAACGAAGTTTTATCCACTGTCCAAAAGACCTCGGGCACCGGGTCGTAGCCGCCTCTGCAAAACGGTTGACAGCGCACTATGCGCTTCAGCGCCAGCCAGCTCCCTCGCAGCGCTCCAAATCGCTGCACGGCCCCTATCGCATATTGAGAACAGGTGGGTGTAAACCGACAGACAGGGGGGAAGAGAGGGGAGATCAAGGCCCGATAGCCGCGGATCAGGCTGATTAGCAGGAATTTCATAGGGTGTGGGGATGCTGGTTCTACTGTAGCCCATGGGGGAGATAGGAGAGAGGGGCCGAGGAAGATGGGGGAGATGAGGGAGGTAGGGAAAAGACATACCACCCCATTGCAAAAATCATCAATGGCAGAGCAATCGTAGGGACGTTACCTTGTATCCATTATGGGGTATAGGATATGGGAGACAACAGTTCATCAAGGTCTCAATCAAGCGTCAGGCATCCAACAGCGCCGCCAGGGTTTCTGTATAGGGCGGATAGGCGATGCCTTTTTCCGTGATAATGGCGGTTACATAGTCATGGGGCGTCACGTCAAACGCGGGATTGAGCACCTGGGTGCCCGCCGGCGTGATTGGCTGTCCTTGGATATGGGTGATCTCTTCGGGGGCGCGTTCTTCGATCTGGATGGCCTCGCCGCTGCTGAGGGTGCGATCGATCGTGCTCAGGGGGCAGGCTACGTAGAAAGGTACATTATGCGCCTTTGCCACAATTGCCAGGTTATAGGTGCCGATTTTATTGGCGACGTCGCCATTGGCGCTGACGCGATCGCACCCCACCAAACAACAGTCAATTTTCTGCGTTTTCATCACATAGCCAGAGGCCCCATCCACCATTACCTGATGGGAAATACCATAGGCCTTTAGCTCATAGGCCGAGAGGCTGGCCCCCTGCAAGCGCGGGCGGGTTTCATCTAAAAAAGCATGAATCTGCTTACCCTGCTCGTGGGCGATGCGAATCACCCCCAAGGCAGTGCCATAGTCCACCGTTGCCAGGGCCCCAGTATTGCAGTGGTGGATGACTTGAGCCCTATCTGGAATCAACGACTGCGCATTCAGTCCTAGCTGGCGGTTAATTTGAACGTCTTCTGCAGCCATCGCCTGGGCTTCGTCAACGAGCCGCTGCCGCAGCCCCTCTAGCGAGTTAGCGGGCGCTGACGCTACGGCTAGCATCCGTTTCACCGCCCAGGCTAGGTTGACCGCCGTCGGTCGTGCCTGCATCAGCCGATTAGCCGCCGTTTGCAAATCAGCCAGCAGCGTATCAACCTGGTTCGCTTGAGATTGACGGGCTGCTAATACCATGCCAAAGGCTGCCGTCACCCCAATCGCCGGGGCACCCCGCACCACCATCGCCCGAATGGCCTCAGCCACCGAGGCTGGGTCATGATACTCGAGATAGGCTGTCTGGTGAGGTAGCTGGCGCTGATCCAATAAAACCAGCGTTTCATTTTTCCAAGCAATACTGCGAAACGAAATCACAGGCTTATTTCTCCCTACGACAATGCAACCGCCTGATGCAATTTAAGGATACGGGCAAGTGTGATTCTAAGGATATGGGTAAGCAGGTTGCCTCCTAAATTGTGCGATATTTGCGCAGCGGAGTAGGATAAAAGTCCTACAAGCTGCGATCCATTTCTTAAATCAACCCAAGCCCAGGTTGATCATGTCCCATACCTTGGTATAGATCCTTAAGATTCTTTGCATTGGAGGAATGCTGAGTGCCCCGAAAGAAAGCCACCCAGCCCATTAAAAATGACCCTGAGAATGAACCCCATTCAAGTAAGTCAGGGTCTCCCCTGACCTCGTCGGATCTGCGTGAGGCGCTTAGCTGGGTGATCGCAGATATCCATGCAAAGGGCTGGGCCAGGGGAACCGGCGGAAACTTTAGCGCCGTCATAGACCAAAAGCCCACCACATTGCTGATGGCCCCCAGCGGGGTAGACAAGGGTCTGGTACAGCCCGACGCCCTTTTAGAAGTCAACGACAAGGGCAAAGTGATTGCTGGCAATGGGAAGGCTTCGGCAGAGACCCCCCTCCACCTGGCGATTGTGTCAGCCACCCAGGCCAGGGCGGTCCTCCACACCCATTCCATTTTTGGGACATTGCTATCCATGCACTATGCCCCCCTAGGCGAAATCGTTTTCAGCGGTTACGAAATGCTCAAGGGGTTAGAGGGCGTCCACAGCCATGATGACCGGATTTCATTGCCGATTATGCCAAACTCCCAAGACATGAAGCAGCTGAGTCAAGACGTTAAACATCTACTCAAGCAACATCCCAACCTCCATGGACTGTTACTAGCTGGACACGGGCTTTATACCTGGGGCGAAACGCTATTTCAGGCCCGTCGCCATGTCGAGATTTTAGAGTTTTTCTTTGAGCTGGCTTACCACAAACTGGCCCTGCCCAAACGCAAATAGGCAGGTCTTCACAGCGATGGCAGCACTTTAGATAGAAGCGATTCAGAACGATTTAGTAGGAGGCGATCGATTGTGGCGGTTTTAAATATTCCAGCCGAGCACCGTCAACTTAACAAGGTGGAAGAGATTCAAACCTATTTAGCCAACCTTGGCATTAGCTACGAACAGTGGCGGCCCGCCCACCCCCTAGGGGAAAACGCCACCCCTGACGAAATCTTAGCGGCCTATGCCGCCGACATCGATCGGATGAAAGCCGCAGGTGGTTACACCACGGCTGACGTTATCGACATCAAACCCGACACCCCCAATCTCGATGCCATGCTCGACAAGTTCAACAAAGAGCACTGGCATGACGAAGACGAAGTTCGCTTTATCCTCGCGGGTCACGGCCAGTTTTACATTCATCCGCCCAATGGCCCTGTTATTGGTATAGAGGTTGGTCCCAGTGACTTACTGGTGGTTCCACGGGGCACCTATCATTGGTTTGACCTCCTCGCCGATCGTCGCGTTCGCGCCATTCGCCTGTTCCAGGACCCCGCCGGGTGGACACCGCAATATACCGGCAGTGGCGAAGAGGTGAGAGTGGCGGAGATGTTGTCTTAAATGCCTGTTTACTATTCTGATGCTGTCTCTACTCTATTACTCGATATAGAAGGCACCACGACACCGGTGTCTTACGTCTTTGAGGTGCTTTTTCCCTTTGCCCGTGACCATGTTGAAGACTTTCTTGAAACACAGGGTCAGGAGGTTGATGTCCAGGGTGACCTGGCTCTCCTGCGACAGGAATATCAGGCTGAGTCAGATCCCGTCCCCCCCTGGGAAGGAGATACCCCGGCGGCAGCGGTGCCCTATATCCATCATCTCATCGCCATCGATCGCAAGTCTACTGGCTTAAAGTCCTTGCAGGGCAAAATTTGGAATGCGGGGTATCAAGCAAGCAAGCTCAGGTCAGAACTGTTCCCCGATGTAAAACCGGCCTTTGAGCGCTGGCAGGCAGCTGGTAAAGCGATTTATATTTTCTCATCGGGCAGTGTACAGGCCCAAAAGCTGATCTTTCGCTATAGCCAGGACGGCGATCTGACGCCCTTTATCAGCGGGTATTTTGACACCACTACTGGACCAAAGCGCGAGACTGATAGCTATCACAAGATTGCGGAGAAAATCGGGACATCGCCCAGCCAGATTTTGTTTATCTCAGATGTGGTCGCCGAACTGCGCCCGGCACGAGAAGCTGGACTTGAAACCTTGTTTTCTAGCCGTCCAGGCAATCACACGGATAATTCGGAAGGCTTTACTAAAATCGAAAATTTTGACCCGGTGTAACAATCCCACAGCATACCAAACTCCCCTCTCACGGAGGGGTGCCCGCAGGGCGGGGTGGGTTTTGATCGCTTTCAGTATGTGTTTAGCGCTAGTGACTGGAGTGGATGCTTGGGATACTGCGCGGGGGTCCCTCCGAGTGCCCCCGCACCCCCCTGGGCAGGGCGAAACGCCGCCCTACAACCCCGCGTAAAGCGGTGTCCTGTTGAGTTAAAAGTGAGGGGATGCTGGCAGGGTGGGTTTCATTTGTCTGGCTTTGGCTGGGGTTGCAACCGTTGCTCACTCAAGACGAGGGCCAGAAAAATGAAAAAAGCTGGGTATCGCTCCATCCTTTAGATTTCAAAGGTCTCAAGAGTTCCTTTAAACCTGGCTTTTCTGCAGAAGGGCTTGCGGGAGATTCGCGCTAAACACATACTGCTTGCGCAAGCGATCGCAACCCACCCCTGCGCCCCTCCCTGGAGGGGACAACGGTTGAATGCCCCGATCAGGGTTGCTTGGTTTGATTAGCACACCAGCCACTCAATCACCAGAACGATTGCTGACCCGACAACAAACCACAGCCACCCGCGATTAAATCGAACCGATGGCTTTGAGGGTAAGGTCGGCAGGCTATTTTCCCACCAGTTCGGACTCATTGGATGGCGCGTTGCCAATCGCAGGAGTACTACGCCGCTACGTGGGGTTGATTTGGTCATAAGTGGCAATAGCGTCTTTGCATTGTTCGATTCTATGATCTAATTTCAGGTCTTCATAGATGATAAGGGCTTGTTCAAAGCGCTGTTTTGCCTCAAAACGGCGGTCAAGACATGCCAGGGTTATAGCCATATTGTAAAGAGAATTTGCTTCACTGTTTCTATTACCAATCTCTCGGAAGATTGCTAAGGGCTGCTCATAGAGTGCGATCGCACGATCATATTGACCTAACGATTTATAGACGCTGCCTAAATTATTCAAAGCGTTCGCTTCACCAGTTTTGTCACCAATCTCTCGGCAGATAGCTAAAGATTTCTCATAGAACGAGATCGCACGCTCATGTTGGCTTGAGGAGTAATAAGCACTGCCTAAATTCATCAGGGCATTCGCTTCACTATTTCTATCACCCATCTCTCGGAAGATGACTAAAGACTGCTCATGGAATGCGATCGCACGCTCACACTGACTTAACGAATAATAGGCAATGCCCAAATTTGTCAAAGAATTCGCTTCACCGTTCCTGTCACCCATCTCTCGAAAGATAGTTAAAGACTGCTCACAGAATGCGATCGCACGCTCATATTGGCTTAACGAATAATATGAATTGCCCAAATTATTCAGAGCCTTGGCTTCGCCGTTTCTATCACCAATCTCTCGGCAGATAGCTAAGGACTGCTCATAGAATGCGATCGCACGCTCATATTGGCTTAACGAATGATAGGCATTACCTAAATTGTTCAAAGCCTTCGCTTCACCATTTCTATTGCCAACTTCCGGGCAGATCGCTAAGGACTGCTCATAAAAGTTAATCGCTTGAAGATAACGTCCACAGTCCTCTAGAACATTGCCCAAATTTTGCCATAATGCTGCCTGCATAGCCTGGTCTTTATGCACCTCAGCCAAATGCAATGCCTGCTCGTAGTTCCCTAAGGCCGCCTCATGGTTATATTGCCGCTCATAGGCTTTGCCTAAATCGCTGTAGAGTGTAACCAATAGTGGGGACTGCGGGTCTTGTTCTTTTAACCCATCAATCTGTTGTTGAATCTCGTCTACCGAAAGAGAACGGGAATCTCCATTATCTCCATATGACAAAGAACCTCCAAGGGCCGAGCCTTTGCTAACTGCTGCTTCAGGTTTCAATTCTTGCCCCTTTGCTTCTCTCTCAAACTCAAACACACCGCTGCGCCAGCTCCAAAAATCGGGGGCCTGCTGCACCAGCCGGGTGGCGACCGTATCCGAGAGCCAAATCACAATGGGAAAGTGAAACGCCCGCAGCGACTCCCGAGTCCACTGAAGCGAGAAGAAAAACCGCTCTTGCTCTGACTTCTCTTCGGTCAGGCGGATGCCGATTAGATCGGTCGCTCCCAGGACGGTAATCACCGCTGGGGCTTCATTCTGCAAAGCTGGCCGACTTTCTACCAGACTGGTCAAAGTCGCCCGCAGGCTGGGCTGCTTCAAATCAAGTCGAGTTTGATAGGGCGTAATCCCCTGCTGTCTGAGGTCTTTCTCATAGGCGTCGATCAGCTCTGCTTGCAGGTTGCGATCATCACAAATCGCCAGCAGCAAACTTAGCTGCCCCGTGCTGGCCTTAAGCGATAGGATCAGCTTTCGCAGCTCACGCTGATTGAGTTTGCTTATCTCAGACTGAACCATTGAGTAACGCGTCAACTGCTCAATAGCCTACAGCAAAATTCTATCGTGGGTTTTATGCTACTCAGCAAGCAGCAGATCCTTTCGTCGCAGCAGGTCTGTAATCAGCGGATGCAAGTCGTACCAGAGGTCGTCATTTTCATATTCCAAGACATACAGCGCGTGCAGCAACTCCAAAAACTCTGGGCTCTGGGCATCTGGTGGGGCAAAGTCCTTATAAATCTGGCCCAACAGGTCGTAGCGCTGAGTCCCCAGCCCTCGGGCAAATTCATTGCGCAGCGTCCTCATCGCAGCGATCAGAATATCATCGTTAATCGTGACCGCTGTATTATCAGGCTCCGGGTCAAGCTCTAACATACATTCTCGGCAGCACGCCTGCCCTAACCGCACCAGCTCCCGCAGGACGCCGCCGCTGAGCAATACCATCTGCCGCAGGGTGTCTGATTCAATCAGGTCAGCTGCAATCCGCTTTCTCAAGACAGCGGATAAGATTTCCACATTTTTCTCATCAGGTTCAGCATCGGGCTGATGGGCGGTTGCCTGGGCATAGAACTTGGTCACCGCCAGCAGCACGATTGGGCTGACGGTCTGGATCGCGGCAAATAATCTGGGCTCGCGCACCACCGAGATTGGGATCGTGAATACGACTCGGATATTAGGCGAAATCAGCGCGTTGATATTATCTCGATAGATGGCTTCGGCTACGGATAGATCGAGCTTATCGAGGTCGTCAATGATGACCAGTACTTCCTTTTTAGTCGCGGTTTGAATCGCTGCGGCAATGCGATTGATGGTATCCGACAGCTCAGAGACACTGCGTTCGTAGGTGACTTTGATTTCTTCGCGAAAGGTTTTTTCTTTTTTGAGTTTGCCGATGATAAAGTCAAACAGGTTAGCCCCCGCCGATAGCTCGGATTGGAGCTGATCGGCATAGGTCTTACTTTTGGTCTGGGTAAACCAGTTCAATAAAGCATTTTGGGTCGTCGCTGAGATCGGCACCCTGAGCTTGGTCGCTTTGCTAAGCAGCGTAATCGCGATGGAATACAGAATATTGACGTGGTTCACATCTGACATCTCGACCATATC